>CACXYH010000004.1 GCA_902771785.1 uncultured Prevotellaceae bacterium
CGCGCCTTCAAAGCCGCAACAGGACTGACACCTACCGAGTGGAAGGCTGAAAACGACTGACGAAACATCATCTGCAAGTAGGTTGTGACGATTTGCAAGTACATTCTTCGCACTAATTTGTACATTTGCAGTTACAAATTTTATTTAACTACAAAAGTACAATAAACATGAAGAAAGGTTTACTATTATTATTAGCATTCGCCTTCATGGCGACAGTGACGAATGCTCAGGGAGAGCCCGACGGACTGAAGAGGGAGGACGGATTCTTCTGGAAATACGACGATGCGAGCAAGACGGCTACCGTCATCAGCAGCTACCGCTGGCACTGGCACGGTGATCAGCAGGCCATGGGCAACTGCCACTGCTACAGGGACGACGTGGTGATACCGGAGAAAGCTCCTAACGGCTATACCGTGACTGCCATCGGTGAAGGAGCCTTCAATGAGTGCGACAGTCTCAAATCGATTAAGCTGCCATCGACGCTGAAGACTATCGGTTTTCTGGCGTTTCAACTGTGCACGGAACTGAAAGAAATCAGAATTCCAGCCTCGGTGGAAGTACTCGAGTCGGCTTGCTTCATGGGTTCTGGAATAGAGAGATGCTACATCGAGGATAGCAGTTCACCTATCACGATATGGGACGGCACCGTGGTATACGGCTCACTCTTAATGAATATGAATGAGCTAAAATACGTATATGTAGGGCGCGACTTCACGGTGAGGAACCTAAGTGCCGAAGAGACTGGCGGACCGATGGGACTGTTCTACCAGACGACAGTGGAGGATGTAGAATTCGGTCCTAAAGTGACACGGCTGCACACTGGCGAATTCTTCCAAGCCCAGAATGTAAAGAATGTGAATGTCGGAAATGTTGCAGAAATTCCAGACCAATGCTTTGGAGAATGCAGTACGCTGGTACTCGTTGTAATAAATCATGAGAAATTGACGGCCATTGGCAATTATGCCTTCAACCACGCCTACGCTACCGGTGTAAATTTGGATTTGTCAATATACACCAAACTGAAGACGATTGGCGAGGGGGCATTTATGGAGGCAAACATCATGTCGGCCATTATCCCCGCGTCGGTAGAGTCGGTAGGAGAAAATGCCTTCGGATTCAACCCGAGCATGAGGTCGCTGACCTGCCTGGCCGTAGTGCCTCCGACGACGACGAGTTGGGGACCGGTGAGCGAAGATATGTATAAGACTTGCAAGCTCTACGTGCCTGAAGGCTGCACGGATGCCTACAAGGCAGCCGAGGGGTGGAAGCACTTCTTCAGTGTGGAGTCTGGCATGAACAGCATCACCAGAGCCTCCTCGTCTGATGTCGTCTACGACCTGCAAGGCCGCCGGCTGAATGGTCAGCCCACTCGCAAGGGTTTGTATATCGTGGACGGCAAGAAGAAAATCGTTCGGTAAAAAAGCACGTGAATCGCCCCGATTGGTTACGTAAATCGACCCGATTCATTACGTGAATCCACCCGATTGGTTACGCTCATGTTTTTTGTCGATGCCTAAGGCTGTTTTCCTTGGTGGTTTCAGTAATTTTCCTTAACTTTGCAGCCATCGAAGAAGAAACAAACAGCACTGCGCAACGAGGAACAGCGGCAGGTGCTGATAGGGTTCTTTAAGACTGCACCTGGTGAGTATGGCTATGGCGACGAGTTCCTCGGCATCAAGGTACCGCAGACGCGGGAAGTGGTAAAGATGGCTGCGAAGGACACGCCGTTGAGCGAGATACCCGAGCTGCTGAGGTGCCGCTGGCACGAGGTGAGGCTCTGCGGGCTGCTCATGCTCGTCTGGCATTTCGAGCGACTGGCCACGAAGCGCCTCGCCAACGATGCCGCGGCCATCAGGAAGCGCGACGAAATCCTGACGCTCTACCTGAACAATGCCGAGCAGGCCAACAACTGGGACCTGGTGGATATGTCGGCACCAAAAATCCTGGGACATTGGCTGATGCTGCCCTCTGCCCTTGGCGACAAGGAATACAAGATAAACGTTCTTGATGAGCTGGCCGCAAGCTCCTGCCTGTGGAAGCAGCGCATGAGCATCGTCTGCACCTGGATGACGTCGCAGCTGGGCGATGCTTCGTGGTGTCTGCGCTACGCCGAGGTGCATCTGCACCATCCGCACGACCTGATGCATAAGGCTGTCGGCTGGATGCTGCGCGAGATGGGCAAGCGGGTGTCGATGGACCTGCTGCGCGACTTCCTGCACCAGCACGTCCGTGAGATGCCTCGCACCGCTCTTCGCTATGCCATCGAGAAAATGGACGACGAGGAACGGCAGTACTGGATGAACATACCCAACAAATAGAAGCTACGCGACCCTCACCTTCCGCTATAGCGAAGCATCACATTAGCGGGCGGACGACCGGCCTCAAGCTCTGCCCGCATAAAGTCCATGTCGGCTGCAACGTGGGCAAAGTACTGGCGATAGCCGGCACAGAGATAGTTGAGGTGGGGCTCGCCATAGGCATCGACGGCAAAGCGGTTGCGCGGACACTCGCCATGGCAGGCAAACAGATAGCTGCACTCACGGCACTGGCGGGGCAGCCCCTCAGTCTTCTGACGGCCGAACTGCTGTTGCCGCTCGCTATAGAGCAGCTGGGTGAGCGACTGCCGACGGATGTTGCCTAAGCGATAGGCAGGAAAGACGAAGTGGTCGCACGAATAGACGTCGCCATTATGCTCCATCACAGCCGCATGGCCACACGACGACGAGAGCGAACAGACGCCCGGCGGCTCGCCAACCCAGTTGGCCAGCGTGGCATCGAAGAGCTGCACGAACAGGCGGCCAACATCGCGGCGCACCCACTCATCATAGAGCGTACAGAGGAAGCGGCCCCATTGCGAAGGGGTGACGGAGTGGTCGGTCAACGCCCCACCCTGCTCGCTGCCCGCAGCCAGCGAACAGCCGTCGCCACGCCTGACCACACGCTCGACGACGGGCGTAAACTGCAGGTACTGACAGCCTATGTCGCGGAAGAAGCGATAGAACTCCAAGGGCTGCTCGGCATTGAGGCGATGGACAACGGCCATCGCATTCCACTCCACCCCATGTTTCTGCAGCAGACGGATGCCCCGCATGACGGCATCGAACGTGGAACGCCCGCCCCGCGTCAGCCGATAAGCATCGTGCAGCGGTTGCGGCCCATCGATCGAGATGCCCACGAGGAAGCGGTTCTCCCGCAGAAACTCGCACCACTCGTCGGTGAGCAGCGTGCCGTTGGTCTGCAGGCAGTTGTCTATATGCCGCCCTCGGGCATACTTGCGCTGCAACGCTAAGGCACGCCGATAGAACGACAGCGGGCGCAGCAACGGCTCGCCTCCATGCCAGGTGAAGAGCACCTGCGGCATGGTCTGCGCTTCGAGGTACTGACGCGTGAACTCCTCCAGCAGCTCGTCGCTCATGGCCGAGGCCGACGCAGCATCGTCGTAGAGCCGGCTCTTTTCCAGATAGTAGCAGTAGCGGCACGCCAGATTGCAGCTGGCGCCAGCCGGCTTCAGCATGACATAGAGCGGACGGGCAAAAGGGAACGACAGCATCAAACGTACTTCTCTACTTCTTCTTTTCCTCGTCTTCCGGAACAGGATAGTTTGCGGAAGGCTTGTGCATCTGCCGCATGATGGCATCGAACTCGCGCACCATCTGCGGATACTTACTGGCCAGGTTGTGCTGTTCGAGCGGGTCTTCGCTGATGTGATAGAGCTCGAGCGGCGCACCTTTCTTCACCGTGACGCACTTCCACTCGCCCACCCTCAGGGCACGCTGCTTGCCGGGGAACTCCCAGTAGAGCTGCCGGTGGTCGGTATCGGCCTCTTTGCCATAGAACAGGGGCGAGATGTCGATGCCGTCGGTCTGCGGCAACGCCCGCTCGCTGCCCGTGAGGCGGGCCAGCGTAGGCATGAAGTCGGGGAAGTAGACGAGGTTGCTGATCTGGCGGGCAGGCACGCGCCCCGGCTGATTGACGATGAGCGGCACGCGGATACCGCCCTCGTAGAGCTGGCCCTTGCGCCCCTTGAGGCCTGCGCCGCAGTTGAGCTCCTTGAGCGGAGCCATGACGGCAGCCCCATTGTCGGAGGCGAAGATGACAAGCGTGTTCTCGCGCAGCCCGAGATGGTCGAGCGCAGCAAGCAGCCGGCCAATGTGATAGTCCATATGGGTGACGAGCGCCGCATAGCGCTTGGTGTTCATCGACCATTCGCCATGCTCGTCGTACCATGAGGTGTCGTCGATGTTGTAAGGCTCGTGGGGTGCATCGTAGCCCAGGAAGAGGAAGAACGGCCGCTCCTTGTTACGATGGATGAAGGCGATGGCATCGTCGGTAGAAATCTCGGTGTTGTGGCGCACGTGGGCATCGTGGGCATTCGCTTCGATATGGACAAGGCTGTCGCCCCACAGCCGGTAGTAGGGATAGTAGTAGGGCGAGTTGCTGTGAACGGTAGAGATGGTCCATCCGTAGAACTCGTCGAAGCCACGATGATTAGGTGCTGCACCCGGGTCGTAGCCGTCGAGGTGCCACTTGTTGACCAGGCAGGTACGATAGCCCGCCGTGCCGATGACCGTTGCCAGCGTGGTGTCCTCGGGCAGCAAGTTGGCCCGGCGCACGATGGTCGTGTCGCCCCGCGGATTGATTTTCAGTCCCGTCAGGCCTCCGGCATAGCATTGGTTGTCGCGGATGCGGGTGTTGCCCGTGTTGCGGCCCGTCATGAGCGAACAGCGCGAAGGCGAGCTGATGCCGCTTCCGGCGTAGGCCTGCGTGAAGCTGGTGCCCGTAGCAGCCAGCCGGTCGATGTTCGGCGTCTTGATATACTCGTTGCCATAGCAGGCCAGGTCGCCATAGCCCATATCGTCGGCCAGGATGAAGACGATGTTCGGGCGTTCGGGCGTGGCCTTCTGCTGTTGTTCCTCGGCTACTGCCGACTGCTGGGCAAGGAGGGCGCCCGCGGTCAGCACGGTCTGTAGTTTCTGCATCTTTGCTTTGTCTTAGTGGGTTATCTGGCTGCAAATATACGAAAAATATGGCAACCGCCCATGCTTTTCCCTCAGAATTCTTCCCCACTCAGCAAAAAAGGGAAGCATAAGGTCGAAGGGGAACTTCAGCATGGTCGAAGGGGAACTTCAGCATGGTCGAAGGGGAACTTCAGCATGGTCGAAGGGGAACTTCAGCATGGTCGAAGGGGGGAGGGGAACAAAAAAAATCCCGACGGGTGATGAAAACCGTCGGGATGATAAATGTTAAAGTCTCAGCTGAACCTTACAGGGCAGCTGCAGCAATCCAGTCGTAGATGCACGAGCACACTCCGAAGAGAAGGATGCCGGCGGTGCAGACTGCCAGCGAGATGCGCGTGTTGGCCTCGGTAGCGAAGGTGGGTAGCGGGTGCTCCTCCTGCTTGATGTACATGGCCTTGACGATGAGCAGATAGTAGTACAAGCTCACCACGGTATTGATCAAGGCTACGAACACCACGAAGTAAGGCCAGAAGGGTGCACTCTCGTGTCCGCCTACAGCAGCAAGGAACACGAAGAACTTAGAGAACATGCCTGCGAAGGGAGGAATACCTGCCAGCGAGAAGAGGGCGATGGTCATGAGCAGCGCCAGCTTCGGGTTGGTCTGGTAGAGTCCGTTATAGCACGACATCTGGGTGTTGCCTCCGTTATGCTCCACGGTGCTAATCACGGTGAAGACGGCCATATTGGCCACCACATAGACAAGCACATAGAACGTCAGGGCAGCCACGCCGAGCTGCGAGTTGCCAATCACAGCCAGCATGATGTAGCCAGCCTGCGAGATAGACGAGAAGGCCATGAAGCGCTTCAGCTCCGTCTGACGGATGGCAAACAGGTTGGCAATGGTGATGCTCAGCACGACCACGATGTAGAGCAGGGGCTCCCAATAGGCAGTCATCGGGGCAAACACCTTCATGAGGATGATGGCGAGGGTGAGCGCGGCGGCTCCCTTCGACACAACGCTCAGGTAACCCGTAACGGGAGTGGGCGCACCCTGATAGGTGTCGGCCGTCCAGAAGTGGAAGGGCACGAGCGAAATCTTGAAGCCCAGTCCGCTGAAGAAGAACACCAGACCCAGAACGGGCAGGGCCACGTTGAGCAGACCCTGAGACTCGGCAAAGCGGGCCGTCAGAGCCGTAGCCACATCGCCGAAATAGAGCGTGCCGGCAGCAGCATAGACGAACGAGATGCCATAGAGCATGATGCCGCTGGAGAACGTAGCCGTCAGGATATACTTGGCGGCTGCTTCGGCAGAGTCTTTCTTCAGCTTGTCGAGGGCCACGAGGCATGCCATGGGCACGGAGGCCATCTCAAGACCGAGGAAGAACATGAGGAAATGGCCACTCGACATCATGACATACATGCCAAGGAGCGTCGAGAACACCAGCTCATAGAACTCGCCGGCCACCTTCTGACGACCGTCGACCCAGGGCTGAGCCATGACGACGACAATCAGCGTACCGAAGGTGAGGATAATCTTCATCACGTTGACCATCTCCGAGGTGACGTAGAGTCCGCCGAAAGCCTCGGTGGGGTCTTGCAGACCGAACATGAGGCAGGTCTGCATGAGGAGTGCGCCCGTTGCAATAAGTCCCAGTTTGCGCGACTTCTGCTCGTCCTTCATGAGGAAGAGGTCGGCAAAGAAAACTATCAGGAGCTCAAGGACGAGGAATGCCTCGGGCATCATTTCTAAGAATTGACTGTAATTCATACTGTTTGTCCTCCTTTCGTTACATTACACCAATTTGTTGAAGTATCGTGCCTGCCGAGGGCGAGATGATGTTGCTCACCCAGAAGGGGAACGAACCAAGGCCTGCGACGCAGAAGATGAGGCAAATCACGGCAACGCGCTCGTCCCATGTAGCATCGGTCAGCTCCAGGTAGTGCTTGTTCTCAACCTCGCCGTAGAGGATCTTACCGACAACGCGCAGGATGTAGACTGCCGTGACGACAATCGACATACAGGCAATGATCGTGGCCACCATGCGGAATGAGTCGTTGGGGTCGCCAATGAGGGGGTGAGCACCAAACGAGCCTACGAAGATGGTCATCTCAGCAATGAAGCCCGAGAAGCCAGGAAGGCCCAGGTTGGCCAGACCGGCAATGACGTAACCCACGGAGAGGAACGGCATGATCTTCATCAGACCGGCCAGCTGGCGGATGTCACGCGTGTGGGTACGACCGTAAATCATACCGATGAGGGCAAAGAAGAGAGCCGTCATCAGACCGTGAGAGAGCATCTGCAGGATGGCACCCGTTACGGCGGTCTGGCTCATCATCAGCAGGGCAAAGAGCACGAGGCCGCAATGCGAAACCGACGAGTAGGCGTTGATGTACTTCAGGTCGGTCTGCACGCAGGCCGAGAGTGCACCATAGACTACCGAAATCGTGGTCAGAATGAGGAATATCCACGAGAGCTCCTGAGCTGCGTCGGGCAGCAGATACATGGCAACGCGGAAGCAGCCATAGCCTCCCAGCTTCATGAGCACACCGGCATGGAGCATCGAGACGGCGGTAGGTGCCGAAGCATGACCGTCGGGCGACCAAGTGTGGAACGGGAACAGGGCTCCCAGCACACCGAAGCCGATGAAGATGAAGGGGAAGAAGGCGCTCTGGATGCCGACAGGAATCATGTGCGACGTCAGAGCAATCTCGTTGACGTTCATCGTGTAAGTGCCACTATAGAGGCCATTGAAGTAGTAGATGCCGAGGATGCCCAGAATGAGCAGGGCCGAACCGCCCATCAGCATCAGCGTCAGCTTCATGGCTGCATACTCCTTCTTGCCCGAACCCCATACACCAATGAGCAGGTACATAGGAATGAGAGCCACCTCATAGAACATGAACATGGCAAACATGTCGGTACAGATGAAGAAGCCGAACACACCCGTAGAAAGGAGGGTGAACCAAAGGAAGTACTCCTTGGTGAGGGGCTTGAGCTGCCAGGAGGCAAAGGTACCCGTGAAGACGATGATGCTCGAAAGGAGCAACATGACGACCGAGATACCGTCGACGCCAACAGCATAGGCTATGTTGAGCGGCTTGAACCAAGGTGTAGAGGCAACGAGGAGCATCTGGTCGGTGTTGCCGGCGGCACGCTCCTGAATGAAATAAATCGTCAGCCAGATGGAGAGGACAAGCAGACAGCTGGAACCTGCCACCATCACGCCACGCACCTGATTGAGGTTGCGGGCAATCCACAATCCCAGAAGCATCAGAGCGGGGATTACTACGAATAAGCTAAGTATATTCATATCGGTTTAGATGCATAAAAGGATTAATACTAATGCTACGGCACCCGTCAGGAACCAGACGGCATACTGACGTACGTCGCCGCTCTGCCAGGGACGAATGCTCTCGCCTGCCTCATTGGCTCCCCATGCCAGGAAGTTGAACGTACCATCGACGACGTGACGGTCGAACCAGGCAATAGGCGTAGAGACGCAACGGAAGATGATGCGATGAGTGACATACTGCCAAATCTCGTCCTGATAGAAACGCTTGTAGGCTGCACGATGCAACTTCGGGAACGTCTTGTAGAGACGATCGGCAATGGGCTGGCTCTCACCCTTATAAATATAGGTGGCGAGACAGATGCTCAGAATGGCAATAATCGTTGAGGTGGCAGCAATCTGCGGGTCGAAGTGGATGGTGTAGTCCTGACCGCTGGCGCTGACGAAAGCACCAAACGAACCGCCCCAGCCAAGGAAACCGCCCAGCGTGGTGTAGATACCGACACCCAGGGTGATGACGGTAAGCACGATGAGGGGTATGGTCATCGTAGCAGGTGCCTCATGGGGCGTGTGGTGCTCGTGGGCCTCCACATTCTCGGTTCCCCAGAAGATGCCGTAGTACAGACGGAACATGTAGAAAGCGGTCATAGCGGCAATGCCCGTCATAATCCATCCCACTACAGGACTGTAGTGCATGCAGGCGGTGATAATCTCATCCTTCGAGCTGAAGCCCGAGAAGAAGGGAATACCGGCAATGGCCAGACACGAAATGAGGAACGTGACGTGGGTGACAGGCATGTACTTACGCAGTCCGCCCATGTAGAACATCTCGTTGGAATGCACGGCATGGATGATGCAACCGGCACCCAGGAAGAGGCAAGCCTTGAACATGGCGTGGGTGAACAGATGGAACATACCGGCCATGTAGCCCAGCTGAGCGTGGTTGTCGAGTATAGCCTCGTGGCCGGGGAGCGACACGCCGAGGGCCACCATCATGAAGGCAATCTGAGAGATGGTGGAGAAGGCCAGCACACGCTTGATGTCGCTCTGGGCGCAAGCCACGGCAGCGGCATAGAAAGCGGTAATCACGCCTACCCACACCACGATGCTCATGGCCTCGGGGGCATACTGAATCCACAAGGGGAACATGCGGGCAATCTGATAGACACCGGCTACGACCATGGTAGCGGCATGGATGAGTGCCGACACAGGGGTCGGGCCCTCCATGGCATCGGGCAGCCAGATGTGCAAGGGGAACATGGCACTCTTACCGGCACCACCAATGAACATCAGCACGAGGGCCGTGGGGATGATGCAGGCACCAGCCGTAACGGCCTTGGCCATGTTGCCTTCGATGAAAGGAGTCGTGCCCTGCCCCATCACGATGTCGCCAGCAAACGAGAAGCTGAACGAGTCGGTGTAGTAGCCGAAGGTCAAGATACCGATCAGGAAGAACATATCGGCAAAGCGGGTCACGATGAAGGCCTTCTTCGAGGCTGCAATGGCGGGCTTCAAGGGATAGTAGAAGCCGATGAGCAGGTAAGAAGAAACACCCACGAGCTCCCAGAACATATACATCTGGAAGATGTTGGTGGCCAGCACCAGTCCGAGCATCGACATGGTGAAGAGGCTCAGGAAGGCATAGTAGCGCTGGAAGCCCTTCTCGCCGTGCATGTAGCCAAACGAGTAGATGTGCACCATGAGCGACACGGTTGAGATGACAATCAGCATCATGACCGAAATCGGGTCGAGCAGGATACCCATGTCGAAGTGCAAGTTGCCCAGGGGCAACCAAGTGAAGTTGTAGGGAACAATCGTCTGATAGATGCCGTTCACGCGGTCGGCAGTAAAATACTGGAAGGCCGTCATGTAAGACAGGATGGTGACGAGTCCCAAAGAGCATGTGCCGATAAGTCCGGCCACCTTATGCTGCATCTTCATACCTGCCAGTCCCAACACGAGGAACGACAGCAGCGGCAGCAAAAGAATGAAAGCTGTATATCCGTATTCCATATCCTATGTTATCTTTTCAAGTTGGTGATACTGTCTACGGTGTCACTCTTGAAGTTACGGTAGACATTGAGGATAATCGCAATAGCCACGGCACTCTCGGCTGCACTCACGCCAATGGAGAAGAGGGTCATGAAGAAGCCCTCGTTCAGTCCGGGGAAGAGCAGGCGGTTGATGGCTGCAAAGTTGATGTCGACGGCATTGAGCACCAGTTCAATCGAGATGAGCATGGCTATCAGGTTGCGGCGCGAGATGAAGCCGTAGACGCCGATGAAGAACAATAGTGCGCTGAGCACCAGGAAATATTGTACAGGTATCATAGTCACTACTCCTCCTTTCTTGCTACAACCAAGCCGCCGATGATACATGCCAGCAGGAACACCGAGATGAACTCGAACGGCAAAACATACTGATACTTCTCACTACCCACGAGGGCTGTTCCGATCTTCGCCATGGGCACCTCGGTGTCCATGACCTGACCGGCCATGCAGATGAACTTGTTCTTGAGCACGATGAATGTCACGGTTGCCAAGCCTACCAGCGACATGAATGCGCCGAAGATGACACGTGAACCCTTCATGCGCTCCACCATTCCCTGGAGAGTGCGCTTGCTGACGAGCTGGATGGCAAAGACATAAATCATTGTCACGCCACCGGCATAGATGCTGATTTGGGCAGCACCCAGGAAAGTATAGTCGAGCAGGAAGTAAAGACCTGCCACGCCAAAGAGCACGAACAACATGAACGTTGCGGCCCGCATGATGCGCGTCGTCGTCACACAAAGCACGGCAGAGCCGAGGATGACGACCGCAAGGATGCAAAACATTACTATATTTGCCATAGTCGCTTACTTCGTTTTAGTGTTAAACTTACCGATAGTCAGCTCGGCGCCGCCGTCGATGAGGTTGGGCAGCGAACCGCCCTTGTATACCTCCTTGTCGAGGTGAAGCACGAGGCGGTTGCGGTCGAAGACTGCATTCTCGAAATCGTTGGTAAACTCGATTGCGCCGAAGTTGCAGGCATTGGTACAGAGCTGGCAGAACATGCAGTCGCCCAGGTCGTACAGATAGTCGTCGAGCACCTTCTTCTTCTTGCCCGTCTCGGGGTCTTCGGCCATGTGGGCCGTGATTTTGATGGTGCCGTTCGGACATGCCTTCTCGCACAATGTGCAAGCCGTACACTTGTAGGCTCCGTCGTCCGTGCGCTTGAACACCAAGCGGCCACGGTGGCGCTTAGCCACGTGGAGTGTGGTCTTGCGGTTCTCGGGGTACTGCTCCGTCGACTTGTTGGTGAAGAAGTCCTTGAAGTATTCCTTCCAGGTGACCTTCATGCCAGTAGCCAGCGTCTTGATGCCGTGCCCGAGTTCTCCGAAATATGATTTGTTTTCTTCCATTTTTCTTGCTAGTATTTCTAGTTTTTCTAGATTTCCTAATTACTCTAGTCTTTCTAGTACACCTTATTAAATATATAGGCCAAGGGCCACCACAACCGTCATCAGGACGAGGTTGATGAGTGCCAGCGGCATGAGGTACTTCCACTCGAGCTTCAGTATCTGGTCGATACGCAGGCGGGGGAAGGTCCACTTAATCCACATGAGCACCCACACGAGGGCGAAGGTCTTGCCCATGAACCAGACGATGCCGGGGATGTAGTTCATCAGATTGTCGAAGGCCTCGATGCCAATGTTGACGGGAGCCCAGCCACCCAGGAATACTGCAGCGGCGATACCTGCGATGATAAACAGGTTGAGGAACTCGGCCAGATAGAAGAAGCCGAAGCCCATGCCGCTATACTCGGTATGATGGCCTGCCGTCAGCTCGCTCTCTGCCTCGGCCATGTCGAATGGGCCACGGTTGGCCTCGGCATTACCGGCGATGAGGAACACGAAGAAGGCGATGAGTGCAGGGATGTGTCCCTGGAAGATGAGCCACTTCCATGGGCCTGTCTGAGCCTCGACGATGCCCGACATCTGCATGGTGCCCGTCAGGATGACGGCCGTAATGAGGCAGAGGCAGAGCGACATCTCATAGGAGATCATCTGCACGGCTCCACGCATGGCCGACACAACAGAATACTTGTTGTTGGAGGCCCAGCCTGCCAGGAAGATACCGACGACGCCTATCGAGGAGACGGCCGTCAGCAGGAACACGCCCACGTTGAAGTCGAGTATCGTGGCACCATTGTTCCAGGGCAGGAACGAGAAGGCTCCGACGGAACCAATAATCACAAGGAAGGGAGCGACGATGTAGAGCAGCTTGTCGGCCTTGTCGACGAAGAAAATCTCCTTGATGAGCATCTTCAGCACGTCGGCAAAGACCTGCAGCAGTCCCCAGTAGCCTACGCGCATCGGGCCGAGACGGCACTGGAAGTAGGCGCAGACCTTACGCTCCATGAAAATAAGCACGATGGCGATGAGGGCATAACCCACGAGGATGGCCACTCCCACCAGCACGCATTCAATCAATATCGACCAGAAATCTCCCAACCCCAGCGTCTGGCGCAGGAGAGCGTCGAACCATTGTGTAATAATACTAAAATCGAACATAATCCTAAACGCTTTTATCGGTCAATATCAGGAATTACAAAGTCAATAGCGGCACCCGTGGCCACGAGGTCGGCAATCTTCTGGCCGCGCAGCATGGGGTCGAGTGCACCCGTCAGCGAGAGGCCCATGGGGCGCATCTTCAGACGGTAGGGGCTCTTGTCGCCACGTGAGTCGAGGTAGACGCCGAACTCGCCGCTGGCTCCCTCGACGGAGAAGTACCATTGTCCCTCGGGCACCTTGATGATGGGCTTCTGCTTCACGTAGAAGTCGCCCTCGGGAATGTTGTCGATGAGCTGCTCGATGATGTGCAGGCTCTGATACATCTCGGTGATGTGGCAGGTGTAGCGGTCCATCGTGTCGCAGCCGGTCATGGTGACCTGCTCCCACTCTACCTTGTCGTACATGTCGTAGGGATGGTTCTTGCGCACGTCATTCTTCCAGCCCGAGGCGCGTCCGGCAGGACCGGTGACGGCGTAGGAGATGCAGTCGTCCATCGACATGGGTCCTACGTTCTCGAAGCGGTTGTGGGTGATGACGTTGTCGCCAAACACGTCGACGTACTCCTGGATGATGGGCTTCATATACTTCACGAGGTCCTTCACGTTCTTCACGAAGTTGGGGTCGATGTCGTCCTGCAGTCCGCCTATTCTGTAATAGTTCTGAATGAGGCGTCCGCCGGTGGTCTCTTCCATGCAGTTGAGCACGTGCTCGCGGTCGCGCATAGAATAGAGGAATGCCGTCAGGGCGCCCATATCCTGAGCGCAGCAGCCTACGTAGAGCAGGTGCGAGTCGAGTCGCTGCAGCTCGTCCATGATGGTGCGAATGTACTTGATTCGGTCGGTGAGCTCAACGCCCATTCCCTCCTCGATGACGCCAACGAGGGCGTGGCGATGCATCATGGCACTCAGGTAGTTAAGACGGTCGGTTAAAGCAAGCGTTTGCGGATAGGTCATCTGCTCGCACATCTTCTCGATGCCGCGGTGGATGTAGCCCAGGTGGGGATACACGCGCTTGACGACCTCGCCGTCGAGCACCGTCTGCAGACGGAGCACGCCGTGGGTTGAGGGGTGCTGCGGGCCGATGTTGATGACGTAGTCGTCGGCTACAAAGAGCTTGTTCTGCTTCGACTGCAGGTTGCCCTCCTTGTCGAGATAGTACTCCAGACCGTAGTCGGGCTCCACGTCGTCGTCGAGCGAATATTCGTCGTTGAACTTCCAGTCCTTGCGGAAGGGATATCCCTTGAAGTCGCTACGCAGGAAGAGGCGGCGCATGTCGGGATGTCCGAGGAAGACGATGCCGAAGAAGTCGTAGACCTCGCGCTCCAGCAGGTCGGCCACTTTCCAGATGTTGACTACTGAGGGTATGTAGGGAATGAGCTGGCCGTCGGTCTCGCCCGTTCCGTTTGAGGCAATGCCGTCGCCACAGACCTGCGTCTTGGCCAGCATCTTCACCGAGCAGCGCTCGTGGGTCTTGGTGTTCTCGAGAATGTAGATGCACCCGAGTCCCTCTTCTGCGCCGAAGTCTTCGCCCACGATGGTGACCAGGTAATCGAAGCCTTTCTTGCTCTTCAAGTTCTGCATCTCAGAGGCGAACTTGTCAAATTCGAATGTTAGGAATTCCAGTTTCATGCGTTCTCCTCCTTTTCTTTCTTTAGTTCTTCTACGAACTCCTTGGGCACGTCGGTCACCACAATCGGCTCGCGGCGATGGTCGCCCAGTTGGTTGCGGAACGTCAGCTCTTCGTTCGACACGCCCAGCGCAGCCTCTTCGCGGGTCTGCTTGTGGTTGGCGCCACCGAAGAATTTCTCAATCTTGACCTTGCGCTGCAGCTGCATCATGCCATACATGATGGCCTCTGGACGGGGCGGACAGCCAGGAATGAACACGTCGACGGGCACGATCTCCTCGATGCCCTTCACCACATGATAGCTCGACTTGAAGGGGCCTCCGCTGATGGCGCAGCCGCCAACGGCGATGACATACTTCGGCTCGGCCATCTCGTCGTACAGACGCTTCAGGGCGGGAGCCATCTTGTGGGTAATCGTGCCGGCACACATAATCAGGTCGGCCTGTCTGGGGGAGTTGCGCGTCACCTCGAAACCGAAGCGGGCAAAGTCGTAACGGGCACAACCGCAGGCCATGAACTCGATGCCGCAGCAGCTGGTAGCGAACGTAAGCGACCAAAGCGAGTTGGCACGTCCCCAGTTGATGAGCTTGTCGAGCGAGCCCGTAATCACGTTGACGCCACCCTCATGGAGCTCGTCAACGAGCTTCTCCAGCGTAGAGTTGTCGTTCCACTCTTCGTAGGGAATGCTCTTGATCTTCGGCTTCATTTCCATTCCAACGCTCCTTTCCGCCAGGCGTAAGCAAGACCCAGCACTAATACTACTAAGAAGAACCCGATGGAGAGCAGAGCCATCGCACCAAAGTCCTTCACTACTACTGCCCATGGATACAGAAACACAGTTTCCACATCGAACATGAGGAACAGGATGGCGAACAGGTAGAAGCCCACACTTACCGGCAACCAGGAAGAACCGCGCGTGGGAATACCACACTCGTAAGGTTCACCTTTCACCTTTGCGTATGAGCGCGGACCTATAAGCTTAGCTATCAAGTAAGCAGCCGCCACCAATGTAATAGCCGTCAGCAAGACGGTAATTAACAAAGTGAAATTCATAAAACGTTTATAATGTTATAACAATAGTTTGCTTGAATTTGCCTGCAAAGGTACAAAATATTTTGCAATCATTTGGCATGATTATCCAAAAAAATGCTCCTGTTCCTGTCACTTCGTCAAAGAAACTATGTTATCTGCCTGCTAAGAGGCCCATATCGGGGCGATTAGTCGGATGAATCGGGTCGATTAGTCGGATGAATCGGGGCGATTAGTCGGATGAATCGAGGCGATTAGTCGGATGAATCGAGGCGATTAGTCGGATGAATCGAAGACCATAAGAAAAGGCTATTCGAAAACACGCGGTTTCGAATAGCCTTGAATCACAATTGCGGCAGCTGAGACTACCTTTTATCGCTCTACTTTCTGCAAGTTGAACGACTGAATGCGGAAGTCGGGCTGCAGACGGGCCGAAAGGCGATAGGCCCTCACCCGTTCGCGCGAGTCGTCGGTACGGTCGATACGCTGGTCGACAGAGACGGCTACAGCATAGACGATTGGGGCGCCCTCCTGCGCCGGTTGCCGCTTCTCTATCGTCCAATCGTCGGCCAAAGCAAAGGAAATGGCGGTCACATCGGCCTCGAACTGGTGCTTCATCCATTGCACGGGATAGTCGGCTGCAGGATGATCCTTGCCCATGAACGCCACGATGGTGCCGGCCATGAGGCTGTTGACGGCGGACTCGTCGCGATTGGAGAAGGCCGTCAGCAGCTGCTGTATGCGCGTGGCTACCGACTCTCTCTCCTCGGCCTTCAGGCGCAGGGCGTCGAGCTGCTCAAAGCGCTGGCGGGCTTCATCGTAGTAGTATCCGTCGGCATGAAGGTCCATGTAATGCTGGAAGGCATCGGCCGTATTTGCCTGAAGGGCAGCATCATAGTCGAGCGAGTCGATCTTCAGTTTTGCTTCCGTCACGTGGACATTGCCAGGATAGCGCTCAACGTAGCGTTCGAAGGCATTCCGCGAGCAGGAAGCCATAGCCGCAGCCCACTCCATCTCTATCTTCTTCAGCTCGTTGAGGTGCGACTCAATGCTGTCGCGATGGGCTTTCGGAGCATCAGGATAGACGGCAAGGAAGTTGTCGAGCACGGCAGGCTCGGCCGACGTCAGCGCGTTCTGATAGGCTCGCAGCTCGTTCTGCGCCTGCGTGTGCTGATAGAAGTAGAGGCCCAGCAGCACGATAATCAGGGCTATGACGAGGGCAACGATGAAAGCCGTATAGCCGCGCTTCGGCTTCTTGGCCGGCTCGGCAGCCGGCTGTTCGGCCTCTGTCTGGGCGTCTTGAGCCTGTTCGTCGGCCTGATGCTTAGGCAGCGTGACCAGCGGGGCAGCCGGCGCAGGATTGCCTGCACCATCCATGCGATAATGGCAATGAGGGCACTCGGCGTCATCCTTGAAGACCGCCTCGCCGCAGCTTGGACATGTTGTTATTTCGCCTGCAATCCCAACACCACAATGGGGGCAGGTCTTAGCGCGGTCGCTCACTTCACGACCGCATTCTGGACATTTTATTAATGACATCTTTCTGGTATTTGACTTTAATGTTTAAACCTGATTTCACGCAGACTATGCTTGCCCATGAAGCGGCTCTTGTCTACCAGGCTGTTCACTCCCACGATGCGGCCCTTGCACGAATACTGCCAAATCAGGTAGTCGCGCTCGTCGGCCAGCACAGGAGGTTCGTCGGCATACATAGCTATCATGAGCGGATAGTCGTCGATTATGCCTACGAGATGCTTGTTGTAGAAGTTGCGGTAGGTATAGACGAGTGGCTTCTGGTGATAAGTTTTCTCCATGAGTTGCAGGAACTTAGTCAACGAGTCGCAGAAGGCCTGCGAAGGCATGCCGGCATCGTTCTCCACGTCGAGCATGGGAATCAGATCCTGTTCGCCAGGCAGACATTGGGTGCGGAAATTGGCCATCTGCTGCTCCAGGTCCACCTTCGGACGGAAGAAATGGTAGCTGCCCACCTTCAGCCCGTAGCGATGGGCCAGGTCTATGTTGCGCTCATACTTGGCATCAATACGGTCGCTACCCTCCGTAGCCTTCAAGTAGACATAAGCCATCTTGGTATTGTCGCCCACGGTCTCCCAGAACACCTCGCCCTGATAGTGGCTCATGTCGATGCCATGAATGTGGCCGCAGGTGTCTTCACATTGCAGATAAGGGTCCACGTCGTGGATGGTCGGAGGCACGGGCTTGGCTTTGACCACCTTCGTTCGTCTGCTCTTCTTGGTCTGGGTGCGTCGCGTCACTTTTGTAGTACGTGCTTTCCTGCTGCGTTGTTTCGACCTCGAGCGCTGGGCATCGAGCTCAGTAATCGACAGGAAAGCTATGCAAAACGCTAAAAATATGGTAAGTTTTCTCATGATTTATCAATTTTGAGCTGCAAAGGTAATGAAAATTGGGCAAAAAAGCGTAACTTTGCACGAAAATTATAACGCAAGATGAAGAATTTATTGACCATTGTCGGCATTTCGCTCTTACTCCTTTCGTGCAGAAGCTACGAAGAGAAGAGCATCCGTCAGACCGTGATTGTATATATCTCTGGGGAAAACAACCTGGTAACAAACATTTCCGCCGACCTCGCGGAAATGGCCGAAGGCTCAAAGCAGCTGAGCGATGACGAGAAGCTCATAGCCTTCGTCGACGGCTACGGCCTACCCTACATCATCGAGTTCAACAACGGAAAGCGCGACACCATCATGCGCTACGACCAGGATTTCTATGCCAGCGACCCGGAAATGTTCTACGATATCATCAGGAAGATAGAAAGCCAGTACCCTACCACCAACAACAACTATGCCCTGGTGCTTTGGGGGCATGGCGACGGATGGGTGGTCAAAGACTCGGTGGCCTCCTCGGCTAAGGCCAGAGGGCAACGGCGGGCCTACGGACAGGATGTGGGCTACGACACCAAGCCAAGTCAGGGCGAAAAGTGGATGAACATCACGCAGATGGCACGTGTGCTGGAAAGGCTGCCCAGGTTCCGCTACATCATGGCCGACTGCTGCTGCTTCATCACGGTCGAGAATGCCTACGAGCTGCGCAACGTGGCCGACTTCCTCATCGGGTCGCCTGCCGAGACGCCCAACCTGGGCGCGCCCTACCATCTGATTATGCGAGGACTGTTCGGTAAGACTGAAACATTCTACCAGGATATCATCGACAACTACTTCGACTACTACGCCAACTTGTTTAAAACGTCACCCCAAATCAAGAGCGAATTCCCGTATGTCGTTGGCCACAGCCTTCCGCTGACCGTCGTCGACCTGCGCCAGAACCACATGGAAGACCTGGCTATGGCCACCCGCAACGTGCTGAAAGAACCCGACAGCTACGCAACCGACAGCATCGCCTACTTTATTGCCAACGACCTGCCTTTGAGCTACGACGCGAAAAGCATCATGAAGCGCAACCTGAGCAGCGACGCCTTTCAGGGCTGGGAACAAGCCTTGAATGCTGCAATACCTTATAAGAAATTCTCTGGAAAATGGATGACCATTTACAGACGCCTGTATAACGCCCTCAGCTTCGACCAGTTCAAGTTCGACGAAGACAACTTCGGAGGCATCGGCATGCACATTCCGAGTTCGGCTTACAAGTCGAACCCGTCCTACAATAATGGCATCAAGAACTTTGGATGGTATCAGGCCGTAGGCTGGAACCGCTTCGAGTAACCGCGCGGCACGAGCCAAGCGGAACAGAAAGCAAGTCGGACACGCGCTATTCTTCCGTATCTTCCTTGCTGACTACGACCTTGATTTTCGAGATGCGATGCCCGTCAACTTCCACAATCTCGAACTTGAAGTTGCGGTACTCTATCTTCTCATGCAGCTTCGGGAAGTCGCCCTTCAGCTCCAGCATCAAGCCTGCCAGCGAGTCGGCATCGCCCTCCACTTCCTCGAAGACGTCGTCGTCGAGCTTCAGAATCTTGTAGAAGTCGGACAGCAACGTCTTACCTTCGAAGATGAAGGTATTGCCGTTGATGCGCACGTACGACTTTTCGTCTTCGTCGTACTCGTCGTTGATCTCTCCTACAATCTCCTCCAGAATGTCCTCGAGCGTCACGATGCCGCTCGTGCCTCCAAACTCGTCGACGACAATAGCTATGTGGACCTTGTTCTCCTGAAAGTCGCGGAGCAGGTCGTCAATCTTCTTCGTCTCGGGCACAAAGTAAGGCGGACGTATGAGCGACTGCCACCGGAAGTTGGCCGGCTTCGACAAGTGAGGCAGCAAATCCTTGATATAGAGTATGCCGCGTATGTTGTCGATGCTGTCCTGATAGACCGGAATACGCGAATAGTTGTTCTCTACAATACACTTCAGCACCTCGGGGAACGTGGAACGGAAGTCCAGGTCGACCACATCCTGGCGGCTGGTCATCACCTCCTTAGCCGTTTCGTCGCCAAAGCGCACGATGCCCTCCAGCATGTTCTGCTCTTCCTTCAACTCTTCCTTGTCGGTCAGCTCGAGCGCCTGCTCCAAATCGTCGACGCTCAGCACGTGGTTCTCGTTGTGAATCATCTTCTCAACTCCCATGCGCGACTTGAGCAGTATGGCCGACAAAGGGCGGAACAGCTTGCTCAGCATCAGAATAGTACCTGCAAAAGTGCGGCATACAGCCAGCGCATGCTGTCCGCAATACACCTTCGGCATGATTTCGCCAAAGAGCAGAAGAATGAAAGTGAGCACTACGGTAATCACGATGAACTCCAGCCAATAGGCATTACCAAAATCTACCGTGCGGGCAAAGAAGTAATTGCACAGCATGATGATGGTGACGTTCACCAGATTATTGGTGATGAGAATGGTGGCCAGCGTGCGTTCTGAGTCGTCGCGAAGCATCTTGATCTTCACATCGCTGCTCGACTTTTCCTCGTCGAGCTCGTTCAAGTCGTTGGGCGACAACGAGAAAAAGGCTATCTCTGACCCCGAAGCGAAGCCTGAAGCCAATAAAAGAATACCCGCCAAGACAATCGAGAAGATTGCTCCAAAGTCGGGTGACATGAACTGTACCTCGCTAAATATTTGTTGGAAATAGTCCATCAGCTTAGTTTAGAAAGGCAGATCGCCATTGCTGTCGCTTGATTGCCTGTCAGCCTGCGGTTCTGCCAGAGGTTCGCTGGCTACGGTACCTTGGTTGCCTGGCTGCGAAGCCGAACGGGGAGTGAGCATCTCCATGTTGTCGGCCCATATTTCCGTAGCATATTGGCGTTGACCTTGCTTGTTGTCGTAAGAAGTGTAGCGGATGCGGCCTTCTATGTAGAGTTTGTCGCCTTTATGCACGTAGCGTTCCACGATTTCGGCCAGCCTGCGCCACATGATAACGTTGTGCCAGTCTGTGTGGTCGGGCACTTGGGTTCCGTTCTGAAGCGTATACCCTTTCTCAGTTGTAGCAAACCTGAAGCGGGCCACAGCCACGCCCTGATCTACGTAACGCACTTCGGGCTCCGTGCCCACATTGCCAATCAACATTACCTTATTCATAATATATAAGCTTTAACCTCCCTATTATCAATCAAAAACCCTCTTACTCAGCAATAGGCTTTGCCGCTCCCAAATAGTGGAACTTGAAGTTCTTTCCCTTAGCCGAAGGGAACTGGCTGCGCTCGTCGACACGCTGGCGCAGGTGTTCTACGATGCGGTTATAGCAATCCAAGCCCGAACGGGCCTTGAGCTGAGCCACGAAGTGGGCATCGCGATACTGGTACTTTCCCGTTCCCGGCACAAGCAGCACACGCTTGAAGTCGATGCTGCCCTCATACCAACCGTCGCGCTCTTCGTTCAGTCGGAGAATGACTGGCGAAGCCGAACGCTCGCGCTCGCCGGTCTCGGCATTCACGTGAACGGCACGCTTCTCCTTGAAATCCTGCATCGTGGCAGCGTCGGTCTTGATGATGATAAAATAAACACGGGGACGAATCTTATAGCGCTTCGGATAGAAGACGTCGCTATTAACATAGTCGCGAATGTCGGCTTCAAGAACGGGGTTCATGCCTATCTCGGCTATAGAGCCCAAGAAGTCTATGGCATCATCAACATTCGTGACAAGAGTTTCTTTGTCAAAGTACCTTAAGTATAAATTCATAAGATATGGGTCTGTTTTTCCTAAAATACAAAAAAAAGAGCGGAAAACGGGACTCGGACCCGCGACCCCAACCTTGGCAAGGTTGTGCTCTACCAACTGAGCTATTTCCGCAAGAGAATGAAAAATGGTGAAGAGGAGGAGACTCGAACTCCCACGTCGCAATTGACACTACCCCCTCAAAGTAGCGCGTCTACCAGTTCCGCCACCTCTCCAACATATCAAAACCATGTTGAAAAAAAAGAGTGCCCAGAACAGGACTCGAACCTGCACGCCTCGCGGCACACGCACCTGAAACGTGCGCGTCTACCAATTCCGCCACCTGGGCATTTTACAATTGAACCAATCTTCAATCGCTCTTTTGTTTCAATATGTTGAGCGGAAAACGGGACTCGGACCCGCGACCCCAACCTTGGCAAGGTTGTGCTCTACCAACTGAGCTATTTCCGCAGTCAACCTCCGTTAGAGAGGTGCATTTCTCTAAATGCGGTGCAAAGGTAATGCTTTTTTCTGAACCCACAAAACTTTTCGGCATTTTTTTTCAAAAAAAGTGCTTAATCCATCCTGCTTCGGTAATCTTCGTACCCAAAACGGCGCAAAACCTCAAGTTTTCCATCGGAATGAAGCATGCCGATGGCAGGATGAGTGATGCCGTTGAACATGCAAGTCTTCACGGTCGTGTAGTGGATCATGTCCTCGAATATTACTTCCTCCCCTACCCTCAGTTCGTGGTCAAAGCGCCAATAGCCCATGAAGTCGCCGCTCAAGCAGCTGTTGCC
The DNA here is from genome assembly GCA_902771785.1 of uncultured Prevotellaceae bacterium. GTDB lineage: Bacteria > Bacteroidota > Bacteroidia > Bacteroidales > Bacteroidaceae > Prevotella. Next base: position 22,344 of record CACXYH010000004.1, read on the forward strand.
TCCCAAACGATAGACGTATTGAGTGCCGGCAGCCGGCACATCGCCGTCGAGGGTCTCTGCTCCTCTGACGTCAGGATGATAGGGCATCTCAAGACAGTCGGGCATGTGACAGGTGAAGCTGACGTCGAGTATTGCCGTCGTGATGCCTTTATCCTCCACAACATCTACCACATGGCTCACCAGCGGCCCCGTCTGCCAGGCGAACGCGCTTCCTGGCTCAAGGATAATCTTCAGCCAAGGATAGCGCTGGTGCAGTCCCTTTATTATATTAATAAGGTGTGCAACGTCGTAGTCCTTGCGCGTCATGAGGTGGCCGCCACCCAGATTGAGCCACTTCAGCTGGGGGAACCACTTGGAAAACTTGCCCTCGATGTGCACCAGCGTCCGTTCGAGCACGTCGGCACCACTCTCACAATGGCAATGGCAATGAAATCCCTCGACGTCGGCAGGCAACTGTTCGGGCAGCTTATCGGCCGTAATGCCGAAACGAGTGCCTGAAGCGCAAGGGTTGTAAAGCAACGTTCCTACTTCGGAATACTCCGGATTGACGCGCAGGCCAATCGACACGCCTTGGGCTCTTTGATGGAAACGCTCATACTGCGACAGCGAGTTGAACGTGAGATGCGACGAGCAACTGACTATTTCGTCGAACTCGTCGTCGGTATAGGCCGGCGAAAAGGTGTGGGCCGGGGCGCCAAACTCCTCGACCGCAAGGCGTGCCTCGCTGAGCGAGCTGGCTGTCGTGCTGCCGATATACTCCCGAAAGATGGGGAAGGTCTTCCACAAAGCGAAAGCCTTGAATGCCAAGATGATTTCAGCATCGGCCTGGCGTGCCACGTCGGCAATCAGTTGCAGATTGCGCCGCAGCCGCGTCTCTTCTATAATATAAATAGGTGTCAAGGGAATGCAGTAGATGAAGATTAATAAATGCGGGGACCGAAGATGCGGGTGCCGATGCGAACCATCGTAGAGCGATGCTGCTGAGCAATGCGATAATCGTCGCTCATGCCCCAGGAGCGCTCGCAGAAGTCGGGGTCATCGGCAAAGTAGCGTGCCTTCACTTCATCGAAGAAGTCGGCTGCCGTCTGGAACTCACGTGCTATTTGCGCCTCGTCGTCGGTATTTGAGGCCATCATCATGAGTCCGCACATCCTGACGTGCTTCAGCTCTCGCCAAGCTCCGTCGGCCAGCAGTTGCCGGCAGTCGTCGAGCGTCAGGCCGTATTTTGTTGCCTCTTCGGCAAGATGAAGTTCGAGCAGGACCTTGATGACGCGGTTGCAGCGTGCCGCCTGCTTGTCGATTTCGCGCAGCAGCTTCAGCGAGTCTACCGCCTCGACCATCGAGATGTAAGGAGCAATATACTTCACCTTGTTGGTCTGCAGATGACCGATGAAATGCCACTCGATGTCCTTCGGCAGCGCCTCGTGCTTCTGCCGTATTTCCTGCTCATGGCTTTCCCCAAATATGCGCTGGCCTTCCTCGTAGGCAGCCATCACATATTCGGTAGGGTGATACTTGCTGATGGCAACGAGGCGCACGCCTTCCTTCAGGTCGGCGAGCACCTCGTGCAGGTTTTTCTTGACGTCGTAGTCCATTTCTATCCTTCAAATTCGGGCTTCTGTTCCACCTCTTTCTTCTTGTATTCGAAGACGTCCATCAGCGTGGTCTCGCTGACCGAGGCAATGACGTAGTCAATCATCGTGCCGCCCATCACCTCGTCGATGTTCTTCACAGCGCCGTTCAGCGATCCGGCCTGCACCAGATAGTTGACGTTGGAGCGCTTCTCCTTCTCGGTCTTCTCGTCGATGGTGATAAACTGCAGCTTTGCCTTATACCAGCGGTCGGCGGTTTCCTCATCGCTGAAGAACACCTCCTTGTATGATGCCTTCTTGATGTCGGCCACGTCGAACGCGCCGCTAATGTAGCTCGACATCTCCTCCATGATGCGCTGTTCGGCCTCTGTGAAGCTCAACGCGTCGACCACATAGTTTTCCTTTACTTTCTTCTGCATGCCGTCTTCCATGATTTTCTCATAGGCGATGCGGCATTCAAACCAATTAGCTGTTCTACTTCTCATTGTGTATTTACGTATTTTTATTCCTTATTCTTATTTTTATCCGACGGTTTGATGGGTTCGTCTTCCTCCTCGTCGCCGCCGCGCTGAACGCCATAGCCCATGTTGATTTCCTTCTTCAGCCGGTTGCTGATGGTCTCAATGATCTCCGAGGCAATGCGCTGGCTCTTCTCGTTGCTCAGGTCGGCTTCCTCGCCCAGTTCCACCTGAATCTTCACCAGCTCCTCGTTCATCTCGCGGCTGATGTCCATAAACTTCTGCTGGCTCTTCTGCAGGTTCTCCTTGTTATACACCTTTGCAAGTATGCGCTCAGCCTCCTTCGTGTAGCGTTTGCGGAATATCTGCTCGGCCTTGGCCTTATATTCGGCCATCTCCCTCTCCTTCTCCGGCGTCATTTCGTTGCCCAAAGAGTCGGTGGGAACCAGTCCCAGCTCCGACTCCAAGTCGAAACTCTCGTCGTAGGGGTCGACTTCATTCTTCTGGATGCCCGACTCGATGTAGTCCATGTCGGTAGGCTGCGGCCTCATGTCGAAATAGACGAAGACGCCCGCCACCGCCAGCAAGATGACTATAATCGTCCAAAGGGCCACTTTGAAGAAGCTGCGCTTGTGCTTCAGCGAAGCCATCATGCTGCTCACGTTGTAATAGCGCTTGTCCGGGTTTTCGCTGGTGGCCTTCTTCAGCACCTGCTTATAGTGCAGGGGCATCTCCATCTGGTCGAAGAGACACTCCATGAACTTTGCCAGGCCGTAGACATCGCTGCGCTCGTCGGCCTCTCCGCCTTCCCTCAGCTCGGGGGCAATGAAGTCCTCGAGCCCTTCGTAGAAGCCATCCATGTCGCCCACGTTCTGATAGAAAGAGCCGTGCGTCAGCAGCAGCGGCGTGTTGTCGTTCTTGCGGGCGAACACCATCTGGGGAGCATAGCATATCTGATAGACGCCTTCTTCATTGAGCCGCTTGGTGACGTCGACCAGCTTTCGCATCGTCTCTTCAACGAAATCCTTGCCGGCAACGACCGCCGGGTTCTGCTCCATGAGCTGCGAGAAGGTCTGATAGTTGCCGCTCTCTATTTCTATGGCATAGATGCCGCCGCTGTCTTCCTTCGTCACGTAGCGCAGCTGGTAGTTGCTGTTCAGCCTGTTGCTCAGTTCGCAGTCTTGCTTCAGCCGCTCACAGAACACGATGTTGTCGGTCAGGTCCTGCTTCAGCTCGATGATGTTCCTGTATTTCTTCTCTATCAGTTTCTTGTAGAACATGCCCAGCGGCAGCTCAGTCTTGTGAGTTGCCACGCCTTCGCGCGTGTTCAGCATTTCTTCGTAATTCATCTCAAATAGTCGTTTTGCTCGCGCAAAATTACGCATTATTTCTGAAACATGCAAATTTTGATGGCACATAAGGGCCCTAAATCGGAAATTATTTCGTAACTTTGCACCGTTTTAGCAAAAAGGACAGTACAACCAACAAACATAAAAACAAAATGAAGAAGGACAACACCGTATTCGAGTTGATTGAGAAAGAGCATCAGCGCCAGCTGAAAGGCATCGAGCTGATTGCCAGTGAGAACTTTGTCAGCGACCAGGTCATGCAGGCTATGGGGTCGTATCTGACCAACAAGTATGCCGAAGGCTATCCTGGCCACCGCTATTATGGCGGCTGCCAGGTGGTGGACGAGGTAGAGACACTGGCCATCGAGCGCGTCTGCAAGCTGTTCGATGCCGAGTATGCCAACGTGCAGCCCCACTCCGGAGCACAGGCCAATGCTGCCGTGCTGCTGGCTGTGCTGCAGCCGGGCGACACGTTCATGGGTCTGAACCTGGCCCACGGCGGACACCTCTCTCACGGTTCGCTCGTCAACACCAGCGGCATTCTCTACAAGCCCGTAGGCTATAACCTCAACAAGGAGACGGGACGCGTCGACTACGACGAGATGGAGCAGCTTGCCCTGGAGCACAAGCCCAAGCTCATCATCGGCGGCGGATCGGCCTACAGCCGCGAATGGGACTACAAGCGCATGCGCGAAATTGCCGACAAGGTGGGTGCCCTGCTCATGATAGACATGGCACACCCGGCTGGTCTTATTGCTGCCGGATTGCTCGACAACCCCGTGAAGTGGGCCCACATCGTAACCTCGACCACCCACAAGACGCTGCGCGGTCCGCGCGGAGGCATCATCCTGATGGGTAAGGACTTCGAGAACCCCTGGGGCATGAAGACTCCGAAGGGACAGGTGAAGATGATGTCGCAGCTGCTCAACTCGGCTGTGTTCCCCGGACAGCAGGGCGGACCGCTGGAGCACGTGATTGCAGCCAAGGCCGTTGCCTTCGGCGAAGCACTGCAGCCCGAATTCAAGGAGTGGGCCAAGCAGGTGCAGAAGAACGCCAAGGTGCTGTCGGAGGAGCTCATCAAGCGCGGCTTTGCCATTGTCAGCGGCGGCACAGACAACCACTCGATGCTGGTCGACCTGCGCACGAAGTATCCCGAGCTGACTGGCAAGGTGGCCGAGAACGCCCTGGTAGCAGCCGATATCACGGTGAACAAGAACATGGTGCCCTTCGACACGCGCTCTGCCTTCCAGACCAGCGGCATCCGTCTGGGCACGCCGGCCATCACCACCCGCGGTGCCAAGGAAGACCTGATGGTGCAGATTGCAGCATGGATCGAGGAGGTGCTGAACGCTCCCGAGGACGAACAGGTCATTGCATCGGTTCGTGCACGCGTCAATGAGAAGATGAAGGAATATCCGCTCTTCGCCTACTAATTGACCCAACTGCCGCGAAAAGATTTTTTTTGTTTGTTTCTGAAACTACCTATATATATGGTAGTTTCAGAAACAAACGTTTAAATCGCCACCAAACTTATATATTTTTGTTCGTTCGTTCATTCACCTATATATAGTGGTGAATGAACGAACGAACAAAACATTTAGAATGCCAAAGTGCCGCTTCAGCAGGGTCGAAGGGGAACTTCGCCTCACCCGAAGTGCCCCTTCGGCATGGTCAAAGTTCCCCTTCGGCATAGTCAAAGTGCCGCTTCGGCCCAGCCAAAGTTCCCCTTCGGCCAGACGACAAAGGTCAGCGGTTCCTGTTCTTCAGGAACCAGGGATGAAGGAAGAAGTGGTAGCACAAAAGCAGAACAGCAAACAGTGCCAACACCACATGCAGGCGCTGTTCTGCGCTCTCGGTCATGGCGTAGCCAAGACCCAGGCCAAAGGCAATGCCGCCTTCCCACGCCAGCATAAACGTGCTCTGCGACGTGCCGCGCTGACAATGGCGGCTCAGCTTGATGAAAAAGAGCAGGAAGCGCGAGCCCACAAGCCCTAAGCCCAGGCCCAGCAGGGGCGAGAGCAACGGCGAATGGGGAGCCGCTATCATGATAAGCACCGAGGCCAGCATGAGCAACAGGCCGCTCAGCACCTCGCTCTCCAGCTCGGCATCGCGAAACACGAAGCGCTGGGCCAGCAGCGCCAGCAGAAAGCCCACCATGAGCAGCGCATAGAACGAGGCGTCGAGGGGCTGCGACAGCAGCATGCCGACACCTATCGTGATGAGCAACAGGCAGAAGAACAACGGCAGGCCATGGGCCAGCAGAAAACGGTCGAGGCTCACGGGACGTACATCGTCGCCCGGTACCCTGAACGGGAAGCGGACCAGCATGATGAGCACGGCCGAGGCCACCGCACAACCGGCCGCCACCAGCGACACGAGACGGAAGCCTGACAGCTCGTAGAGCAGCAATCCAGCCATCGGACCAATGGAAAGGGCGAAGCGCCCGAACCACGTAGCCGAATGATTGGCCTCGGTCCGGCGGCCCGACTCGCAGGTATCTATAATGAGCGTCGACGTCAGCACCATCTGCGACAAGCCGAAGCAGGCGCCTTGCACCAGTCGCAGCAGGCAAATCCACCCGTAGGAAAGCATCCGGCACGGCTCCCACAGACAGAGCACCAGCGAGACGGCCAACGCCACGATAGCCACAAGGCAAACCACGTTGCGGCGATAGCGCTGCACCAGATAGGAACAGAAGCAGCCCGGAACAAAAAGTCCGAGCCCGAAACACGACATGGCAACAGCAACCTCAGCCTCCGACAGCCCTTCGGTATAAAGCATCCAAAGGGGCATCGTAGGCAAGAGGATGGTGGTCGATACAGAGAGTAGCAGATTGGCTACAGCCATTAGCCAGAACGCCCTGTTCCACAGGCCAATATGAACCGTGGTGTTTTGAGTATTCACAACGCTTAGTACGACTCTTGTTCGTTAGGGAAGTCGCCGCTCTTGACGTCGGTGACGTACTGTCCGATGGCATCGGTCATGACGCTGTTCAAGTCGGCATAGCGACGCAGGAAGCGGGGCGAGAAGCCCTGGGTCATGCCCAGCATGTCGGCCACAACCAGGATTTGTCCGTCGCAATGATTGCCGGCACCGATGCCGATGGTGGGAACGCTGATTTCTTCGGACACGCGTGCAGCCAGCGCAGCAGGCACTTTCTCCAACGTAATGGCAAAGCAGCCGGCCTCTGCCAGCAGGTGGGCATCGCGCAGAAGTTTCTCGGCTTCTCTATCTTCCTTCGCGCGCACGGCGTAGGTACCGAACTTATTTATGCTCTGCGGCGTCAGTCCGAGGTGACCCATCACGGGAATGCCCGCATCGAGAATAGCCTTGACGGTGTCGAGAATTTCCTCGCCGCCCTCCATTTTCAGGGCGTCGCAGCCGCTCTCCTTCATAATGCGGATAGCATTCGACACGCCATCGTGCACACCAGTCTGGTAGCTGCCGAAGGGCATATCGCACACCACCAAGGCGCGCTTCACGGCATTCACCACCGAACGGGCGTGGTAAATCATCTGGTCGACGGTCATGGGAAGCGTAGTAGAGTTTCCCACCATCACGTTCGAGGCCGAATCGCCAATAAGAATGCCGTCGATACCGGCCTTGTCGACGATGCCTGCCGTAGTGAAATCATAGGAAGTGAGCATCGAGATTTTCTCGCCTTTCTGTTTCATCTCGATGAAGCGATGGGTAGTCACCTTGCGGGTGTCTGATACTAAATATCCTGCCATAATCTTTTTAATGTATTAAAGTCAATATGCTTATAATCGTCTATCTGACAGTCAGAGAGACTTTCTATCGTTTCCTTGCTGTTGGTAGTGGTCAGCCCGACCACGAACATCTTTGCCGAGCGGCCGGAACGCAGTCCGTTCAGGCTATCCTCGAAGACGACGCACTCCTGCGGAGCGGCCCCGAAACGGGCGGCAGCACGCAGATAGCAGTCGGGCGACGGTTTGCTTTCGGCAAAGTCTTCGCTGGTAAGGATGGCATCGAACAACGACTTGAACTCGGGGCGCTTGCGGTAAACGCTCTCCATCTTTGGCACGTTCGAGCTCGTCACCACAGCCGTCTTCACGCCGTTGGCATGCAGGCTGGCAATGAAGGCCTCGAAGCCGCTGATGTAATCATAGTGCATGTTGCGCTCGAAGTCGTTCAGCCGGGCGGTAATCAACTCGCGCTCAGGCTCGAGTTCGCCACTGAACCAGCGGTCGTAGATCTGCGTCAGCGTGGAGCCTTTGATCTCGTACTCCAGTCCGGGATGCTCAGGATGGTATTTCCGACATTGCTCGCCCCAGAACACGGTGTACTGCGACTCGGTCTCAAAGACCACTCCATCGAGGTCGAAAAGTGCTGCCTTCAGTTGTTTCATGAAACTCTTATCTTAAAAAACGGGTGCAAAGGTACTACTTTTTTTGAATTTACTTGCCGTTTCGGGGATTTTTTTCTAACTTTGCACTCATGAACATCATTAATGAATACTTTCCACGACTGAGCGAGCAACAGACAGCCCAGCTCGGCATGTTAGATGAACTATACCGCGAATGGAATGCGAAAATAAATGTGATTTCGCGCAAAGACATCGACAACCTCTATGAGCACCACGTGCTCCACTCCATGGCCATCGCCAAGGTGCTGAACTTCAAGCCCGGCACCGAGATACTCGACTTCGGCACCGGCGGCGGGTTCCCAGGCATTCCGCTGGCCATCCTGTTCCCAGAGTGCCACTTCAAGCTCATTGACGGCACAGGAAAGAAAATACGCGTGGCCGAGGAAGTGTGCAAAGCCATCGGGCTGGAAAACTGCCAGCCTACCCACCTGCGCGGCGAGGAGGAGAAAGGCAAGTACGACTTTGTCGTGAGCAGGGCCGTCATGCCCCTACCCGACTTGGTGAAAATCGTCAAGAAGAACATTTCCAAGACGCAACGCAACGCATTGCCCAACGGGGTGCTCTGCCTGAAAGGAGGCGACGTGCAGGAAGAGACAAGGCCCTTCCGTAACATCGTGCAAATCACGCATCTAAGCGACTATTTCAAAGAGCAATGGTTTAAGGAGAAACATTGCATCTACCTACCACTATGATAACAGTAAAGAAGTTTGTATGCAACCCGCTGCAGGAAAACACCTACGTGGTGAGCGACGACAGCCGTGAGTGTGTCGTCATCGACTGCGGTGCTTTCTTCGACGACGAGCGGAAGGCCATTGTCAGCTACATCAACACGCAGCAGCTGAAGCCCGTACGCTTGCTCTGCACCCACGGCCACTTCGACCACATCTTCGGATGCGACACCATTTTCGATGCCTATGGCCTTCAGCCCGAGGTGCACAGTGACGACGCCTACCTGACCGACGACGTCAACGCACAGGTGAAACAGATGCTGGGCACCGACCTGCAGTTGCAGATGCCGGCCATAGGCCATTACCTGGCCGACGGCGAGGTCATCGCTTTCGGACACCACCAGCTAAAAGTACTTCACACGCCGGGCCACACACCGGGCGGCGTCGTCTTCTATTGCGAACAGGAACGGACGGCCTTCTCGGGCGACACCCTCTTCCGCATGAGTATCGGGCGCACCGACTTCGAGAAGGGAAGCTACGAGCAGATCATCGACAGCCTGCACAACGTGATAGCCAAGCTGCCCGCCGACACGACCGTCTACACGGGCCACGGACCGCTCACCGTGGTTGGCGAGGAAGTAGCAATGAGCCCTTATTTCAGGTAGTTATATATTTTTAAGCCTAAAAGATTTGGATAATTCAAATATTCTTTGTATCTTTGACGATGCAAACTTTAACACATTAATGATATGGCAAACAAAAGGACATTAAAACGTTGCATCAACCTTGTATGCGAAGAATTGTTTACCGACTGTATCGCAGCATCGCTTTATGGAGCACAGGCATCGAAGAACGATGCCGACGCACTGCTCTACACGATTGTCAAGACACAGCGCAACTACATCAGCCGGGTTTCGCATGTAGAGCCTGGCATGAGCGCCAAGGCGTATTTCAGAGACCTGCGCGACAAGTTCACGGCCGAAGCAGCAGACATTGCCGACCATATTTGTAGTTTATAACTTTCACTGAGGACTAAGATATGTGGAGCAAATTCTGTAGATGGCTTTTGTACAAACAGATGGGATGGACTGCCGAAGTGACGGAGGCCCATCCCGCTAAGTATATAATATGTCTGGCACCACACACCAGCAACTGGGATTTCGTCATAGGCCACCTCTACAACGGGGCTGAAGGCCTGGCATCGAACTTCCTGATGAAGAAGGAATGGTTCTTCTGGCCACTGGGCCCCATCTTCAGAAAGATGGGCGGCATACCCGTGTACCGGCAGAAGCACACCAGCATGACCGACACGATGGCCGAGAGCGCACGCAAGGCCCAGACCTTCCACCTCTGCATCACCCCCGAAGGCACCCGCTCAAGGGTGGAAGAATGGAAGAAAGGATTCTACTTCATTGCCCTGAAGGCCAACATGCCCATCCTTCTCTATGGAATAGACTACGAGAAACGCCACATCCAGTGCACGAAGACACTCATACCTTCGGGCGACGTAGAGAAAGACATGCGCGAGATAAAACTCTATTTCAAGGACTTCAAGGGAAAGAAGCCCGAAAACTTTACGATTGGCGATATATGATGAAATGGTTAGCCGGATGGCTGCTGTGCTGCGCCTCAGCACTCAGTGCACAGACCACATGGAACGGCATTGACTATAAAGGAGAACCATGGGTTCGCAACGACTCCCGACCCTATGTCCCGACGCGCGGATTGGAAGGACGCCACCTGTCGCTATGGGCTTCACACGGTCGCTACTACGACCTGGTCGAGGCCAAGTGGCGCTGGCAGCGCCCTTCGCTCTACTGCACCACCGAAGATTTATTTACGCAAACCATCGTAGTCCCCTTCCTGATACCGATGCTCGAGAACGCCGGCGCCGTGGTCTTCACGCCACGAGAGCGTGACTGGCAGCGCCACGAGGTCATCGTAGACAACGACCAGATAGGCTCGCTCGTCAACTATCGCGAACATTCTTATCATGCGTCGTGGGAAGACGCTCCGCTGAAAGGATTTGCATTTCACAGCGGTGCCTACCACGACAATGAGAACCCCTTTGAGGCTGGTACGGCCCGCATGGCAGAGACAACCAAGAACAAGTCAAAGACAAGCCTCATTTCCTATCAGCCACAGCTGCCCGAGGACGGGCGCTATGCCGTCTACGTGAGCTATCAGACCCTGCCCGAAAGCATCGACGACGCCCACTACACGGTGTGGCACAAAGGACAAAAGACCGAGTTTTCGGTCAACCAGCAGATGGGAGGCTCCACATGGGTTTACCTCGGAACCTTCGACTTCGACGCCGGATGCAACGAATACAACCGTGTCGTGCTGACAAACCAAAGCCGACAGAAAGGTGTAGTCACGGCCGATGCCGTACGCTTCGGAGGCGGAATGGGTAATATTGAGCGAGGAGGCACCGTCAGCGGACTGCCCCGCTGCCTGGAGGGAGCACGCTACTATGGCCAGTGGGCCGGAATGCCCTATCGGGTCTACAGCTCGAAGAACGGCCAACACGACTACAACGACGACATCAACGTGCGCTCGCTGATGACCAACGAGCTGTGCGGTGGTTCGCCCTTCGCCCCCGACTCAACGGGAAGGAACGTCCCCATCGAACTATCGCTGGCCGTACATAGCGATGCGGGTTACAACACAAACGGTGAAGGCGTCTATGGCACATTATCTATATGCACCACCCAGTATGGCGACTCACTATTGGCTGCCGGCCTTTCGCGTGAAATGTCGAAGGAGCTGGCCTCCAGCCTGCTCACCAACGTGACCGCCGACTTGGCCGACATCTGCGGAACCTGGACCGCACGCGACCTTTACGATCGCAACTATTCAGAGACACGCCTCCCGCTGGTGCCTTCGGCAATACTCGAGGTAATGTCGCACGAGAACTTCGGCGACATGCGCTACGGACAAGACCCCAACGTAAGGTTCACGCTGGCCCGGAGCATCTACAAGACGATACTAAAGTTTATCACCGACAAGCACGACGAGGATTATGCCGTCACCCCCCTGACGCCCAGCCACTTCAATATCGCTTTCGACGGAAAGGACGGGGACGTGCAGCTCTCGTGGCTGCCGGTAGACGACCCGAAAGAGCCAACGGCTGCGGCGACAGGCTACATACTCTACACTGCCAAGGGCGAAGGCGGATTTGACAACGGTACTTATCTGCACTCCAATCACTACAGCATGAAGCTGGAGCCTCATACCGTCTACCACTTCCGCGTCGTAGCTACGAACAAAGGCGGACAGAGCTTCCCCACTCAAGTGCTGTCTGCATGCTATAACCCCGAGGCCACGAAGACCATCATGATTGTCGACGGTTTCCACCGGGTGTCGTCACCTGCCATCTGTGGCGTCGGCTTCGACATGGACGAAGACCCGGGCGTCAGCTATGGCCGCACAGCCGGCTGGTTAGGCCGACAGCTTGTGTTCGATACGAGCCGCATCGGCATCATCGACTCTACGGGGCTGGGATTCTCTGACGGCAACCTGGAGGGACAGTTCGTGGCAGGAAACGACTTCAACTATGTGAAGACCCATGCCGACGCCATCAGCAAGAGCGGCAATTACAATATCGTCAGCTGTTCGAGCGAGGCGCTCGATGCTTCGCAGCACTACGACCTCATTGACCTGGCCTTGGGACTGGAGCGCAACGACGGACATAGCGTGGTGGCCTACAAGTCGTTTACACCCCATCTGCAACAGCAACTGCAGCTACACACACTGCAAGGTGGCGCGCTAATGGTCAGCGGAGCCTACATCGGCTCCGACATGACGACGGAAGACGAACAGCAGTTCCTGGCCAACACGCTGAAGTGCCAACTGACTGGCACCAACAGCGAGCCTGCCGACCAACTGATCGGCATGGGAACGCAGTTCTCTTTCTACAGACAACTGAACGAAAGCCACTATGCAGCCACAAAGACCGACGTGCTCATGCCTACGGGCGACGCCTTTTGCGCCATGACCTACCAGAACGGCACGAGCGCCGGCGTAGCCTATAATGGGAATGACTACAAGGCGATGACGCTGGCCGTTCCTTTCGAATGCATCGGCCACCAACAGCAACGCATCAGCATGATGAATGCTATCATCAAGTTTCTACTCAAACAATAACCTATAAAGAATAATCATGCAAAGAATCCAATCGAACCCTTCCGGAACCCGTAGCATAGAGATTAGCGACGAGCACCTTCAGACCATCAAACATTATCAGCTGTTCCGCGGACTGATAGACTCCAACGGATACGTTGACGAAGCCGTACTCGACAAGCTGAAGCTGAACATACGGTCGATGCTTGAGTCGGAAGCCGGCAAAGACAAGCAGCTGCTCGACCTCTGCCTGGACGTGATTTACCATCCTAACATGAAGGCTTACGGCCTGCAGCAGTTGGTGCTCCTCTACATCAACTGGGAGAGAAGCAGCAATGCCGTCGAGACTGCCGAAGACGACCAGACGTTCTAAACCTAAACGGGAACCATCGGGACCGCATTATGGAATATAAGCTCACTGACTTCCTGCCAACAACAAAGAAAGAAGTAGAACTACGGGGATGGGACAGCTTAGACATCATCCTGTTCTCGGGCGACGCCTACGTAGACCATCCGTCGTTTGGAGCCGCCGTCATCGGCCGAACTCTTGAGGCGGCTGGCTATCGGGTGGCCATCGTACCGCAGCCAGACTGGCACGGCGACTACCGCGACTTCAAGAAGTTGGGACGCCCTCGGCTGTTCTTCGGAATAGCCCCCGGATGCATGGACTCCATGGTCAACAAGTATACGGCTGCCCGACGCCTGCGCTCGGAGGACGCCTACAGCCCTGACGGACGCCACGACATGCGGCCAGAGTATCCGACCATCGTCTACACCAAAATCCTGAAGCAACTGTTCCCCGACGTTCCCGTTGTGCTCGGAGGCATTGAAGCCTCACTCAGAAGGCTCACCCATTACGACTACTGGCAAGACCGGCTTCGCCCCTGCATACTCTGCGACAGCGGAGCCGACCTGATAACCTATGGCATGGGCGAGAAGACCACACTGGAACTGGCGCAGAGAATCAGCGACGGCTACAGGATAAGCGACGTCAAGGACATACCGCAAACGGTCTACATAGCGAAGGAGAAGGACATTCCTGGCGGAATAACCGCCGACGACATTATGCTCCATTCGCATGAGGAGTGCTTACGCAACAAGCGTTCGCAAGCCGAGAACTTCCGCCACATTGAGGAGCAATCGAACATGATGCACGCCCACCGGCTGCTACAGCAGGTAGGCAATGACATCGTCGTGGTCAATCCGCCCTATCCGCCTATGACGACCGAAGAGCTCGACGCCTCGTTTGACCTACCATACACCCGGCAGCCCCACCCCAAATACAAGGGCAAGCGTATCCCAGCCTTCGACATGATAAAGCACTCGGTGAATATCCACCGTGGCTGTTTCGGAGGCTGCGCCTTCTGCACGATATCGGCCCATCAAGGCAAGTTTATTGCCTGCCGCTCAAAGGAGAGCATACTAAAAGAGGTGAAACAGGTCATCGCCATGCCTGACTTCAAAGGCTATCTGAGCGACCTTGGCGGTCCGTCGGCCAACATGTACGGCATGCACGGACGCAACCTGAACGCCTGCGAAAAATGCAAGCGCCCCAGTTGCATCCATCCGCAGATATGCCCGAACCTGAACACCAGCCATCAGAAGCTGCTCGACATCTATCATGCCGTCGATGCGCTGCCGGGCATCAAGAAAAGCTTCATAGGAAGCGGAGTGCGCTATGACCTCTTATTATATAGAGGAAAAGACGAAGAAGCCAACCGATCTGCAGAGCAATATACCGAGGAACTAATCTGCCGGCACGTCAGCGGGCGCTTGAAAGTGGCCCCTGAACATACCAGCGACCGCGTGCTGATGCTCATGAGAAAGCCATCGTTCAGGCAATTTGGCGAGTTCAAGCGCATCTTCGACCGCATCAACCGCGAACAAGGGCTAAGGCAACAAATCATCCCATACTTTATTTCTTCGCATCCCGGATGCCACGAAGAAGACATGGCCGAACTGGCTGTGCTCACCAAGAAGCTGGATTTCCAGCTGGAACAGGTTCAGGATTTCACCCCCACGCCCATGACTGTTGCCACGGAAATGTGGTACACCGGCTACGACCCCTACACGCTGGAGCCGGTTTTCTCGGCCAAGACGCCCCGCGAGAAGCAGGCACAAAGGCAATACTTCTTCTGGTATAAGCCCGAAGAACGCAAGAACATTGAGCAGAGCCTGCGCCGCATAGGCCGTCCTGACCTTATCTCACGTCTTTATTCCACCTATCCCGGAACACCGTCTCCCGTTCCGCAACATCCCAGCAAGTCACAACGAAATGAAAGTCATAGAGCAAACAATCGTAGCGAAAAACCCCGCAAAGAAAAGCGAGGACGGCATCGTAGTGACCAATGACTACATTGCCGTCATCGACGGAAGCACCTCGAAGACCGACCGCCGCTATAGTATATTCAAGAGCAACGGCCGCTATTGCATGCATATCATCAGCCACTACATCAAGCACGCCAAAGGCAACTTGACATGTCAGCAGTTCTGCAGTGTTGTAACCCGTGCCGTTGCCAAGCACTACCGTAAACGCGACCTGCCCCGATTAGCCGAGCATCCCGAGGAAAGGCTGACGGCATCGGCTGTGGTCTACAGCCGCTTGAACCGCGAGATATGGATGATAGGCGACTGCCAATGCCTCGTGGGCGATACCTTCTACGATAATCCCAAGCCCTACGAACAGGAGCTGGCCGAGCAACGCGCTGCCATCATTGAACAGAGCAATGGCGACAAGCTGCAGTTCCTGCAGCACGACACGGCACGGGAAGCAATTATTCCGCACATGCTCGAGACCATGAAGCAGCAGAACAAGACCTATGCGGTGATTGACGGATTCCCCATTCCCCAACGATACGTACGCGTCATTACCCTCGACTTCCAGCCTTGGGAGATTGTTCTGGCCAGCGACGGCTACCCTTTCTTGGAGCCAACCCTGCAGAAGTCGGAAGAAAAACTGGCCCTCCAGAAAGCGACCGACCCGCTGAACATCGGTGTTTTTAAGGCTACGAAAGCCTTCTCTGAGGGAAATAATTCGTTTGATGACCGCGCATACATAAGATTTAGCGTCTGAAATTTGGTGCTTCGCAAAAAAATGACTACCTTTGCACACGGTTTTTAGGAGAGACGACCGCAGCAACAGGTTTGTTTACATAAAACAGGAAAACCGGTTCCGTAGCTCAGCTGGATAGAGCAACTGCCTTCTAAGCAGTAGGCCTTGGGTTCGAGTCCCAACGGAATCACGAAGAGATGAAAGCCTTGTTCCATGCGGATAGGGCTTTTTACTTAAACAAAGAAAAGCAGATGAAGCTCATCATCATGACAAAGGCCACGTTTTTCGTGGAGGAAGATAAAATCCTCACTACCCTCTTCGACGAGGGGCTGGAGGATTTGCACCTTTACAAGCCAGGCTCGGAGCCCATCTATTCCGAACGGCTGCTTACCCTGCTCTCAGAAGACTATCATAGAAAAATCACCGTTCACGACCACTTCTACCTGAAAGAAGAATATGGTCTGAAGGGAATACACCTGAACAATGCCACCGACGAGCCCCCCATAGGCTATCGCGGCAATATGACCCGAACATGCCACGCTATCGACGAACTGAAGGAAGCCAAGCGGAAAAGCAGCTACGTGTTTCTGAAATCGCTCTTCGACAGCCAGACGAATCCGGCCGACAAACAGTCGTTCAGCATTGAGACCCTGCAAGAGGCAGCCCGTAGAGGACTTATCGACAAGAAAGTCTACGCGATGGGCGGCATGAACCTCGACAACATTCAGATTGCCAAGGACCTGGGGTTTGGCGGCGTAGTCATCTGCGGCGACCTGTGGAACCGCTTCAATATTCACAACGAGCTCGACTACAAAGAGCTTATTGCCCACTTTAGGAAACTGCGCAAAGCAATTGGTTAGAATGTACACACTACTACAATAATCAATAATAAACATGAGCTTACAAAACTCTTACATGGTATTTTCCGGCACTGCGACCAGGTATCTCGCAGAGAAAATATGCCAAAGTCTGGGTTGCCCTTTAGGACAATTGCAAATCACAAAGTTCTCAGATGGAGAATTTGCCGTGTCGTATGAGGAGTCTATTCGCGGTCGCGACATCTTCCTTGTACAGAGCACATTCCCCAACAGCGACAATCTGATGGAGTTGCTCCTGATGATTGACGCTGCCAAACGTGCCTCGGCTCGTACGATCAATGCCGTGATTCCCTACTTCGGATGGGCACGACAGGACCGCAAGGACAAGCCCCGCGTCAGCATTGGAGCCAAGCTCGTGGCCGACTTGCTGAGCGTTGCCGGAGTCAATCGCCTGATTACGATGGACCTGCATGCCGACCAGATTCAGGGATTCTTCGATGTTCCCGTCGACCACCTCTATGCTTCAGGAGTGCTGCTGCCCTACCTGCAGAGTCTGAAGCTCGACGATCTGGTGATTGCATCGCCCGACGTAGGTGGCTCTAAGCGTGCCAACACCTATGCAAAATACCTGGGATGCCCATTAGTTCTGTGCAACAAGACCAGAGCTCGCGCCAATGTCGTTGCCACCATGCAGATTATTGGCGACGTAGAAGGCAAGAATGTGGTGATAATCGACGACATGGTCGATACGGCAGGTACCATTACCAAGGCTGCCGACTTGATGAAAGAAGCCGGTGCCAAGACCGTGAGGGCCTGTGCCTCCCACTGCGTCATGAGCGGTCCGGCCAGCGAGCGCGTACAGGAGTCGGCCCTGGAGGAGATTGTGTTCACCGACTCTATCCCCTACACGCAGCGTTGCGCCAAGGTGAAGCAAATCTCGGTAGCCGAAATGTTTGCTGAGACCATACGCCGCGTCATCAACAATGAGAGCATCAGCGACCAATATATAGTATAAATCAAGCACATTTTTAATATGAAGAAACTTGCAATTCTGGCCCTTTCGGCCTTTGCACTGGCAGCCTGTCAGAGCAATCAGTATAAAATTGAAGGCTCAGGAGCAGGGCTGACCGATGGCGACACGCTCTACTTCACCTCCGACCTGGCTATGGGAATACCGAGCGACACGCTCATTGTAAAGGACGGAAAGATCACGAAGAGCGGCGAGACAGACTCTACCTACCTCTGTCTCATCTATAACCACAGTATAGGCTCTGCCTCTTTCTTCCTGGAACC
Source organism: uncultured Prevotellaceae bacterium (assembly GCA_902771785.1). Taxonomy (GTDB): domain Bacteria; phylum Bacteroidota; class Bacteroidia; order Bacteroidales; family Bacteroidaceae; genus Prevotella. The sequence goes on from CACXYH010000004.1 coordinate 40,083, forward strand.
CGGCGACATCACGATTAGCTTCGGCGACGACGGACACTTCAAAGTGAGCGGTACGCCCAACAACGACCGGCTGCAAGCGCTGATTGACACTGCCAAAGTCTACGATGAGCGTATTAACAAGGTGGTAGAAACGCTGTCGCAGCTATCGAACGAGGAAGAGCATAAGGCCGCCATGGATAAGATTCAGAAGATACAGGGCGAACTCAACAAGGTGGTTCTCGCTACTGCCGAGAAGAACATAGACAATGAGTTCGGCTACTATCTGATTACCAACATGGACGACGTCGACCCAGAGGAGAAGATGGGAATCATCAGCAAGATGCCTGCTAAGTTCCAGGAACGCGAAGCCGTGAAAGTGTTGAAACAAATGGCTGAGGCTGCCAAGAAGACTGCCATCGGACAGCCGATGCCCAGCTTCACCATGAACACTCCCGAGGGTCAGCCCCTCAACATCATGGACGAGGTGAAGAAGAACAAGGTGACCATTCTTGACTTCTGGGCCTCTTGGTGCGGTCCCTGCCGTCAGGAGATGCCAAACATGAAGGAGCTCTATGCCAACTACAAGGACAAGGGCCTCGGCATCGTAGGCATTTCGCTCGATGAAGACGGCGATGCCTGGATGGAAGCCATCAAGGAGCTGGGCCTTACCTGGCCGCAAATGAGCGACCTGAAAGGCTGGCAGTGCGAGGCCGGACAGATGTTCCAAGTCAATGCTATCCCCTTCATGGCCATTGTCGACCAGAACGGAACCATCATTCAGAAGGGACTTCGCGGCCAGGAACTGGAGCAGTTCATCAGCGAGCAGCTGAAGTAAGTAAAACAGAAGTGCCGCTTTGGCCCCGTCAAAGCGGTACTTTAGCCTAGTTAAAGCGGCACTTTAAGGTAGCCAAAGCGGCACTTCAGCATAGCCAAAGCGGCACTTTGCATCAGTCAAAGTGCCGCTTTCGCATTCAGTCATACATGGTTGTTCTTCGGGAAGACCACAGTTGGCTTAAACTGCTTCGCCTCTTCAAAATCCATCAAGGCATAGGAGATGATGATAACCGTATCGCCTACCTGAACCTTACGAGCGGCTGCGCCGTTCAGGCAAATGCATCCGCTGCCGCGCTCACCCTTGATGATATACGTCTCAAAGCGCTCGCCGTTGTTGTTGTCCAGTATCTGCACCTTTTCTCCGGCAATCATATTGGCAGCATCCATCAAGTCTTCGTCAATGGTTATGCTTCCCATATAATTCAAATTAGCCTCAGTCACCTGTACACAATGAAGCTTCGACTTCAACACTTCTATCATCATACTGCTTCCTTATATTTTATGTGGTCAATGAGGCGAATGGGCGTTTTACCGCAATACACCGTGATACAGCCGACGATGTAGGGCGAGTCGCTCCAATCCTTAACATCCTGCAGCGTGTTTCCATCGACGATTGCGAAATACTCCACCTTGAGTCCTTCCGTGCTATTGATGGTATCCACCACATGGTCGTGAGTCTCTGCGAGTGTGTGAGTCTTCGCATAGGTAAGGCTTTCCTTCAGCGCCTTGTAGATGTTCGGCGCGATGGCCCGCTCGTCAGGAGCCAGGAGCGTGTTCCTACTGCTGCGTGCCAAGCCGTCAGCATCTCTCACGATAGGGCATTCCACGATGTTGACGCCCAGTCCCAAATGCCGCACCATGGCTTTCACCACAGCTATCTGCTGCCAGTCTTTCTCACCAAAGTAGGCCCGGTCGGGGCGAACGATATAGAAGAGTCGGCTCACCACCTGGCACACTCCGTTGAAATGACCAGGCCTGTGGGCACCCTCCATGACGGTAGACACAGGCGGATACTCAAACTGGCGCGTATCGGGAGTGGGATACATCTCCTCTACCGAGGGCGCAAGCACGTAGTCGGCCTTGCACGACTCAAGCAGGCGGCAATCAGCCTCCAGGTCGCGAGGGTAGTTTTTCAAGTCATTCTTGTCGTTAAACTGGGTGGGGTTGACGAAGACCGACACCACCGTCACATCGTTATCCTCAACACTGCGCCGCACAAGCGATGCGTGTCCTTCATGCAGGGCTCCCATTGTAGGTACAAGTCCAATCGTTTTGTTCTGTTTGCGGTCCTCGAAGAGAGCATTCTGCAAGTCCGCAATCTTTTCAAATACTTTCATCAATCAATAGTCGATTTTATACTTCCACAAAATGTAAGTTACGCTTTTGCGGGTGCAAAGTAACAACTTTTTTACGAAATAAGGAAAAAATAAACTAAAAATAAGCCTATTAAATGTCACTTTTTCCTAAAATCTTACTCTCTGTGCACGATATGCGATTTTTTTTTCGTACCTTTGCAGGGATTAAACAAAGTACGATGGCTAAAAAGAAAATTCTATTTATCAATCAGGAAATAGCTCCTTATGTTCCAGACAACCACATGTCCATCATGGGACGTGAACTTCCTCGTGTCATGCAAGAGAAAGGACACGAAATCCGTACCTTCATGCCTAAATGGGGAAACATCAACGAACGGCGGGGCCAGTTGCACGAGGTCATCAGGCTTTCGGGCATGAATCTGATTATCAACGACACCGACCATCCACTCATCATCAAGGTCGCCTCTATCCAGCAAGCCCGCGTTCAGGTCTATTTTATCGACAACGACGACTACTTCACCAAGCGCCAGATGGAGAAAGACGAGCTTGGCGAGGACTATCCCGACAACGGAGAGCGCGCCATCTTCTTCGCACGCGGCGTGCTTGAGACGGTCAAGAAGTTGCGCTGGATTCCCGACATCATACATTGTCAAGGCTGGATGAGCGCCGTCGTACCGTTCTATATCAAGAAAGCATACCACGATGAGCCCTGCTTTGCCGAGACAAAGGTTGTTACTTCACTGTTCACCAAGACAGTTAGCAAGGACTTGGGCGAGAACTTCAAGCAGAGCCTGGAGTTCCGTGAAGCCACTGCCGACCTGCTCAAGCCTTACAACGACCAATTCGACATCAGGGAATTGGGCAAGTTGGCCATCGACTACAGCGATGGAATCATCAAGGCTGATGCAGAAGTAAACGAAGAACTCGTCAGTTATGCAACAAAGAAGGGGCTGCCCATACTCGACTATCATGAAGACTTCGGCGATGCCTACGAAGACTTCTACAAGCTGATTTGCCCTGAAGAAGAATAAAAAAAGGATTTATCTACATACTATCATCATTAAGATTAAAACTTCAATGATTAAGTTCAAGTTACTGGCTGGAGTTGCACTTGCAACAATAGCCATTTCTTCATGCGAAGAAGAAACGCTCAATATCGGAAACTCCCTGACCTACGAGGGCGACAAAGTCAGCGCCACCTCAACCACCTTCAACGTAGCAACCCGCACCATCGTTGCCGACTCGGTGCTGTCACTCTCAAACAAATGCTACCTTGGAAAGGTGAAAGACCCAGAGACCGGAGCCAACGTGACAAGCGACTTCAGCACACAATTCAACCTGTATGAGCATTTCTACTTTCCACTTGAAGACTCAATCGTAAGCCGTTACGACGGAAAAGTGGCGGCCGACTCTTGCGATATTATTCTTTATCTGAAGAATCAGTTCCTTCCCAACGACAGCCTTCTGGCCATGAAGATGAACGTCAAGGAAATGGGAACTCCCGCCGAGGAAGGCATACGCTACTATTCGAACTTCGATCCCATTGCCCACGGACTCATCCGTACTGACGGCATCGACAAGTCGAAGATGTTCACATACGCCAATTTGGCCGACAAAGACAGTCTCAGAAAGAAGAGCACCTACCTCAACAACATTTGCATTTCGCTGAAGGAGCCCTACACCGACAAGGCCGGCAACCAATACAACAACTATGGTACCTACTTGCTGCAGAGCTACTACAAGCATCCGGAGTACTTCAAGAACTCATATACCTTCATACACAACGTGTGTCCGGGCTTCTTCTTTAAGATTACCGACGGCTTTGGCTTCCATGCGCTGGTGTCTGACATGGGTATAAGAATCTACTATCGTGCCAACCACAATGACAGCATCTACAATTCGATTTTCACGCTGGCCGGTACAAAGGAAGTGCTACAGACTACCCACGTGACCAACGACATGGCTGCCATCCGCGCATTGGCAGATGACAACACATGCACTTACCTGAAGACTCCCGCAGGTCTCTTCACCGAAGCAACACTGCCTGTCGACGAGATCAGGGCCAATCATACCACCGACTCGCTCGTGGCAGCAAAGCTCACCCTGCAGCGGTTGAACTACAACAGCAGCGACAAACGTTCGCTCGGCATCCCTTCAACCCTGCTGATGGTTGAAAAAGACAGCCTTACCAACTTCTTCGAAAAGAACAGCATACCCGACGGAAAGCAGGCTTTCTATGCTGTCTATGCGTCGAGTACCAACACCTACACATTCAGCAACATCTCCAACCTCATCACTCGCCTTTGGGAAAACAAGCAGAATGGCATGGATGCCGACCCCAACTGGTTGGCTAAGCATCCCAACTGGAACAAAGTGGTGCTGGTACCCATCAGCCTGACTGTGAACTCAACGACCAGTACCGTCACCAATTGCGAGCACGACATGTCGCTGACCAGCACCCGACTCGTAGGAGGCTCGGCCAATCCTAACGCTCCAGTGCAAATCAACATTGTCTACGCCAAGTTCAAGCAGTAACAACGATGGCCGACGGATATCTGGAGAAGCATCAGCAGGATTACGAAGCACGCAAGGCCGAATACCTGCGCAAGAAGAAACATCTGCCCAGCCTGAGGCAGAACAGATTACAGCGCCCCGACGACGAGGCGCTGTAATCCGTTTTGCCCTCAATGCTGTTTGGTGACAAATGGCGACGGCAAACGTCCTATTAATAGACTATAAAGACTGACTCATGAAACAAATACTAACCTTACTCCTACTCTGTATTTCCATACAACTTAGTGCAGGCGAAATCAGCGTCGGCAAGGACCAAAGCATTCACGAAGCATTGCGCCAGGCCCGCGAATGGCGGCGTACTAACGACCCTCGCTGCGACGGCGGTATCACCATCAGCATCAAAGCGGGCCGCTACTACATGAACGAACCGCTCTTCCTGCGTCCCGAAGACAGCGGAACCAGTGCTTCGCCCACCATCATCAGGGGCGAAAAGGGCACCGTCTTGTGTGGCGATGCCATGCAGAAGCACAACCAAGTATGGCCCAAAGAGGGCATGCTACGCCTCACTGACTTCGACCTGCAGAAGCGTACCATCAGTATTCCCACGCCCCCCAAGCAGATACTTGGGATGAAGAACCTCGAGATGGTGGTTCACCAACGTTGGGCCATCGCCATTCTACGTGTGAAGAACATCGAAGTGAAAGGCGACAAAGCCATCGTCAGTTTCCTTGAACCCGAAAGCCGACTGGAGTTCGAGCATCCCTGGCCGCAGCCCGTCATCGGTGGCGAAAAGGGCAACAGCTCTTTTTTTCTCAGGACTACAGAGCAACGCGACGGCATCGAGCAGCTTGTTGTTGTCGACGGAGCCAGCCACATCACCTTCGAAGGCATCACCTTCGAGAACACTTGCTGGAACCGTCCGCTGCACCAAGGGCACGTAACCCTGCAGGGCGGATTCCCCATCGTCGATGCCTATAAGCTGCAGAAAGAAGGTCTGCCGTGGGATGCGGGCCTTGAGAACCAGGCGTGGATTGAGCGCCCAGTCAGCGCTGTCAGCGTGAAGAACGCCAAGCAAGTACACTTTACCCGCTGCAACTTCCGCCATCTCGGAGCCACAGCACTCGACTTCGTTGGTGGCATCAGCTACTGCAGCATAGCCGACAACAGTTTCGAACACATTGGTGGTACGGCTATCATGGCCGGTTCTTTTGCCGAAAGCCCCCGCGAGGTGCACCGTCCGTATGACGACCTGGCGCAACAGTGCCGCCATCTCACCATCTCGGGCAACACCATCAGTCATGCCACCACCGAGGACTGGGGAGCCGTGGCTATCAGTTGCGGTTACGTGCGCGACTGTACGATCTCGGGCAACACCATCAATCACGTCAACTACTCCGGCATCTGCGTCGGCTGGGGCTGGACTTCGCACGAGACGGGCATGGAGAACAACCACATTATTAATAATAAGGTGAGCAACTACGCCTGCCAACTCTATGATGCCGGCGGCATCTACACGCTGAGCAACCAGCCTCGCTCGTCTATTCGCGACAACAACATCACGCAGCCCTACCCTGCTCCCTACGCCACTAACGACCGCGGCTTCTGCATCTACCTCGATGCGAAGACCGACGGATTCACCATTCAAAACAACATGACCGAAGGCCGACTCATACGCCGCAACGAAATAGGCGACAATCACCCCGGCCCCAATCTCGTATTCAAACAATGAAACAAACGAACTACCACCTTTTCGACTTCATGGACTTCGACCCTGCACTGCAACGCGACGAAGCTCTTTGGAAGGCAGACAGACCCAGTGCTGTCTGGATGCGCGACGGCGACATCTGCATTTCCATCCCATTTGTGCGCCAAGCGCTTGCTGCCGACATGGCTGCCGATGCTTCCGAGCAGCAGGAAGAGTACACGATGGTCATCCGCTACTATGAGCCAAACATCCTTCGAGTGTTCATCGACTTCGAGCATAAGGACAACTTGACTCCTGTTGAGGAGGACGACATGCTGCAATACGCAGAGCAGATACAAAAGAAACCATTACGGCTGTGTCACGAAGCAGAACCTCACGGCCACTATTATGCCTGCACGGAAGATGGTGTCAAGCGCCTGCACATCGTACAGACATCTCCCGACATCGACTTCTGGAGCGACCTGCAGCCTGCACCGCAGAACACTGTAGACATTCGCTTCTATCCCGATGGGAAACATGAGGTGCGGCTGGCCTCTTACGACCACTTCTCGCCGCCACGCTATGATGCGCTTCCACTGGCTTACTGCCAGACGGCGGGCAATAACGACCGGGCCACCCTCTCGTTTGAGTGCCTGCCTGATGAATGCTTCGTGGGAACAGGCGAACGCTTCATGAAGCTGGACCTCAGCGGCCAGACGTTTCAGCTCAAGAACCAAGACGGGCAGGGCGTCAACAACCGCCGCTGCTACAAGAACATTCCCTTCTATCTCAGCAGCCGCATGTATGGCACGTTCTACCACACCACTGCCTATAGCAAGCTCTCGCTGGCAGGACAATCTACGCGCAGCATCCAATTCATGAGCGACCAGGCCCAGATAGATGCCTTCATCATTGGCGGTGAAACTCCTGAGGAAATACTGCGCGGCTACCGAATGCTGACAGGCTTTCCGCAGATGCCCCCGCTGTGGTCGTTCGGCATCTGGATGAGCCGCATGACCTACTTCTCGGCCGACGAGGTAGACGAAATCTGCGACCGTCTGCGGCGCGAGCACTACCCGTGCGACGTGATTCATCTCGACACGGGATGGTTTCGCACCGACTGGCTCTGCGAATGGAAGTTCAACCCCGAACGCTTCCCCGACCCGAAAGCATTCATCCATCGGCTGAAGGACAAAGGCTTCAAGGTGTCGTTGTGGCAACTGCCATACATCGCTTCCGGAGCAGAGCAGATTGGCGAGGCCAAAGCCAACAACTACATCAGCCGACCGACGAAGGAAGAAGACAGTTCTACGGGCGGCGCCTCTAATTTCTCAGCACTCGACTACGCCGGAACCATTGACTTCACCTACCCGAAGGCCACCGAGTGGTATAAGAACAGCCTGCTGAAACCCTTGCTGGAGATGGGCGTGAAGTGCATCAAGACCGACTTCGGAGAAAACATTCACATGGACCACCAGTACCACGGCATGACTCCCGAACGGCTGAACAACATCTACGCCTTGCTATATCAGCGAGCTGCCTACAACGTGACAAAGGAAGTTACGGGCGATGGCATCGTTTGGGCTCGCTCGGCCTGGGCCGGCTGTCAGCGCTACCCGCTGCACTGGGGAGGCGATTCTGCCTCAACCTGGGACGGAATGGCCGGTTCGCTGAAGGGCGGACTGCACTTCGGACTTTCGGGCTTTGCTTTCTGGAGCCACGACGTACCGGGTTTTCACACCCTGCCCAACTTCATGAATGGCATTGTGCAGGACGATGTGTACGTAAGGTGGACGCAGTTTGGCGTCTTCTCCTCCCACATGCGCTATCATGGAACCAACAAGCGCGAGCCCTGGCACTACCCCAACATTGCGCCCATCGTCAAGCGTTGGTGGAAGCTACGCTACCGACTGTTGCCCTATATCGCCGAGCAGGCCGAGGCTTGCACAAAGACCGGCTACCCCATGCTGCGCGCCTTGATATTCCACCATCCGCACGACCGCCAATGCTGGCACATCGACGACGAATACTACTTCGGCTCGGAGTTCCTCGTATGCCCCGTGATGAACAGCGAGGGACGCCGCGACATCTATCTGCCCGAGGGGCTCTGGGCAAACTTCTTCACTGGCCAGCGACTGGAGGGCGGGCGCTGGTACTACGACGTAGAGGTGCCCCTCGAAGAGATGCCCGTCTTCGTGCGCCCTGGCTCGCTCATCAAGCTGTATCCCGATGAGGTAGACAGCACAGATGAAATGGACCTCTCGAAAGCCATCACCATCGAAATAACCAAAGAATATAAAGGAACAGAGTTATGAACACGCACTACATGCAAGGCCTTGACTGGCTTATCTTAGGAGCTTATTTCGCCATACTCATTGCCATCGGAGTATGGGCCAGTACGAAACGAAAGAAGGAAGGTTCGCTCTTCCTGGCCGAACATTCGCTGCGCTGGCACCACATCGGCTTCTCCATGTGGGGCACCAACGTAGGGCCTTCCATGCTGATTGCCTCGGCCAGTGCGGGCTTCACCACGGGCATCGTGTCGGGCAACTTCGCCTGGTATGCCTTCGTGTTCATTGCCCTGCTGGCATTTGTCTTTACTCCGCGCTACTTGGGAGCCAACGTCAGCACGCTGCCAGAGTTCATGGGCCTGCGCTTCGGACAGTCGACGCGCAACATTCTGGCGTGGTACACCATCGTTACCATCATCATATCATGGCTGGCGCTGACACTCTTTGCCGGCGGCATTCTCATCCGGCAGGTGTTCGACATCCCCATGTGGAGCTCGGCCCTCGTGCTACTGGTCATTTCGGCCTTCTTCACCATGCTGGGCGGACTGAAGGCTGTGGCCTATACCAATGTCTATCAGATGATATTGCTCATCGTCGTATCGCTGGTGCTGGTCATTGCAGGCTTAGACAAGGTGGGTGGCATTGCTGCCCTGGCCGATAAAGTACCTGCCGACTACTGGGTGATGTTCAAGCCAAACAGCGACCCCGACTTCCCGTGGCTGCCTATTCTGCTGGGCTATCCCGTCATGGGCGTGTGGTTCTGGTGCACCGACCAAAGCATGGTGCAGCCCGTGCTGGCAGCCAAGAACCTGCGCGAAGGCCAACTGGGCACTAACTTTACGGGCTGGCTCAAGATACTGGACGTGGCGCTCTATATTCTGCCCGGCGTCATCTGTTTCGCACTCTACCCCACGCTGAAGAACCCTGACGAAGCCTATCTGACGATGGTCGAGAACCTATTCCCTGTAGGCATGGTGGGGCTGGTATTTGCCTTGCTGACGGCCTGTCTGGTGTCAACCATAGGCTCTGCCCTCAACGCGCTGAGCACGGTCTTCACCATGGACATCTACGTGAAGAAGTTCAATCCCGGCGCCTCGCAGCGCCGCATCAACTATGTCGGGCGCATCGTCACCATGTGCGGAGCTGCCCTGGCCATCATCCTTACCGTGGCCATCGACAGCATCAAGGGGCTCAACCTCTTCAACGTGTTCCAGTCGGTGCTTGGTTTCATCGCCCCGCCAATGACGGCTGTCTTCATCTTAGGCATTTTCTGGCGACGCACAACGACGCGCGCAGCCAACTTCGCGCTGACTGTAGGCACGGCTTTCTGCCTTGTCGTTGGCATTCTCTATCTGTGGCCGCCGCAGTGGCTCCAGTTCCAGTGGCCCCACTTCATGCTGTTGTCGTTCGAACTCTTTGCGGTTTTGGTAGCATGCATGGTGCTCATCAGCCTGACCGACAGCGACAAGAAGCGCTACGAAATACCTGCTCCCATTCACGAGGGATGGTCGCGACTGGCCGTAGTGCTCTGGACGGCATTGGCTGTGGTCATGGTTGGACTTTACATATTCTTCAACTGAGCTGGAAAAGTGCCGTTTTTCCATGAGTAAAGTGCCGCTTTTCAATGAGGAAAGCGGCACTTTTCGATGGTCAAAGCGGCACTTTGCTGTGCTTAAAGCGGCACTTCGCAAAAGTCAAGGCGGCAGGCTATTAACTGCAACACGCATCATAAAAGCAGAAACAGGGACTTACCTCATGCAAGGTAGTCCCTGTTTCTTATTCAGTTTCGAGCGGGAAGAGGACTAAAGATTCAGGCTCTTCTTGATAGCTTCAATCTTTTCTTCGGCAGCCTTGGTGCAGCGCTCGTAGCAGCCAGCACACTTGAAGCTGGCGTCCTTCACCTCGGTGTAGAACTTAATCTTGGGCTCTGTGCCGCTGGGACGAACCGAAATCTTGGTGCCATCCTCGCAGAACCACTGCAGCACGTTCGAGGTGGTAGGCATGTTGAGCTTCTCTTTCGAACCGTCGGCCTTCGTAGCTTCCAGAGTCTGATAGTCCTTCCAAAGCACGATGGGCGAGCCACCCAGTTCCTTCGGCGGGTTCTGACGGAAGTTGGTCATCATCTGCTTGATTTCGTCGGCACCCGTCTTACCAGGCTTCACGACGTTGATGGTCACCTCCTTCGAGAAGCCATACTCGGCGTAGATGTTCATGAGCAGGTCGTAGAGCGTCATGCCGTTGTCCTTAGCCCAGGCTGCGATTTCGCAAATCAGACAGATAGAAGCGGGTGAATCCTTGTCGCGCACCTTGTCGAACGGCAGGAATCCGAACGACTCTTCGCCACCGCCAATGTACTTCTGCTTGCCCTCAGAGACGCGAATCTCGTTGGCAATCCACTTGAAGCCCGTGTAGCAGTCGCGCAGCTCAACGCCGTTCTTCTCGGCAATCTTGGCAATCACTTCGGTAGTCACGATGGTCTTCACGAGGAACTCGTTGCCCTTGAGCTGACCCAGCTTCTTCTTGTTGGCGATAATATACCAGCAGAACATCATGCAAGTCTGGTTGCCGTTGAGGATTTCCCATTCGCCCTTGGCATTGCGGCAGACAATAGCCAGACGGTCAGCGTCAGGGTCAGAGGCAATCACAAGGTCGGCATTCAGGCGTGTGCCCAGCTTCATGCCCAGCGTCATGGCCTCGGGATTCTCGGGGTTGGGGCTTACAACGGTTGGGAAGTTGCCGTCGATGACCATCTGCTCAGGCACGACGTGAATGTTCTGGAAGCCCCATGAGCGCAGAGCCTCGGGGATGATGACGCGGCCCGTGCCATGCATCGGAGAGTAAACGATGTTGAGGTCCTTGTGACGAAGGATAACGTCCTGGTCGACCATGGCCTCTTTCACAGCCTGCAGGTAGTCCCAGTCCATCTCGCCGCCGATGATTTCAATCAGTTCCTTATTACCATCGAACTTCACATCCTCAATCTTCACCTTGTTCACCTCGTCGATGATACCCTTATCGTGCGGAGCAAGCACCTGTGCACCATCCTCCCAGTAAGCCTTGTAGCCATTGTACTCCTTGGGATTGTGCGAAGCGGTGACGTTTACACCAGCCTGGCATCCCAGCTGACGAATGGCAAAGGAAATCTCAGGAGTGGGACGAAGGCTTTCAAAGAGGTAAACCTTAATTCCGTTGGCCGAGAAGATGTCGGCCACGGTCTCGGCAAACATACGTCCGTTGTTGCGGCAGTCGTGGCCGACGACAACGCTTGTCTGCTTGCCAGGGAATGCCTTCAGAATATAGTTTGCAAAGCCCTGCGTAGCCATACCGACGATGTACTTATTCATTCGGTTGGTGCCTGCGCCCATGATACCGCGCAAACCGCCTGTACCAAACTCAAGGTTCTGATAGAAAGCATCGATTAAGGCCGTCTTGTCTTCATTGTCAAGCATGGCCTGAACGTCACGTCTTGTCTCCTCATCAAAGGCTGGAGAAAGCCATTCCTTAGCCCGTGCCTCGCACTGAGCAATAAGTTGAGCGTTATTTTCCATAATTTCCTAAAATTGAATTTAAGTTTTAGATTCATTCATATCTGAATGACAAAGATACGAATTATTATGGAAAGTAACGCTCAGCAGTTCCTTTTTTTTTATTTTTTTAGCAGTCTGTCTATCTCGTCGAACTGCTTGCCAAGATTCAAGTTAAGATATATGCGATAGAGAGCAGGGCCCCACTTCTGCTTTTCTTCGGGCATCAGCAGGCGATAACGCTCCATGTAGATACGCGCTTTCTGATAGGTGTCGCGCAGTTTCTCGCGGTCTTTCAGCTCGTCGAGCTTCAGTGCCATGTTCAGATAGGCCGAGCCCACGTTGAAGTAAGGTTCAGCAATCGAGTCGTTGAGGTCGAGCAGACGGTTGGCCACGTGAATACTCTCCTCATAGCGCTCCAGGGCAAGCAGGGCCGTAGACTTGGCAAGCAGGGCCAGCTGATTGGAATCGTTGATACTGACCACATGGTCGGCTATGGCCAAAGCCTCCTCATACTGCCCGTGAGCAGTATAGTAGTCGTTCAGGCGAGGAAAGAAATAATAGAACTCTGGGAACTTCTCAAAACCTCGACGCAACGTCTTCACATAAGCAGCTTCGTCGCCCGCCCACTGATGAGCCTTACACATGTATTGCAGCGTGAACTGAGCCTTTGACGAATCTGCCAATGCCTGCTCTGCGTAGCGCAGCGTCAGCGTCGGGTTCTGCATCTTATGGCCTGCAGAGGTTGCCCAGAATGCTGCCTCAGCCATGCGGCTGTCCTTGTGAGCGTAGTCATAGGCCGCGAAGAGAGGCTGGCGGGCACAGTCCATGTAGCACTCCATAAAGTCGAAGGCCTTCTGCCAATTGCCCTTACGAGTATGGAAGGTTCCACCATTGAAGAGGTTGGGCCTCAGCGCATTGAGTGCTTGGGCATGCTTGTCGCGATATTCGAGCTCCACGCGTCCCTTCTTATTGGGCCGGGCATCGAGCGAGTCGAGCGACTCAAGAATGCCGAACTGGCGTCGCACCAACTCAAAGAAGGCAGCCGTGTCCTGACTCTGCTTAAGATACATGCGCTGGTTGGCAGCCAGATACTGGCCGCGCACACTCTCGTACCACGTGACGAGGATTTTCTCGTTGTCACGGTTCTTAGGGTCTTTACGCAGGTCGGTCATCAGCCTTTCGGCCTGTTCCAGGTTCTTGCCGCTCTTAATATAAGTCCGTGCTTGCGAGAGTTCTTTCTTCTGAGCTCTCAACAAGCACGGTGTTATCAGTAGTAAGAGAAGCAAGACAGTACTTGTCTTTGCTTGCTTCGTCATTCAAGGTCTGTTTACTTGTTAATCAACTTCTCCATCTCTGCAGCACGGGGATCCTTCAGAGAGTAATAAATCTGGTAGAGAGCATAGGCCCATTTCACCTTCTCCTGATCGGGGTCGAGTTCTCTGGTCTTCTCAACAAAGCTCTGAGCCTCGGTCAGCACGTCCTTCACCTTCTTGGCGTTGGCGGCGGTCAGGCCACCAGTGCGCTTGTCGGCCAGCTGATCCTTCAGGTCAATAGCCTTAGAGTTAAGACAAACACCGGCGTTGAAGATGCACTGCACGAAGTCGGGATCGATTTCGAGGGCCTTCTTGTAGGAAGCAACAGCCTCATCCCACTTGCGGTCGTTCATCTGGATTTCGCCCTTCAGAGCCCAAACCATCTTGTTGTTGGGGTCGATAGCCTCTTCTTCAGCCACCCATTCGGCCATACCCTTCATGTCGTTAGCACGTGTGTAGTACTCCATGAGCAGGTTGAAGTAGCGCTCCTCAGAGGGGTTAGCCTTGTGAAGCTCCTTGACCTTGTTCACATACTCCAGCGAGTCGGCAGCCGTCTTGCAGTTCTCTTTCTTCGAGAAAAGCAGGATTTCGTTAGCCTCATTTGCCTTGGCAGGGTCTTCTGCTGCCATGTGGGCATACTTTTCGGCATTGGCATAGTCTTTCTTCTGGTAAGCTACGAGGGCAGCATAGTAGGCAATCTCAGAACGATACTGGTCTTTCGACAGGTCGACACCCTCGAAGAAGGGGTCTTTAGGAGATTCGAGATAGAGCGACCAATCCTTGAACGCTGCGTCGAGGTTCTTATGGTTGTACTCATAAAGACCGGCGTTGATAAGAGCGAGGCGCACGTTCTGCAGACGCTGCTGGTTGGGCTGGCGGAACTTAATCTTCACTTTGCCCTTTGCATCGGGCTGACGGTCAACCTCATCGCACTTGATAGCGGCCTCAAGAGCAGCCACTGCACTGTGATGCATTGCAAGCGTATCATAAGGGGCAGTTATCTTCTTCACTTTATTCTCAAGCTCTTGGGTCTGAATGTCAGAGAACTGCTGATAATGAATATCAACCAACAGGTTCCACGCTGCAGCCTTATCTTTCGTCTCAGCGGAAGTCAGAGCAGGAGTCAATGTCTTTACAGCCTGAGCATACTCTTTGTTGCCAAGCTGCTTCTTTGCTTCCTTCACCAGGGCGTCCTGGGCAAAGGCGGTGGTGGCAGCTGCTGCCATCAGGGCCATCATCATGATTTTTTTCATGTTCTTATAAATTTTTGGTTAGACAAGTTATTCGTTTTTGTTTTCATTGTTATTCTCTTCAGTGAAGTCTACCAGCGGTGCTTCTGCGCCGTCGCCAATAAGAGCATCCTCGGTCTCCATTTCATCATCATCGGTAGAAGACATCACCTTGCATACTGAAGCAATGGTGTCGTTCTTCTTCGTGAGATTGATAAGGCGGACACCCTGAGTGGCACGTCCCATGACTCGCACATCAGCCACCTTCAAACGGATGAGGATACCGCTCTTGTTGATAATCATCAGGTCGTTCTCGTCGGTCACAACCTTAATGGCAACCAAACGACCGGTCTTCTCAGTAACGGCCAACGTCTTCACGCCCTTGGCACCACGGGCAGTCTTGCGGTAGTCTTCGATATCGGTACGCTTACCATAGCCGTTCTCTGAAACAACCATGATAGTCTCGGTCTGCGGATCGTTAACACACACCATGCCTACTACTTCGTCGTCGCCACCGTCAAGGCGCATGCCAATGACACCCGTAGAAACACGACCCATGGTGCGAATCTGGCTCTCGTTGAAGCGTACGGCACGACCATTCCGGTTGGCCAGCAACAACTCGTTATTGCCATTGGTCAGACGAACGCTCACCACCTGGTCGCCCTCGTTGATATTGATGGCGATAACACCATTGGTGCGTGGACGGCTGTAGGCCTCGAGGCACGTCTTCTTGACAACACCCATCTTCGTGGCGAACACCACATAGTGGCTGTTGACAAACTCTTCATCGTCGAACTTTTTGATGCGCAGCACTGCATTGATAGCATCATCAGGCTCAATGTTGAGCATGTTTTGAATGGCACGTCCCTTCGAGTTCTTGTCACCCTCGGGTATTTCGTAGCACTTCTGCCAGTAGCAACGTCCTTTCTGAGTAAAGAATAATAAGGTATTATGCATCGTGGCAGGATAAATGTATTCCGTAAAGTCGTTGTCGCGATGGCGTGCAGCCTTCGAACCGACACCGCCACGACTCTGCTCATGGAACTCCGAAAGAGGAGTACGCTTAATATATCCCATGTGCGAGATGGTGATGACAACAGGATCATCAGGATAGAAGTCTTCTGCATTGAACTCATGGTCGAAGGGGATGATTTCGGTCTTGCGCTCGTCACCATACTTCTCCTTGACTTCCTGCAGTTCCTGCTTCATCACCTCCTTGCAGCGCTCCGGATTGTCGAGGATTTCCTGCAAGTCAGCAATGAGTTTCATCAGGTCGTCGTATTCCTGGTGCAGCTGGTCTACGCGAAGTCCGGTGAGCTGCGACAGACGCATGTCGACAATAGCCTTCGACTGGAGTTCGTCGAGTTCGAAACGCTTTTCCAGATTGCGCTGGGCGTCAGTAGGCGTAGCCGAATTGCGGATGATGTGGACAACCTCGTCGATGTTGTTGACTGCAATAATCAAGCCTTCGAGAATATGTGCACGCTCCTGTGCCTTCTTCAAATCATACTTCGTACGGCGGATGGTCACGTCATGACGATGCTCCACGAAGTATTTCACGCATTCCTTCAACGAAAGCAGACGAGGACGGCCTTTCACCAGGGCAATGTTGTTAACCGAGAACGAACTTTGCAGGGCAGTCATCTTGAAGAGCTTGTTCAGGAGCACGTTGGCATTGGCGTCGCGTTTCACGTCGACCACAATACGCATGCCTTGGCGACCTGACTCGTCATTCACATTGGAAACGCCCTCAATCTTGTGGGCTGTGGCCAATTCTGCTATATAGGAAACCAAGTCGGCTTTATTGACGCCGTATGGAATCTCCGTAACAACAATCTTGTCGTGGGTTTCGCCGCTCTCAATCTCTGCCTTAGCTCGCATCACGATACGTCCACGACCAGTTTCATAGGCATCCTTCACGCCCTGCAGGCCATAGATGTAAGCACCTGTAGGGAAGTCGGGGCCGGGAATATAGTGCATCAACCCGTCGGTGTCGATGTCGGGGTTGTCAATGTAAGCACAACAGCCATCGATTACCTCGCCCAAATTGTGGGTGGGCATGTTGGTAGCCATACCAACGGCAATACCATTGCCGCCATTGACGAGCAGGTTAGGCACCTTGGTAGGCATGACGCTGGGCTCCGTGAGCGAATCGTCGAAGTTATTCACCATGTCGACGGTATCCTTCTCCAGGTCATCCATGATGTGTTCACCCATCTTCGAGAGACGGCACTCCGTGTAACGCATGGCAGCCGGAGAGTCACCATCTATCGAGCCAAAGTTACCTTGTCCGTCGACAAGGGTGTAACGCATATTCCAGTCTTGTGCCATGCGGACAAGTGCACCATATACCGAAGAGTCTCCATGAGGATGATACTTACCAAGCACCTCGCCTACTACGCGCGCACACTTCTTGTAGGGTTTATCACTGGTGTTGCCAATTCCCATCATACCATAGAGAATACGACGGTGAACAGGCTTAAAGCCATCACGAACATCGGGGAGTGCACGAGCCACAATCACCGACATAGAATAGTCGATGTAGGAAGACTTCATCTCTTCCTCGATGTTGATTTTGATAATTCTGTCGTTGTCGAACGTCTGTTCCACTGTTTACTTATTAGTGTTTTAATTCTTAATACTAAAGACCAATTTCACGTTTAAGGCACTTTTAAAGCCCGCTGACGCGTTTTGGTCCTTTTTTTCAGCCTACAAAAGTAGTCTTTTTTTTGCACATACAAAAATGTTTTAAGCAATTTTTAAGTTATTTGCCACCCATTGCGCGCTTTATCGACTTTTTTTTGTACTTTTGCACCCAAATTATAAATAAGTATGACAAGGAAAAAGAAAGAACTACCCCTACTACAGGGTATAACCATCACGGCTTTTGCAGCTGAAGGGAAGTCGCTGGCAAGGGTCGACGACATGGTGGTATTCGTGCCATGGGCTGTGCCTGGCGACGTGGTCGACCTGCAGGTTAAGCGCAAGAAACACTCCTTTATGGAGGCAGAAATCGTGCGCTTTGTGGCAGAGAG
This sequence comes from uncultured Prevotellaceae bacterium, assembly GCA_902771785.1. Lineage (GTDB taxonomy): Bacteria > Bacteroidota > Bacteroidia > Bacteroidales > Bacteroidaceae > Prevotella. Next base: position 57,805 of record CACXYH010000004.1, read on the forward strand.
TCCGCTGCGCACGAAACCATTCTGCCAGCACTTCGGGGTTTGCGGAGGCTGTAAGTGGCAGCAACTGCCCTACGAAGAGCAACTGAAGATGAAGCAGCAGCAGGTATACGACCAGTTAACTCGTATCGGAAAGGTTGAGTTGCCGGAATTCCGACCCATTCTTGGCTCAGTGCTGACGCAGGAGTATCGCAACAAACTGGACTTCGGATGTGCAAACAAGCGCTACCTGACGAAAGAACAGATAATGGAATTGCCACACGACGAGAGCCAAAGCCTGAAAGATGTGCCAGCCATCGGTTTCCACATCACTGGAGCTTTCGATAAAATCCTGCCCATTGAGAAGTGTTGGCTGATGGACGACCTGCACAACCAGATACGCAATGAAATACGCGACTACGCCCTTGAGCACGAGTTGTCGTTCTTCGACCTGCGGGCGCAGAAGGGTTTGCTGCGCGACGTGATTATTCGAAACTCCATGAGCGGCGAGTGGATGGTCATCATACAATTCCATTATGACGAGACGGGAGGTGAGCAAGAGGCCCAACAACTGCTGCAGCACATCGCCGACAAGTTTCCGCAAATCACGTCCCTACTCTATCTCGACAACCAGAAATGCAACGACACCATCGGCGACCAGGAAATAATCACCTTCAAGGGGCAAGACCATATATTCGAACTGATGGAGGACTTGCGCTTCAAGGTGGGTCCCAAATCGTTCTATCAAACGAACACAGAACAGGCATATCATCTGTACAGCGTCGTCCGCGACTTCGCATTCCGACAGTTAGACGGACATACGGACATACGGAAAGAAGAAACCCCGTCTGACCATCGGAGCCAAGAGCATCTACCTCTTGTCTACGACCTTTACACGGGCACAGGTACTATTGCAAACTTTGTGGCGCGCCAAGCACGCCAGGTAATAGGCATTGAATATGTGCCTGAAGCTATAGAAGACGCAAAGGTGAACTCGGCCATCAATCATATTGACAATACGCTCTTCTATGCAGGCGATATGAAAGACATTCTGAACGACGACTTCATAGCCCGCCACGGACGCCCTGACGTATTGATCACCGACCCGCCTCGTGCCGGCATGCACCCCGATGTGGTGAAGACCATCATGAAGGCTGCGCCGCAAAGAATTGTCTACGTGAGCTGCAACCCAGCCACACAGGCCCGAGACCTGCAGGACTTAGATGCAGAATATCGTGTCGTAGAGGTGCAACCCGTCGACATGTTCCCACACACGCCCCACGTAGAGAACGTGGTGCTGCTTGAAAAACGATAGCATAACTAACATTTTTACTATTATGAAGAAAAAAGCAATCATGATGCTGGCCTTAGGGCTAATGACGCTCACCGCCAGCGCACAGGAGAAAAAGTCCATTGAACTGCCGGCATGGGTACAAAGCATGAAGCTGAGCGGATACGGCATGGTGCAGTATCAGGGATCAGACAAGAAAAATGCGGAGCAAAACTCCTTCAACCTTCGACTAGTGCGTCTGGCTCTGGAAGGCCGCGCACATAAGGACTTTTACTACAAAGCTCAAATGCAAATCAATGGCACTACGAAGGACGACGCAACGGCCATCCGCCTGATTGACCTCTTCGGCGAATGGCAGAAGTATGAGTTCTTCCGCGTGAAAGCCGGTCAATTCAAGCGTCCGTTCACCTTTGAGAACCCCATGCACCCCATCACACAGGGCTTCATGAGCTACTCACAAAACGTGTCGAAGCTCTCAGGCTTCAGCGACCGCACAGGCGAACAGGCTTCTAACGGACGCGACATCGGCTTGCAGGTGCAGGGCGACTTCTTAAAGGTGAACGGCCGCAACTGGCTACACTACCAAGTGGGCGTCTTCAACGGTGAGGGTATCAACACCAAGGACAAGGACAACCGCAAGGATATCATCGGCGGTCTGTGGGTGATGCCCATCGATGGGCTGCGCATAGGTGCCTTTGGATGGAAAGGCAGCCGCGCCGGTGTGGGCGAAAAGAATCGCTATGCCATCTCGGGAGAATATGCAAAGAACGACTGGACGTTCCGCACAGAGTACATCCACAGCCAGGGATATGGCGCAAACGCTGCTGCCGGCGACAAGGCCGATGGTTACTATGCACTGGCCATTGCTCCTATCATAGAGAAGAAGCTGCACGTAAAGGCCCGCTACGACCTGTATCGCGACCAAAAGGACTGGGCTTCGAGCAAGACTTACTACGAGATTGGTGCCGACTACCTCTTCACAAAGAATTTGCAGCTTAACATTGAGTACGCCCGCGTGAACGAACGCACAGGACATAATAACTACAATCTTGTGGACGTAGAACTGGACTTCCGCTTCTAAACCCACGTCAAAGTTCCCCTTTGACAACAACAAAGTGCCCCTTCGACAAGGTCAAAGAGGCACTTTGCTGTTTTGTGCAGGTACACTACTTCGTCACTCTAATCCAGTCAGCCTCTACCCAACCGCGGTCGCTATTGGGGTTGGTATCGGCTGCCACGAAGCCAAACTTCGCGCCAATCCACTTTCCTTCCTTCATCCGGAACACGTCGCCACAGTCCTGATACTTCTTTCCGTTCTGGCTCCATGAGAATTGCAGCTCCGAATTCTTCACCTTCATGCGCAGATAAATATCCTCGTGGATGCCGGGCTTGTATTCTGTTTTGTCGGTTGCCGTGGGCTTCAACGTAGCTATAATGTTCTCCGTCTGAGCCTTTCCCTTATCGGCTGCCTTGCAGGTCATCTGCACCAGCTGGAACTCCTGCCCCACCCGACGCACGACAAGTGCCGAATAATCAAGTCCCATCATGAGAAGACCGCCGAACTGACCGTCGGCTTTCGACGTAAAGCGCAGCTTCGTGGTCACCGTAAACTCGTCGGCTGGGGTCTTCTGAAGCAGCAGGTTGGGCACTTCCCAGAAGTTCTTCCAGCCCTCGGAGAGCTTGTAGGTATAGATGCGGAAGGTGCCGAAAGCCGTGGGAACGCCAAACTTCTCGTCGTAGTTGGCGTGCCACTGCCACTGCTTACCCATTACAGGACTGTTGAATTCATCGCTCTCAACAGGATTAACGATCGTTGTTGACGATGACTGCGGCTTTTTGTAGGTGACTACAGGTTCGCCTTTCTTGCCCATGATTGGCCATCCGGTCGACCAGTCGACAGGCTGTAAGTGGACAACACGCCCGTAAGCCTCCTTGTCCTGGAAATGCAGGAACCAGTCCTCGCCATACTTCGTGTGTACCCAGCCGCCCTGATGAGGGCCGTTGATGGCCGTCTTTCCCTGCTGAAGCACGATCTTGTGCTCATAGGGACCGTAAGGGCTCTTGCTACGCATGGCCAACTGGAAGCCTGTAGGCACGCCGCCAGCCGGGCACATAATCCAGTACCAGCCATCGCGCTTGTAGAACTTGGGGCCTTCGCAGGTGCGATTCTCCGTGCCGTTGCCGTCGAAAACAATCACGGGCTGTCCAATGGCTTTTGTACCGTCGGCAGAAAGCTCGCGCACGGTGAGAACCGAAGCAAACTTAGAACGCGAGTTGGCCCATCCGTTCACCAAATAGCAGCGCCCGTCGTCGTCCCACAACGGTGTGGTATCAATGTAGCCCTTGCCTGCAATCACACACACGGGCTTCTCCCATTCACCTGCAGGGTCTTTCGTCTTCACCATGAATACGCCGTGGTCCGGGTCACCCCAGTAGATATAATACTCACCATTATGGAAGCGGATACTGGGTGCCCAAACACCATTGCCGTGGCTCGGCTTGTCGAACACCTCACGAGGTTCCAATTCCTTCAAGGCATAGTTGATGATTTCCCAATTCACCAAGTCTTTAGAATGCAAGATGGGCAGGCCCGGTATGCACTGAAACGACGAGGCCGTCAAATAATAGTCTTCGCCTGAAGCTCCCACGCAGACATCGGGGTCGCTATAGTCGGCATTTATCACAGGGTTAGTGTAAGTTCCGTCGCCATTATCGGGCGACCACACCTCCGATTTGTACTGTGCCTGCATGGTCATGGGCAGCAGTACAAGGGCCATCAAGATTTGTTTCTTCATAATCGTCTAATGATTAGTTTGTAGTTATTATTTGAGTAGTCTATTCTCATCACGCGTTTCACCTCGTCGTCGCTGGGCGAGAGACCCAAGGCCACATGGCCCATCGTGCGTCGGAGGTTGATTTCCACACAGGGATGCAGCAAGAAGCCGTCGCGGTCGTCGCGTGCCACAATCATCATGTCTATGCCGAAAGGCCCGCAATAGCATCCTCGGAACCGCTCACCAAGCAAGCGGCATACCTGTTCTTGAACGGCATCGAGCAAAGTCGTTGGAAGATAGTCGCTTATCCATTCACGCTTGGCTTTCTCCGTAGCCAGGACATTGCCCGTATAAGCCCCATTGGCCGTATGAAACAGCGAGAGTCCCAAGAAGCCGACATTGCCATTGCCATCGCTGTAGAACTCCATACCAAAGTCCTTTACCTTATTATAATAGGGCTCCAGCATCACACTTCCTTGCGTGGCCAACAAGTTCTTGAGCCAACCTTCTATATGGTTCATTTCGGTGACAAAACGCAGTCCTCGCCCACTCGACGACCAAGGAGCCTTGAGAACCACACGCCCATATCGGCCTATCAACTTATCAACATCGTCGGCTGTAGTACATTCGAAAGCCTCACCCACCATGCCATCTACACGCAGCAACGGAAGCAGCCATGCCGACACACGCCGGTGCGACAGCAAGCGTACCTGTTCGATAGCGTCCTCGCTGGGCAGTAAGCGTTCGTCAACGCCATAGCGCACAAGGTTAGCACGCAGGGCTAAATCCCAGCCCCAGGGCTCGATGGCGTCGAACTTCAGCCGTACAAGCTCACGTTTCTCCACCAGTCTGCACCGACAGCGGTACCTCCAACTGCGCGGAATGCTCTCTATATCATCGACCAGCACCACATCGTCGGCTTCGGCCCATAGTGCAGGCAAGAAGCCAAGGTCGTGGCGCAGCTGCCGTCCGGCGTGCGGAGCTGTGAAGTTTTTCAGGTGAGCGGCCAGTGCAATATCATGTTCTGGGTTGAATACGTGAAGTATCATTCTTTTTCAATTTTGGTGCAAAGGTAATGAAAAGCCATCAAAATATGAAAGAAATTATCCTTTTTTCCAAATTAATTAGTAACTTTGCAGCAACATAACAAAGAAATTGACCATTTTATTCAATTAATAACTAACCGCTTATGAACATTCCTGTAGCATTCTGGCTCGTGCCCATCGCATCGGTGGTAGCTCTGAGCATGGCGTGGTTCTTCTTTCGCCAGATGATGGCCGAAGATGAGGGAACGCCCCGTATGAGAGAGATTGCAGGCCACGTACGCCGTGGTGCCATGGCCTATCTCAAGCAACAGTACAAAGTAGTCACCATCGTTTTCGTGGTACTCGCTATTATTTTTGCCTTCATGGCTTATGTGCTCCACGTACAGAACCCATGGGTGCCCGTAGCATTCCTGACGGGTGGCTTCTTCTCGGGCCTGGCTGGCTTCTTTGGCATGAAGACAGCAACCTACGCCTCGGGCCGCACCGCCAACGGTGCCCGTCAGGGACTGAACCGTGGTCTGAAGATAGCCTTCCGCTCAGGTGCCGTCATGGGCTTGGTCGTCGTAGGTCTCGGACTGCTCGATATTGCCATGTGGTTCCTTATCCTGAGCTATGTATATCCTGGCACAGGCATCTCGCTCATCACCATTACCACCACCATGCTCACGTTCGGCATGGGTGCCTCCACGCAGGCCCTGTTTGCCCGTGTTGGTGGCGGCATTTACACCAAGGCTGCCGACGTAGGTGCCGACCTTGTGGGCAAGGTGGAGCAGGACATTCCTGAGGACGACCCACGCAACCCCGCCACCATCGCCGACAACGTGGGCGACAATGTGGGCGACGTAGCCGGCATGGGTGCCGACCTTTACGAAAGCTATTGCGGTTCCATTCTTTCTACAGCGGCCTTAGGAGCTACTGCATTTGCCATGAATGGAGACATGCAGCTGAAGGCTGTCATTGCACCTATGATTATCGCAGCCGTAGGTATCTTCCTCTCGCTCATCGGCATCTTTCTCGTTCGCACCAAGGAAGGAGCTGGTATGAAAGAGTTGCTCAAGTCGCTATCGTTGGGCACCAATGTTAGCGCCGTGCTCATTGCCATTGCTACATTCGTCATCCTTTACCTCTTCCAATTGGAGAACTGGCTTGGCGTTTCATTCTCGGTTATTACCGGCCTCGTGGCAGGCGTTATTATCGGACAAGGCACCGAATACTACACTTCTCACTCCTACAAGCCCACCCAGGACATTGCCGCTGCTTCGCAAACGGGCGCTGCTACCGTTATTATCAAAGGAATCGGAACAGGAATGATTTCAACGATGATTCCCGTTGTCACAATCTCCATAGCCATCATGCTGAGCTACCTCTGCGCCAATGGCTTCGATCTTTCCATGTCGGCAGCCTCAATGTCGCACGGGTTATATGGCATCGGCATTGCCGCTGTGGGAATGCTCTCAACGCTGGGCATCACATTGGCAACCGACGCCTACGGTCCTATTGCCGACAATGCCGGCGGCAATGCTGAAATGAGCGAGCTGGAGCCTGAAGTACGCCAACGCACCGATGCTCTCGATGCCTTAGGCAATACTACAGCCGCCACTGGTAAGGGATTCGCTATCGGCTCAGCAGCACTTACGGCACTGGCTCTGCTTGCTTCGTATGTGGAGGAAATCAAGATTGCCATGGCACGTGCCGCAGAGCACGGACAGACATTCATCGACAATGCAGGCAATGTGTTTAACCCTGAAACAGCCGACATGGTGCAATTCATGGAGTATTTCCAAGTGAACCTAATGAACCCCAAAGTGCTCGTAGGTGCATTCATTGGTGGCATGGCTGCCTTCCTGTTCTGCGGTCTCACAATGGGTGCCGTAGGCAGAGCAGCCCAGTCAATGGTTGAGGAAGTACGCCGCCAGTTCCGCGAAATCAAGGGAATTCTGGAAGGCAAGGCTACTCCTGACTACGGCCGGTGCGTGGAGATATCTACCCGTTCAGCTCAGAAGGAAATGATATTCCCTTCGTTGCTCGCCATTGCCATCCCCATCGTCGTAGGTTGTCTGCTTGGCGTAGCAGGTGTTATGGGCTTGCTCGTGGGCGGACTGACTGCTGGCTTCACTCTCGCTGTGTTCATGGCGAACTCTGGTGGTGCTTGGGATAATGCCAAGAAAATGGTAGAAGAAGGCAACTTCGGCGGCAAGGGCAGTGCCTGTCACAAAGCCACCGTCGTGGGCGATACCGTGGGCGACCCCTTCAAGGATACCAGCGGCCCGTCACTCAACATCCTCATCAAGCTCATGTCGATGGTCAGCATCGTTATGGCAGGCCTGACCATCGCCTTCGCATAAACACTTATAAGCAAAAGAAAGACTGGCAGCGCGAAAGTTACGCGACTGCCAGTCTTTCTTTTACTATCTCCAATGAGATTTATTATCCACCGAAGTTATCATACATAATGCTTTCGGGGTCTACGCCAAGAGAGTCGAGCATCGAGACGACTGCCTTTGACATGGGGCCAGGACCGCACATGTAGTACTCGATATCCTCGGGAGCCTCATGGTCCTTTAGATATGTGTTGAGCATCACCTGATGCACGAAGCCTGGGGTGTACTTCACGCCTGCAGCATCGGCAGCAGGATCAGGACGGTCGAGAGCCAAATGGAAGTGGAAATTAGGATATTCCTTCTCCAGACCCAGGAAGTCGTCGAGATAGAACACCTCATTCAGCGCACGTGCGCCATAGAAGTAGTGCATCTCTCGGTCGGTCGTGTGCAATGTCTTTGTCATGTGCATAATCTGAGCACGAAGCGGAGCCATACCAGCGCCACCGCCTACCCAAATCATCTCTTTCTTCGAGTCGAAGTGAGGATGGAAGTCGCCAAAGGGACCGCTCATAATCACTTTGTCGCCAGGTTTCAGCGAGAAAATATACGACGAAGCGATACCAGGATTCACATCCATAAAGCCACTACGGTCTGGTTTGAACGGAGGTGTTGCAATACGCACTGTAAGCATAAACACATCGCCCTCTGCAGGATAGTTGGCCATCGAATAAGCACGGATGGTGGGCTCTGGGTTCTTGCACTTCAGGTCGAACATTTTGAATTTCTCCCATGACGGAACGTATTCTGGCGTTATCAGATCACGATCGTAGTCATTGTAGTCAATGCAATCGAAAGCAGGAATCTTAATCTGAGCGTAAGAGCCTGGCAGGAAGTCCATGTGCTCGCCCGGAGGCAGCTGAACCTTGAACTCTTTGATGAATGTAGCCACATTCTTATTAGAAATAACGGTACACTCATACTCTTTCACACCAAGGATGCTCTCATCGACATGAATCTTCAGATCGCCCTTCACCTTGCATTGGCATCCCAGACGCCAATGTTCTTTGATTTGTTTGCGGGTAAAGTGAGGTTTCTCTGAATCGAGAATTTCTCCTCCACCCTCAAGTACCTGCACTTTACACTGTCCGCACGAAGCCTTACCACCACAGGCAGAAGGAAGGAATATGCCATTCTGGTTCAGTGTAGCCATCAAGTTATTGCCCTGGGGCACGTTGATAGTGCGGTCGCCATTGATTTCAATATTCACATTGCCCGAAGGACTAAGATACTTCTTAGCCACAAGCAAGATAATCACCAAAAGGATGATAACAAGGAGGAAAACTCCAATACTATATGCTATAAACTGTGCCATACCTTATTTATATATTAAGTCCAGAGAAACACATCATGGCCATGGCCATCAAGCCCACAGTGATGAACACGATACCAAGGCCCTGCAGCGGACGAGGAACGTCTGAATACTGCATTTTCTCACGAATAGCACCCATAGCCACAATAGCCAAAGTCCAGCCAAGGCCGGAACCGAAGCCATAGACAATTGCATCCCATACACTGGTGATGGCCTGCGTGTTGGCAGGGTCAAGAAGAATACGTTGCTGCATGAAGAGCGAAGCACCCATGATGGCACAGTTCACGGCAATCAGCGGCAAGAAGATGCCCAAAGCTGCATAAAGCGAGGGTGAATACTTCTCGACCGTCATCTCAACGAGCTGTACCATACCAGCTATGACAGCAATGAAAAGAATAAATGACAAGTAACTGAGGTCTACACCCTCAACCAAGCAACCGTCACCAAGAACCTTAGTCTGCAACAAATAGTTCACAGGAACAGTGACGGTGAGGACGAAGGTCACAGCCAAACCTAATCCCAACGAAGTCTTTACTGTCTTCGACACGGCAAGGTAGGAACACATGCCGAGGAAGAAGGCAAAAATCATATTGTCGACGAATATCGACCGAAAGAATAAACTTAAAGCGTGTTCCATATCTTACTTCTCCTTATAAAAATAGGCGCGATGTACCCAAATCACACAACCCACAAGAATAAGGGCCATGGCAGGCATCGTCATCATGCCGTTATTGACGTAACCGAAATCATAGCAAGCATCAGGGATGATCTGGAAGCCCAACAGCGAGCCGCGTCCGAAGAACTCACGGAAGGCACCAACAATAACAAGTATCATAGCGTAGCCCAATCCGTTGCCCACACCATCGAGGAAAGAAGGCCAAGGCTTGTTCATCATAGCAAATGCTTCCAACCGTCCCATGAGGATACAGTTGGTAATAATCAGACCTACATACACACTCAGCTGAACGCTCACGTCATAGGCAAAAGCCTTCAGAATCTGAGATACAATGGTCACCAGCGCTGCCACAACCACTAACTGTACCACAATACGAATGCGGTTAGGAATAGTATTGCGAATGAGTGAGATGATTACGTTTGAGAATGCTGTAATCACCGTCACAGCCAGTCCCATCACGATGGCCGGCTTCAACTGCGACGTTACGGCAAGGGCAGAGCAGATACCCAAAACCTGAATAAGGATTGGGTTATCGAGGTTCAGCGGATTGCAGAACACTTCTTTATTTTGTTTACTAAATAATGCCATAATGCTATTCCTCCTCTACTTTTGTTTCGTTTTCGGTCGAGTTTTGCTCACACTGTTTCATCTGCTCACTGAAAAGTTCCATTGCATTCGAACAAGCATCCTGCAAGCAGTCTTTCAGCATGGCATCTACACCATTTGATGTAAGTGTAGCACCAGTAACGCAGTCTACCTGAGTCGTGGCATCATCCACCTTCTTCACTACAGAGAGAACAACGTCATAGTTATCATCATAAACGCGCTTTCCAATAAACTTTTCCTGCCAAGCCTGGGAGTCTTTAATCTCCGCGCCAAGTCCTGCAGTCTCACTTTCGTGATTGAAATATACGCCATAAACAGTGGGCTGCTGTCTGTTATGGAGAGCGATGTAACCGCTAATACCTCCCCAAAGACCCATACCTTTGAGTGCTACTACCATCACATTTTCACCATCAATATTACACATATAATATTTGCGCCCGTCCATGTCGGCCTCAGCCTTCACCACTTCGGCATACTTGGCTTCGGCCTCTGCGCCATCAAGATTGCGAATATTCAATGAGTAGAGTATCTGCTTCTTAACATCAAGAGCCACGTTTGCATCCTGCATCGGCTTCAGCGCCTGATAGACAAAAGCCAGCAAGAAAGCAACGATGACTACGAGAACTGCACTATATATAATAATATAGGAGTTCGAATTAGTGTTTAGTTTCATTTGGTACCTCCTCTCTTTAAACGTTTTGAGATGTTACGCTCTACAATGAAATGGTCTATCATGGGCGCAATCATGTTGCCAAAGAATATGGCTAACATCATGCCCTCTGGATAACCAGCATTGCGAACACGAATCAGGATGGCCATAGCTCCAATGATGAAGCCATAGATAAACTGACCTGTACACGTGCGACAAGAAGTAACGGGGTCTGTAGCCATAAACACGGCACCGAAAGCAAAACCACCCAATACGAAGTGATGCCACCACGTCATCGACTGGCCCGTCTGCTCGAAGATGATAGCCATCAAAGCACCACCCACGAACACGCTCAACATCGTGCGCCACGAAGCGATTCCCGTCCAAAGCAGGATGAAAGCACCGATGGCAATGGCTATCAGTGAGGTTTCACCGATACTGCCAGGGATAAAGCCGCAAATCATGTCGCATATTGAGGCATCAGGCGTAATATTCTGAGCAATCTGTCCAAGCGGAGTCGCAGCCGTATATCCATCGGGGAGCGTATTGCCCAATCCGAAGATGGTATCACGAGCCACCCATATTTGGTCGCCCGTCATCTTCGAAGGATAAGCGAAGAAAAGGAACATACGGGCAGCGATAGCTGGATTGAAAATATTCATACCCGTACCACCAAAGATTTCCTTACAGAAAATCACGCTGAAGGCACAAGCCAAAGCTAACATCCATAATGGGCAACCAATAGGAACAATCAAAGGAATCAGAATTCCGCTGACGAGATAGCCTTCCTGTATTTCTTCGCCCTTCCATTGAGCCCAAGCAAACTCAATACCCAGACCAACGATGTAAGAGACAAGAATTTTGGGTAGCACGGCTAAGAAGCCATAGAAGAACACCTCAAAGAACGAGGCCGATGCCAACGTTCCTGCCGCAGCATAGTTCTGATAGCCAATGTTGTACATACCAAATAGCATAGCAGGCATCAGTGCGATGACCACCATGCTCATGATGCGCTTCGAGTCAATCGAGTCGTGAATGTTCACTCCCGTCTTCGCCGTGTCGTTAGGCACGTATAGAAACGTCTCGAAGCCGTCGAACAGCGAACGGAAGGCATGTAGTTTGCCACCCTCCTCGAAGTTCGGCTTGATTTTATTGAGATAATTTCTTAATGCGCTCATAATGTTTTATGCGTTTTCTTTACGTAAAATGTCCAGTCCTTCACGCACGATGCGCTGCAGTTCAAGTTTCGAGCTGTCCACGAACTCGGCCAAGGCGAAATCCTCTGGACTAACCTCATAAATACCCAGTGCCTCTTGACGGTCAATGTCGCCTGCAATGATAGCCTTCACGAGATACTCACCATAGATGTCCATCGGCAGCACCCGGTCATATTCACCGCTCATGATCATGTGGCGCTCACCACCCTTCACACGGGCATCAAGTGCATATTCCTTCTTACCACAAAGCCAAGAGAAATAGCTGCGATTCACAGAGAACTGCTTGAAGCGAGGCAATATCCAGCCCAGCATCTCATCAGCATCATTTCCTTCAGGAATAATCGTTATCTCAGAAGCATGGGCTCCCAGATATCCGTCCTTGGTCGTGGGGGTACCCGTGAGTACATTGCCATTGATAATACGCACGCTATGTGAAGCATCATAGCTATTGGAGACAAGCGTTGAGAGTTCCTCACCCACAAGCATATCAACGTACATAGGCTTCTGAACCTCACTTCCGCAAAGGGCAACCAAGCGATGCAAGTCCACCTTTCCCGTATTAAACAGGCGTCCAATGAAGAGCACTACAGTAGGATCGCCAATAGTCCATACCACCTCTCCTTTGTTTACCGGGTCGACGTGGTTCACCTGCACGCCAACATTGCCTGCCGGGCACTTGCCGTCGAAGATGTTCACTTCTGCAAACTGGTCGATGCCCATCTGCTGAATAGCAGCGCGGAAATCGGGCTGAATGCCCATTCCGACGTGTGTCTTTGCAATCTTCGAAAGCGCCAGGATGCCCGTCACGAAGTCCTGCTCCTGCCCTTTCACCTCGTACTCGAAGTCGCAAGCCAGCGGCTTGTCGCGCAGTGCCGAAACGAAGATAGCCTTCGGCATGACCGAAGGATTGGTCGACACGGCGTAGGGTAGCTGGTCGATGTATCCGAAGATACCAGCCTCAAGCAGCGCGTCGACGACCTGTTGGCCATTGAGCGTGCTCACATCCTTGCGTCCAAAGTCCGTAAACTGCTGCTCTTTGTCGGCTTCCACCTTCACGCAGAGCACTTTTCTGCGCTCGCCACGCTCCACAGCGGTCACTTTTCCACTGACAGGCGAAGCGAACTTCACTTCGGGATACAGCTTGTTCACAAACAAAGCATCCCCGGCTTTAACCTTATCACCTTCTTTAACAACAACTTTAGGAGTAACACCCACGAAATCGTCGGGCACTAATGCAAACTTGCCGTTCGATTTCAAATGAAGCGTTTTCTCCTCAGCTTTGCCTTGAAGTTTAATGTCTAAGCCTTTTCGTAACTTAATTACATTTGCCATTTATATAAATGAATTTGGGAATAGTTGCATCACAACGAGTGCAAAATTACTAAAATTTATGGATAAACCTTATATTTCTTGCCCGAAAATTCGTAAATCAGAACTTTTTATCGTAATTTTGCGCAAAAATCGAGTAGATGCTGCAGGCATTTGTAATCTCGAACTAACAGAATTGAAGCAACTCAAACATATCTTCAATTGGACACTTTGGACGATTTGCGGCCTCTGTATCACGTTGATGGGGCTCGTCCAAATGCCTTTCGTACAGACTTGGCTGGGCGAAAAGGCATCTGAAGCCATGAGCAATATGCTGGGGACACAGGTTAGCGTTGGACGTGTAGACCTGGGATTCTTCAATCGTATCATCATTGACGATGCAGTCATCCTCGACCAGCGACACAAAGAAATGCTTCGCGTTGCCCGTCTGACAGCTCGAGTCGATTTGATTGCTTTAGCCGAAGGACAAGTCAGCATTTCGTCTGCGCAGTTGTTCGGAGCACATGCCACACTGAGCCGCGACAGTGCTAATGCCATTGCTAACTACCAGTTCTTACTTGATTCTTTGGCTTCACGCGACACGACACAGCACACTCCCTTAAATCTCGCTGTGAATTCTTTCATCATGAGACGTTCCAGCATCAGCTACGACCAAAACGATGCTCCTCGTACAGACGGAATATTCAACTATAAACACTTGAATATAAGAGATATAAGTGCGCATATTATACTTAAGGCTTTAACGAACGATTCGCTCAACTTAAACGTAAAGCGACTGACGCTACGAGAACTATCTGGACTCAATGTGCAACGCTTGGCTTTCAAGGCTGAGGCTGGTTCCAAGGGAGCCCGACTTGAAGGTTTCAGCCTCCAATTGCCACACACCCACATCTATATCGACAGCGTACAAGCAAAATATGATGTCTCGCAATTAAAGCAGACGCTCAGTTACAAAGGCAACATCTCACAAACGAGAATTGCCTTACGCGACTTTGTCCCCCTACTTCCTAAATTGGCAGACTATTCACAGGAAGTGGAGCTCCAAGCTCAATTCCAAGGCACGGGTACAACAGCCAAAATCAATCATCTACGAATGAGCGAGAGCAACCAGCTATTACTCGAAGGCAGCGGATGGGCAACCCAACTTGATGGCCGTCCGCTTTGGAATGCAGAGATAGACCAGCTTTCGGTAAGCCAATCTCTCATTGCCAAACTACAGCAGAACATGAGTGGTATGCCAGAAGTTGTAACGCGTCTGAGCGGGTTCAGTCTTTCTGCACAAGTTGAAGGACAAGGAACAGACGAAATTGATGTGCACTCCCAGCTTTCTTCTGACATTGGGCATTTGAATATGCAGTTACAGTTGAGCGAACGAAGCCATTTCTCGGGTAATGTAGAGACCACAGATCTGCAGCTGAGCAAGTTGCTCGACAACGACGATTTTGGACTGCTGGCTACAAAGGCCTTTATTGAGGGCACTACAAAAAAGATAGCAATACAAGGCGATGTAAGTCAGTTTGACTTCAAAAAATATCGATATAAGGACATCAGCATCGATGGAAACGTATCAGAAAACAGCTTTGAGGGGAAAATTCGGGTAGACGACCCCAACCTCGTGGCCAACATAGAGGGATTGATGAGCAAAGGTCAACACATCAGGCTAACGGGCTTTCTCAATCGTGTATCCCCCCAGAATCTCAATTTAAGCCAACACTGGGGCAATACAAAATTTGCCGCAGTTATAGATGCCGACTTTACTGCTACGACTTTGAACGATGCTGAAGGCAGCGTTGACGTTGACGACTTTGTGATGACCAACGAGGACGGAGACGAACTATTGCACATAGACAACATGCACCTGAAGTCGGGTTATGACGAGGGTATTCACTACATGAAATTGACAGGCGACCCCATCGAAGCCGAGTTGAAAGGGCAATTCGATTGGGCGACATTACCGCAGACGCTGATGCGTACGATATCAACGCGCCTACCCACCCTACCAGGATTACCCAAGGATATCGCTCCTACAGGCAACGATTTCGGAATAACACTCAACATGACCGATAGCCGATGGCTCAAAGAGTTGTTACACATAGACCTACAACTAAATGCTCCTCTTACCGTGAACATGAGTGTGAGCGATGGTAACGAGCGCATCAACGTGGATGGTCAGCTACCCTCCTTTAGCTACAACGGAACCCATTACAGTGGCGGAAGCATCAGCATATCATCGCCAAGCGATACGCTATATTGCGATTTGCAGCTCGACCAGCAGAGAGAGGACGAACAATATCTGAGACTCGACCTGCACGCTAAAGCTGCCGACAACAACTTACAAACAGCCCTACGATGGGGTAACATGGCCAACAACGACCTTTTCAGTGGTGAGCTAAACACATTGACATCACTCTATAAGAACCTCGACGGACAAGCAGAAGCCCACGTTCGAGTGCTACCTTCACGCCTGATGATGCAGAACACCGAATGGGACATTGAGCCCTGCGACATTCTCTATTCAACACGGCACCTGCTCGTAGACCACTTTCTCGTACGCCACGACGACCGCCATATCACCATTGACGGCGTAGCAGGCGACCAGCCCACCGACACCCTGTCCGTTAGTCTTCAAGATATTGATGTGGCCTATGTCCAGAACATGCTTGACTTCCACCCCGTTGAGTTTGGCGGTAATGCAAGTGGAACAGCCACCTTGATTTCTGCCCTCGGAAAGCTGGAAGCATATGCTGACCTCATAGTCAACCGTTTCACCTTCGAACAAGGACGAATGGGAACCCTCAGCGTACGAGCCGACCTGAACCAAGAACTTGAACAAATAGATCTTCATGCCACAGCCAACGATGGTCCCGACGCCCGAACACTTATCAACGGCTACATCTCGCCACAGCGCGACGAGCTTTGTCTCGACATCGAGGGATTAGGCACACACATCGATTTCCTGCATTCGTTCACTAGCGCCTTTCTCGAAGACATCAGCGGGCAAGCCTACGGTTCTGTACGCGTAGCTGGTCCTTTGAGCAACATCAACCTCACAGGACAACTTGTGGTGAGCGGACAGGCTACCGTCACCCCACTATATACTACCTACCAACTGCATAACGATACCGTGAACTTTATTCCAGACCACATCGTATTAGACAGTCTGCCGATGCACGACCGTTATAACAACACTGCATACTTGAGCGGCTCCATTGACCATGAGCATCTCACCAACATGACTTTCGACCTGAGCGTGAACACCGAGCGTCTGTTGGCCTACGATGAGCCACAGCAGCCTGGACAGCAGTTCTACGGCACCATTATGGCACAGGGCAGCGTCGACCTGCACGGACGACCAGGCGAGACCATTATCAATGCCGATGTGGTTCCACTGGAAGGCACCGTCTTCACTTATAATGTAGCCAAGCCGGATGCCATCTCTACGCAGGAGTTCATCACATGGAACGAACGAAACAGCAATTCTTCCAGTGAGGCTGTACAACAAGAAGATTCTAAGCAAGAAGCCGATACTCAAATAAACAATGTACAATCGTCATCAGATCTCTACCTTAACATCGCCATCAACGCCACGCCACAGGCACAGCTGCGACTACTCATGGATGCTAAGACTGGTGACTATATCACCCTGCGTGGCGATGGTGCACTGAAGTCTACTTATTATAATAAAGGTAGTTTCCGGCTGTTTGGCAATTACATAGTAGATAGTGGAACATATGATGTGACCATCCAAAACATCATTCGCAAGAAATTCCAATTTCAGCAAGGCGGAACTATTAGCTTTACGGGAGAGCCCTTTGAGAGTGCCATCAACCTGCAAGCCATCTACACGGTACCCGCTGTGAGTCTGGCCGACCTCGCTCTTGGCGAGTCGTTCTCGTCGAACACCATTCGTGTTAACTGTCTCATGAACATCACAGGTACCGCTGAACAGCCACAGGTCGACTTCGACCTTCAAATGCCTACGGTGAATGCTGACGAGCAACAGATGATACGCTCAGTGCTGGCCTCACAGGAAGAAACACGCCAGCAGGTAGTCTATCTGCTTGGCATCGGCCGATTCTATACTGCAGGCATCAACAATGCTGATGCACAACAACAAGACCAAACACAGTTGGCTATGCAGTCGTTCCTCTCAGGTACCCTCTCAACGCAGTTCAGCCAACTGCTGTCGCAAGTCATCAACACCGACAGTTGGAACATCGGAGCCAACATCTCGACGGGTACTGAGGGCTGGCGCAATGCTGACTACGAAGGCACTATTAGTGGAAGGATGCTCGACAATCGTCTGCTATTCAACGGACAATTCGGTTACCGCGACAATGCCACTCAAGCCAACCCCTCGTTCATCGGCGACTTCGACCTGCGCTATTTGCTCACGCCAAAGGGCAATCTGGCCTTGAAGGTCTACAATCAAACCAACGACCGCTACTTCACCCGGTCATCACTCAACACGCAAGGAATTGGGCTCATCATGAAGCGCGATTTCAACGGTCTTGGCGACTTACTAAGTCCATTAAAGAAAAAGCGTAACAGAAAAAAAGAGTGAAACATTTGGTGATTTAAGCTTAATTGCTTACTTTTGCAAAGCATAACTTAAAACAATAAAACGATAAATATGAAAAAGCTATTTCTTTACTTTCTGATGCTCATGGCGTTCACAGCCACAAGCGCTCAGACTTACATTGTCTACAGAGTGTCGGGAAACGTGACCATAGGTAGTAACAATCAGACGCCCAAGGTAGGTGAAAAGCTGCAACCAGAGACCATGCTTTTCCTCGCCCAGAATGCCACTTTGCAACTCGTGTGCCCTGAGCAGAGTCTGCGATGTGTGCTGAACACACCAGGCAAGGCCACGCTGAAAAGCATGCTGGACGACACGCAGAATAACCTTGTGACAAAGGTAACAAAGCAACATCTGGACTATATGCTTGAACAGACAGTGGAAGGAAGCAAGAAAGCAAATCTCAAAAATACGAACGTAGCCTCGTTAGCACGCGAGATGCAACAACGGCAGCAGAACAAAGCCGGCGGAAGCGACTGGCGCGACAATTTCGATGACAATTTCGAGAACAGCTTTGGAACCGACTTCGATAGCGAATATCAGGACTTCTGTGCTGACGCCCAACGCGAGTTCGATGATTTCCGCGACTCTGTGAACTATGTCTATGCTGAGTTCATGAAAAAGGCATGGGCCATGTTCGACTCAAAACCTGGTGAAAAGAAGCCAGCAGACCAGAAAATCAAGCCCGTAGTAACGACAGAAGACAACACCCCCAAGCCCCAAACAGACCGTTTCCTCTTCTTCGGTAAGAAAAAGGTAGTGAAGACCCCTAAACCCGAACCACAGCCCGTACCCATTGCCCAAGTGAAAGAGGATGAGGACGATCAGGATGACACCACAGTATCGTGCCATCTATGGGGAACCGACTTCACGGTGCATTTCAACCCAAAGAACCGTTTCCGACTGAAAGACTCGAATGCCTCAACCATCTCCGATGCATGGGTCAGCCTTTCAGCCAAGAAATACAACCGATTGCTCCGCGACTGCCTTGACATACGCTTCGACAAGCAGTTGGGCGACTGGGCCTACCTGCTCCTGCTCGAAGAGATAGGAAAGGTTTGCATGGGAGAGGGAAATGAGGCCACACTACTCTCCGCATACCTCTACTGCCAGTCGGGCTATCGTATGCGTTTAGGCAAAGACGGCAACAAACTGCTATTGCTATATGCCAGCAAGCATCAGATCTACGACCAGGATTACTATTCGATCGGAGGCCTGCGCTACTATGTGCTTGGTGCGAAGGCCAACCAGCTTGCCATCTGCAATGTGCCGTATCCTGATGAGCATTCAATGACCCTCATGCTGAGCACGCAGCAAAAGCTGAAATTCCTGAACGATACCGTGCGCACCATCACTTCCAATTCACGCCCCTATCCGTCAGTCACAGCCAAGATTAGCGTCAACCGGCATCTTATTGAATTCTACGATAAGTATCCCTCGTCTATCGTCGACAACAACTTCATGACACGCTGGGCCATGTATGCCAACACCCCGCTTGAAGACGAGGTGAAGCAGCAGCTCTATCCGCCATTGCGCGAGGCTATCAAGGGGCTTCCCAGACTTGAGGCTGTCAACCGTCTGTTACGCTTCATCCAGCAGGGCTTCGTCTATGAGTACGATGACAAAGTGTGGGGAGGCGACCGTCCTTTCTTTGCTGAAGAAACACTGTTCTATCCCTTCTGCGACTGTGAAGACCGTGCCATTCTCTTCTCTCGATTGGTGCGCGACCTGGTTGGTCTACCCGTAGTGCTCGTCTACTATCCTGGCCATCTGGCAGCTGCCGTGCGCTTTGACGAAAGCGACCAGGCTAAGGGTGCATACTATCTGCTTGACAATGATAAATACTACGTGGCCGACCCGACTATCACCGGTTATGGTGCTGAGGTAGGCGTAGCCATGGACGTATTCAACAAGCCCGATGTAGAGGTAAGCCTCATTCTGCTCAACAACGACTGATTTCTGCACGCGGCATCAGCCCTGCAGCATAAGAAATCCCCCTGACACCTTCCAGCGTCAGGGGGACTTCTTTATCATGAAATCTTATTGTCGCAATGGTTTATTTGCCATTCAGGGCGAGGCTAACCTCCACAGCAATCGACACGGTTGCACCTACCATCGGGTTGTTGCCAATACCGAGGAAGCCCATCATCTCAACGTGAGCAGGAACAGATGAAGAACCTGCGAACTGAGCATCGCTGTGCATACGTCCCAGCGTGTCGGTCATACCGTAAGAAGCAGGACCGGCAGCCATGTTATCAGGATGCAGTGTGCGTCCTGTACCACCACCAGAAGCCACTGAGAAGTAAGGCTTTCCGGCGAGTACGCGCTCCTTCTTGTAGGTTCCTGCAACGGGGTGCTGGAAACGAGTGGGGTTGGTAGAGTTACCGGTAATCGATACGTCGACGTTCTCCATCCAGAGGATAGCTACGCCTTCACGCACGTCGTCGGCACCATAGCACTTCACCTTAGCACGAGGACCATCGCTGTAAGGAACTTCCTTCACGACCTCAACCTTACCCGTGTAGTAGTCGAACTTCGTCTGTACATAGGTAAAGCCGTTGATGCGGCTAATAATCATAGCAGCATCCTTGCCCAGACCGTTGAGGATAACGCGCAGCGGCTTCTGGCGCACCTTGTTGGCCTTCTCAGCAATCTTAATGGCTCCCTCAGCAGCAGCAAACGACTCATGTCCAGCCAGGAAGGCAAAGCACTCCGTCTCTTCGCGCAGCAGGCGGGCAGCCAGATTACCATGTCCCAGACCCACCTTACGGTCGTCGGCCACAGAACCGGGGATGCAGAACGACTGCAGTCCAATACCGATAGCCTCGGCAGCCTCGGCAGCATTCTTCACACCCTTTTTGATGGCGATAGCAGCACCACATACGTAAGCCCACTTAGCATTCTCAAAGCAGATGCGCTGAGTGTCCTCACACATCTGATAGGGGTCAACGCCAACTTTCTCGCAGATCTCGTTGGCCTCTTCGATGCTGTTGATTCCGTTCTCCTTCAGAGCGGCCAGCACCTGATCGATGCGACGCTCGTAGCTCTCGAATGATACTTTTCTAATCATATCTTTTTTCCTCCTTACTCTTTACGTGGGTCAATAGCCTTAACAATTCCCTGCTCTGCAGTAGTGCGGCCATAGCTGCCCGTAAACTGCTTCACGGCTTCGTTGGCGTCCATGCCGTTCTTGATGGCCTCCATCATCTTGCCCAGGTGAACGTACTCGTAGCCGCAAACCTGATTGTCCTTGTCAAGGAACTGCTTGGTGATGTAGCCCTCGGTCAGTTCCAGATAGCGTGTGCCTTTGGCAACGGTGCCATAGAGAGTACCCGTCTGTGAACGAAGTCCCTTACCCAGGTCTTCCAGACCAGCACCAATCACGAGTCCTCCCTCAGAGAAGGCACTCTGTGTGCGTCCGTAGACAATCTGCAGGAACAGCTCACGCATGGCGGTGTTGATAGCATCGCAGACGAGGTCGGTGTTCAGTGCCTCGAGAATGGTCTTTCCAGGCAGGATTTCACTTGCCATAGCGGCAGAGTGAGTCATACCTGTACATCCGATGGTCTCGACGAGAGCCTCCTGGATGACGCCATCCTTCACGTTCAGGCTCAGCTTGCAGGCACCCTGCTGAGGAGCGCACCAGCCAATACCGTGGGTATAGCCCGAAATGTCTTTAATCTCCTTGGCCTGAATCCACTTGCCCTCTTCAGGGATGGGAGCAGGACCATGGTTGGGGCCTTTGGCCACAACACACATGTTTTCAACTTCCTTTGAATAAATCATAGTCTTTATTTAAATAATAAATAATGTGTAAACATTAGATTGTGGCCGCAAAATTACAAAAAAATAACGAGAAAATACCTGCTTTTAGGTAGACTTTTTTAGTCCTTCGCTGATTTTAAGATTGTTTTGCATCTCGGCCGAGTCCAAATACACCCATATTGCCATGCCGACTTGTCACTTTTCGACACCCGCAAAGCATCCTTTCCGTGTTCTCATGCTCAGAAAGGCATAGGCCCGTCGAACGACGAGAATCCCTCTGGTGGAGGCAACTGGCTGTCGCCCTCGTTCAGTCGTGAGCCACGTATCTCGCCGCCAGTCTCGTCGGTAGGAGCTGCCTTCGAGCTCAGTCGCCGGTCTTCGGGGTTCTCAAATCGGGTGTACTCGCCTCTGAACGTCAGCAGCACATCGCCTGTAGCGCCTTTACGGTGCTTGGCAATGATAATCTGCGCCATGCCATGCAGGTCGTGTCCGTTTCCGTCGTCATAGATATGGTAGTACTCCGGGCGGTGCACGAAGAGCACCATGTCGGCATCTTGTTCGATGGCTCCCGACTCACGCAGGTCGCTAAGCTGCGGGCGTTTTCCTTCCAGTCCTTCGCGGCTTTCCACTCCACGGTTCAGCTGCGAGAGTGCCAGGATGGGTATGTCGAGCTCCTTAGCCAGTCCTTTCAGCGAGCGCGATATGGTCGACACTTCTTCCTGTCGCGAAGAGAAGCGCATGCCGTTGGCGTTCATCAGCTGCAAGTAGTCGATCATGATGATTTTCACCCCATGCTCGCGCACCAGTCGTCGTGCCTTCGTACGCAGTTCGAAGACCGAGAGACCCGGTGTGTCGTCGACATAGAGCGGCGCCCCCATCAGGTCGTTCACGCGCTTGTCCAGGCGGTCCCACTCATCGGGCTGCAGCTGTCCGTTCAGAATCTTCGAGCCTTGTATCTCGCAGGCGTTCGATATAAGTCTGTTCACCAACTGCACATTCGACATTTCAAGCGAGAAGAAAGCCATCGGCACGCGGTAGTCGGCCGCAATGTTCTTGGCCATCGACAAGGCAAACGACGTCTTACCCATAGCCGGTCGACCGGCAATAATCACCAGGTCGCTGGCCTGCCAGCCCGAGGTGATGTCGTCGAGTTTATGGTAGCCCGTAGGCACGCCTGTCAGTCCATCGGTATTGGCGGCTGCTTTCGAGATTACGTCGAGCGCATTCTTGATGACGGGGTCTATCTGTGTGTAGTCCTTCTTCATGTTCTTCTGCGAGAGCTCAAAGAGAGCGCCCTCAGCATGCTGCATCAGTTCGTCTACGTCGATGGTTTCGTCGAAGGCTTTGGTCTCCACGTCGCTGGCAAACTGAATGAGTTGGCGCGCCAAGAACTTCTGTGCAATGATGCGTGCGTGGTAGTCGATGTGGGCCGACGAGGCCACCCGGCTTGAAATCTCAGCGATGTAGGCAGGTCCTCCAGCCTCCTCCAACTGCCCGTTCTTGGCGAGTTGTTCGGTCACGGTGAGCACGTCGACCGGCCGTTCAGCCATCGAGAGGTCACGTATGGCCGAATAGATCATCTGGTTTCTCGGTTCGTAGAAGCTCTCTGGGAAGAGCAGTTCGCACACCACTGCGTATGCATCCTTGTCAATGAGGAGTGCTCCGAGCACCGCCCTCTCCACGTCGAGTGCCTGTGGCTGCAGGTGTCCGTAGTTATTATCGATGGGCTGTTGTCGTGTGGCCCTTCTGCGACTATTGTTACTATCTTCTGGCATATTTCTCTGATTAGGTGGCTGCAAAGTTACTAAAAAAAAAGTTCTCAGCCATCCACTCGCCTCACTTTTTTGCGGGCAGGGTCGTAAATGTGTCTAAATATTTGGTGTTAGGAAAAAAATATTGTAACTTTGCACGCGATTTACGTAAATATAAAACCACAGAGACATGCCAGAAATATCAGTACGCGGGCTCGAAATGCCCGAGTCGCCTATCAGGAAATTGGCACCATTGGCCGCCGCAGCCAAGCAACGCGGCACAAAGGTCTATCATCTGAACATCGGTCAGCCCGACCTGCCCACGCCGCAGGTAGCCCTCGATGCGCTGAAGACCATCGACCGCAAGATTCTCGAGTATTCGCCCTCTCAGGGATACCTGAGCTACCGGGAGAAGCTCGTCAGCTATTATGCCAAGTACGACATCAATGTTACTGCCGACGATATCATCATCACCAGCGGCGGAAGCGAGGCGGTGCTCTTTGCCTTCATGTCGTGCCTCAATCCGGGCGACGAGATCATCGTGCCCGAACCAGCCTACGCCAACTACATGGCCTTTGCCATTTCGGCCGGAGCCAAGATACGGACTATAGCCACCACCATCGACGAAGGCTTCTCGCTGCCTAAGGTCGAGAAGTTCGAGGAGCTCATCAATGAGCGCACGCGTGCCATCATGATCTGTAACCCCAACAACCCGACGGGCTACCTCTACACGCGCCGCGAGATGAACCAGATACGCGATTTGGTGAAGAAGTACGACCTCTACCTGTTCAGCGACGAGGTCTATCGTGAATATATCTATACCGGTTCGCCCTACATTTCGGCCTGCCATCTGGAGGGAATCGAGCAGAACGTCATCCTTATCGACTCGGTGTCCAAGCGTTATTCGGAGTGCGGCATCCGCATAGGCGCGCTCATTACGAAAAATGCCGAAGTGAAGAAGGCCGTGATGAAGTTCTGCCAGGCCCGTCTCTCCCCTCCCCTCATCGGACAGATTGTGGCCGAGGCCTCGCTCGACACGCCCGAGGAGTATCTTCGCGACGTCTACGACGAATATGTGGAGCGCCGCAAATGCCTCATCGACGGGCTCAACCGCATTCCCGGTGTCTATTCGCCCATCCCTATGGGTGCTTTCTATACGGTGGCCAAGCTGCCCGTCGACGATGCAGAGAAGTTCTGCCGTTGGTGCCTTGCCGAGTTCAACTACGAGGGCGAGACGGTGATGATGGCTCCTGCTGCGGGTTTCTATACCACTCCGGGTGCCGGTATCAATCAGGTACGCATAGCCTACGTGCTGAAAAAGCCCGACCTGGAGCGGGCCCTCTTCGTGCTGCGCAAGGCACTGGAGGCTTATCCTGGCCGTGTGGACTAGACGAGCAATGAATCTACCCTTATTCATAGCCAAGCGCATTTATGGCGACCAAGGCGACCGCCGCAAGGTGAGCCGCCCTGCCATTCGTATTGCTATGGTCGGCGTAGCCATCGGACTGGCCGTGATGATTATCACGGTGAGCGTCGTGCTGGGTTTCAAGCACACCATCCGCGACAAGGTGGTGGGCTTTGGCAGCCACATTCAGATAGGCAACATTCTGACGATGGGCTCCTACGAGACGCTGCCCATCTGCATCGACGACTCTACGCTCCGGGCTTTCGGGCGTATCGACGGCATTCGCAAGGCCGAACGCTACACCACGACGCAGGGCATCCTGAAGACCGACGACGATTTTCTGGGCGTGGTTTTCAAGGGTCTGGGGCCGGAATACGACCTGACATTCCTGCAGGAAAACCTCGTTGAGGGCGAGCTGCCCCAGTTCTCCGACTCGGCCACCAACTATCCGCTGGTCATTTCGCGCAGCATGGCCGACAAGCTTCGGCTGAAGACGGGCGACCGCATCTTTGCCTACTTCATCGGCAACGACGACGTGCGTGCGCGCCGCTTCACCGTCACAGGCATCTATCAGACCAACATGAAGCGGTTCGACGACGCCTTCTGCCTGACCGACATCTACGCCACCCACAAGCTGAACGGCTGGTTCGAAGACCAGTGTACGGGCGCCGAACTGCTGGTGGACGACTTCGAACAGCTGGAGCAGACGAACCGCAACGTCATCAAGAAGGTGAACCGCCAGCTCGACCGCTATGGCAGCACGCTGTCGTCGCAGACCATCATCGAGGCCTATCCGGCCGTGTTCTCCTGGCTCGAGCTGCTCGACATCAACGTCTGGATCATCCTGGCACTCATGATAGCCGTGGCAGGCTTCACGATGGTGAGCGGCCTGCTCATCATTATCCTGGAACGCACGCAGATGATTGGCGTGCTGAAGGCCCTGGGAGCCAGAAACAGCACCATACGCCACACGTTCCTCTGGTTCTCGGTCTTCATCATCGGCCAGGGCCTGCTGTGGGGCAATATCATTGGCATAGGCCTCGTAGTGCTGCAGCAGCAGACGGGGCTGGTGACGCTCGACCCTCAGACTTACTACGTCAGCGAGGCTCCGCTGGAGCTCAATCCGCTATTCATCGTGCTGCTCAACGTGGCCACCCTGCTCATCAGCGTGCTGGTGCTCATAGCACCGAGCTATCTGGTGTCGCGCATTCATCCGGCTAAATCCATGCGCTACGAATGAAGACGGCAATAGTAGGCGGCGGAGCGGCAGGCTTCTTCCTGGCCATCCACCTGAAGGAGCTGCTGCCGGCCATGACCGTCGTCGTCATGGAGCGCGCCCAACGGGTGCTGGCCAAGGTCGAGATTTCGGGCGGCGGACGCTGCAACTGCACCAACAGCTTCGAGGACGTGAGCGACCTTTCGGCCGTATATCCGCGCGGCCACCGGCTCCTGAAGCGCCTTTTCAATGTGTTCTCGCCGAGCGATGCCTACGCATGGTTTGAGCAGCGCGGCGTCAAGCTGACGACGCAGGCCGACCACTGCGTGTTTCCTGCATCGCAGGACTCCCACTCCATCATCAACTGTCTTACGGGCGAGGCCCGCCGACTGGGCGTTCAGGTGCTCACAGGCAGAAAGATAGGCAGCCTCACGGAGCTGGCCGACTACGACTTCGTGGCGGTGACCACCGGCGGCTCGCCGCGCGACGAAGGGCTGGAGTGGCTGCGAAGGGCAGGCGTAGAGACCGTAGCTCCCGTGCCGTCGCTCTTCACCTTCAGCATCGACGATGCCGGGTTGCGCTCGCTCATGGGCGCCGTGGCCGAGCAGGCCTCGGTCTCTCTGGCAGGAACAAAGCTGCGGGCTGCGGGCCCTCTGCTCGTCACCCACTGGGGCATGAGCGGACCGGCCATCCTGAAGCTCTCGAGTCTGGGGGCGCGCCTGCTGGCAGAGCACCGCTACCAGATGCCGCTCATCGTCAACTGGACGTCGCAGGGCGATGCCGAAGCAGGCAGCGAGCTGAGCCGCATCATGACGGCCAACGGCCGCAAGCTCGTAGGCAGCATTGCGCCTTCGGGCGTGCCGCAACGCCTCTGGGCCTATCTGGCCGCGAAGGCCGTGGGCGACGGCAGGCGCTGGGGCGAGCTGAGCCGGAAGGACCAGAACCGGCTGGTGAGCGTGCTCACCAACGACAACTACACCATCTCCGGTCGCGGCATGTGGAAGGACGAGTTCGTCACCTGCGGCGGTGTGGCGCTGGCAGCTGTCGATGCAGCCACGCTGGAGAGCAAGCACGTAGAGGGTTTGTTCTTTGCAGGCGAGGTGCTCGATGTAGACGGTGTGACGGGAGGCTTCAACTTCCAGGCCGCCTGGACCACGGGCTACGTGGCCGCCGAGGGCATAGCCCGGAGGGCAAGAAACAAGCAATAAAACAAAATCATATATGAAGAAGACACTCATCATAGGCATCAGCCTTTTTAGCATGACACTATCAACTATGGCAGCAGA
Source organism: uncultured Prevotellaceae bacterium (assembly GCA_902771785.1). GTDB lineage: Bacteria > Bacteroidota > Bacteroidia > Bacteroidales > Bacteroidaceae > Prevotella. The sequence continues at coordinate 85,061 of CACXYH010000004.1, forward strand.
GAAGACCATCAAGCTGAAGATCATCGAGACCAGCGATGTTCACGGCTATTTCTTCCCCTACGACTTCGTCGAGAAGAAGCCGCTCAAGGGCACCCTTGCCCGCGTCAATACCTACGTGGAGAGGCAGCGAAGGGAGTATGGCGACCGCCTGCTGCTCATCGACAACGGCGACATTCTGCAGGGACAGCCCACCTGCTACTGGACCAACTACGTGGCAACGGCCGACGAGAACGTGGCGGCATCGGTGGTGAACTACATGCGCTACGACGCCGAGGCCATGGGCAACCACGACGTGGAGACGGGACACCCCGTCTACGACAAGTGGATTCGCGAGGTGCGCTGCCCCATGCTGGGCGCCAACATCGTCAGCCGCAGCACGCAGCAGCCCTACGTGAAGCCCTACTCCGTGCACTACAAGGACGGTGTGAAGATCGTCATCATCGGCCTGCTCACCCCCACCATCGCCAGCTGGCTCAGCGAGCCGCTGTGGCAGGGGCTCGAGTTCCAGGAGATGACCCGCTGCGCCCGCAAATGGGTGGAGCGCGTACAGCAGACCGAGAAGCCCGACCTCATCTTCGGTCTCTTCCATAGCGGATGGAGCGGCGGCATCGTCGACGGCGAGCTCGAGGAGGATGCCACCGAGCGCGTGGCCAAGGAGGTGCCGGGCTTCGATGTCATCTTCTTCGGCCACGACCACCAGGTGCACAACTTCCGCGTGAAGAACAGCCAGGGGCGCGACGTCGTCTGTCTGGACCCCTCGTGCTATGCCGTCAACGTGGCCGAGGCGCAGGTGGAGCTGACCTACCGCGACGGCCGCCTCGTGAAGAAGGACATTCAGGGCAAGATTGTGAACGTGAGCGACGAGGAGATAGACACCCGCATGGTGGAACGCTTCCAGCCGCAAATCGACAAGATCAAGGACTACGTAGGCCAGAAGCTGGGCACCTTTGCCTGCGGCGCCTCCTCGCGCGACTGCTTCTTCGGCCCGTCGGCCTTCAACGACTTCATTCACGACCTGCAGCTGCGCATCAGTGGCGCCGACATCTCGATGAGCGCACCGCTGGCGTTCGACGCCCGCATTGAGGCAGGCGACATCACCGTGGCCGACATGTTCAAGCTCTACCGCTTCGAAAACCAGCTCTACGTGCTGAACCTCACGGGCCGCGAAATCCTGGGACACCTCGAAATGAGCTACGACCTCTGGGCCAACACCATGAAGAGCCCCGACGACCACCTGCTGCTGCTCAACGACAACTCGCGCGGCGACCAGCAGCGCATGGGCTTCAAGAACTACACCTTCAACTTCGACTCGGCTGCCGGCATCGACTATGAGGTGGACGTGACCAAGCCCAACGGACAGAAGGTGAGCATCCTGCGCATGTCTGACGGCAAGCCCTTCGACCCCGACAAGACCTATCGCGTGGTGATGAACAGCTATCGCGGCAACGGCGGCGGCGACTTGCTCACCCGCGGAGCCGGACTCTCGAAGGCTCAGATAGAGCAGCGCATCGTCAGCCGCACCGAGCTCGACCTGCGCCACTACCTCATCGAGGAAATCAAGAAGCTGGGCACCGTGAGCCCCCAGGCCGGAAAGAACTGGAAGTTCGTGCCCGAGGAGTGGACGAAACCCGCAGCCGAGCGCGACCGCCGGCTGCTGTTCAAGGACTAAAACAGAGCCAACGACGATATGAAACGCTACTACTTCGTATTCTGCCAAGACCATCTGCTGCTGGAGCGCAAGCCCGACGGCACCTGCACCATACCCCTGCAAGAGGAGCCGCCCACCGAGGTGAAGCCCTGGACCACCGTGCTCAACGTCAGCCCGCTCGACGACGTAGAGGTGAAGGCCTACAGCATCGACGCCCCCGTCAGCGACCATCCGCTCTACACCATGTGCCCCCTGCGGCAGAGCTACTACCAGCTGCCCGAGCCACTCTATCTGAAGGCCGGCAAGTGTGCCGAGCTGCTCTACTGGGACCGCAACACGCGGTTCTGTGGCGTCTGCGGCGGCCCGATGCGCTTCCACACCGACATTTCGAAGCGCTGCACCGAGTGCGGCAAGGAGGTGTGGCCCCAGCTGGCCACCGCCATCATCGTGCTCATTCGCCGGGGTGCCGACGAGGTGCTGCTGGCCCACGGACGCAACTTCCGCACCAACTTCTACGGGCTCATTGCGGGCTTCGTCGAGACAGGCGAGACGCTCGAAGAGGCCGTTTGCCGCGAGGTGATGGAGGAGACGGGCCTGCAAATCAAGAACATACGCTACTTCGGCTCGCAGCCCTGGCCCTACCCCAGCGGCCTCATGGTGGGCTTCACGGCCGACTATGCCGGCGGTCGCATTCACGTTCAGCGCGAGGAGCTCACCAAGTGTGCCTGGTTCCGTCGCGACCATCTGCCCACCCTCCCCGAGAAACTCAGCATCGCCCGCAAGCTCATCGATGCCTGGCTCGACGAGAGATAGCCTGGGCAGGTTTTTCTGTATCAACATGTCAAAGAAACGCTTTGAGGGCATCGTTTGGGCCCTTTGAGGTGGTCAAAGCGCCGCCTCGAGGTGGCTGGTGGCGCTGTTTGACGTTACAAAGGTACTGCTTTCCGGCCGACTGTTTTCCGTTCTTTTCCAATGACTGCTCATCTTTTCCCATCTTTTCCTACGATGGGGGATATGAAGCCTCACCCCTCATATTGTAGTCCCCCATATAGGGGGACGGAAATATAGAGGGGGATGGAGGCTTCAGTAGGGGGCGCACGTGAAGCGCCGGGCCGTGGGGGAAATGAAGCCTCCCCCTCATATCTAAGTCCCCCTATAAGGGGGGACAGATATAAGAGGGGGGTGAGGCTTCGTTAGGGGGTGCGCCGGATGCGCACCGGTAGTGCAAGCGCTAATTGCGCTTCAAGTACTAAAACCCAGTTGCAGACAATCAGCATGCAAATCCCCTCCCTTGTAGGGGAGGGGACAGGGGTGGGGTCAGCAACTTCTTCACCGACATTATGTCAGCAACTTCTTCACCGACAATATATTACTGACCCCACCCCCAGCCCCTCCCCTACATGGGAGGGGAACTCAAGCGCCAACAGTCAACCAAGTTATTCGAACTAATCCCTAATTGCGCTTCAAGTACTAAAACACAGTTGCAGACAATCAGCATGCAAATCCCCTCCCTTGTAGGGGAGGGGCAGGGGTGGGGTCAGCAACTTCTTCACCGACATTATGTCAGCAACTTCTTCACCGACAATGTATTACTGACCCCACCCCCAGCCCCTCCCCTACTTTAATTTTGCAGATTGAGAAGAGAGTCCTTACAATCTCTTAAATATTTTAACGTTCAATATATGA
>CACXYH010000005.1 GCA_902771785.1 uncultured Prevotellaceae bacterium
AAGGTAAGTGAAAAATCTGACATGGCAAAATCCTGAGCAACTTTTTGTTGCTCAGGTACTTATAAAGAAAGTTAAACTAAAGTGCTGCGGAATTTAGGTTAAGGAAAAACGTTCACATCGCGAAAAGACTTAGCTGTTTTTTGCGTTTTAGTAGATTTCTTTCCACTTAACTTCGCCGTTTTGTCGATGACTTAACATTCATTTGCAGAAGTGTTGCGTGTTTCGCGGTTTTTTTGTTGTATCTTTGCAGCAAATTAAGAAGAGAACCATTACAATGCGAAGCGTGCTTATCAGACTGACCATGGCGGCAGCAATAGTGCTGCTGGCGGGTGCCTGCGCCTCCACGAAGTATGTGCCCGAGGGCGAGACCCTGCTGGATCATGTACGCGTGAAGACGGTGGCTGGCACCGCACGCGACGTGAACACGGCCCAGCTGCGCAACTACGTCAGGCAGACGCCCAACGCCCGATGGTTCTCGGCCTTCCGCTTGCCCCTGGCCACCTATTCGCTTGCTGGGCGCGACACCACAAAGTGGATGAACCGCCTGCTGCGCTCGCTGGGCGAACCGCCCGTGGTCTACGACTCGGTGCTGGCTCAGCAGACGTGCTCCGACTTGAAGCTGCAGCTCCAGAACGAGGGTTATCTGCACGCACAAGTAGCCCTGGATACGCGCGTCAAGGGGAAGAAGCGCGACGTGACCTACCTGCTGAAGCCTGGCGACCCTTACTTCGTGCGCAGCATCAGCTACGTGGTGGAGGATTCGGCCATTGCCCGGCTGCTGAACGAGCGTGGCGACTCGGCCCGGCGGTTGCTGCAGGTGGGCATGAAGTTCGACGTGGCCCGCCTCGATGCCGAGCGCAAGCGAATAACGCAGCTGCTGACCGACGAGGGCTACATGCGGTTCCACAAGGAGTTCATTGGCTACCGGGCCGACACGGCGCGCGGCTCCCGGCTCATCGACCTGACCTTGCGGCTGGGTCCCTACAGCAGGGCCAGCCTGGAGTTGGCCGACACGCTGCACACGCGCTACTATGTTCGCCGCATTGGCTACTCGGGAGCTCCGGCCACTGCCGCTGGTGGTGGCGGGCTGCACCTGCGCCACCACGTGTTGCAGGAGAACACGTTCATCGCTGCAGGCGAACCTTACTCGGCCACCCGACTGCAGGACACCTACAACCACTTCGGGCGACTGCAGGCGGTGAAGTACACCAGCATCACCTTCAATCCCGTTGCGGGCACCGACTCGCTCGACTGCGAGATACAGTTGCAGACGAACAAGCCCTCGACGCTCAGCTTCGAACCCGAAGGCACGAACACGGCGGGCGACCTGGGAGCGGCTGCTTCGCTGACCTACCAGAACCGCAACCTGTTTCGCGGCAGCGAGGTGCTCAGCGTGCAGTTGCGCGGAGCCTACGAGGCCATACGCGGGCTGGAGGGCTACAGCAATCAGGATTTCGTGGAGTGGAGCGTGGAGTCGCGCCTGGCATTTCCGCGCTTCATCATGCCCGGCATCGGCACGAGGCTACGCCGAAAGATGAATGCCTCGAGCGAGCTGTCGCTGCGCTACGACTTGCAGGACCGCCCCGAGTTCCACCGCAGGGTGCTTTCGGCAGCTTGGCGCTACAAGTGGGGCCTGCCCCAGAGCCACGGGCGCTATCAGCTCGACCTGCTCGACCTGAACTATGTGTTCATGCCCTGGATATCGCAAACGTTCCGCACGCAGTACTTGGACGACGAAACGTCGCGCAATGCCATCTTGCGCTATAACTACGAGAACCTGTTCATCACGAAGATAGGCTTCGGCTATACCTACAACAACGGCGTGACGGCACTGAAGACCAACGTCGAGACCTCGGGCAACACGTTGGGACTGGCCTCGTCGATCTTCGGAGCCCAGCAGGATGCCAGCGGGCATAACATGGTGATGGGCATTGCCTACGCCCAGTATGCCAAGGCCGACGTGGACCTGACCCACGCGCTGCGCTTCGACCCCAACAACCAGCTGGTGCTGCACCTGGGCTTCGGCATTGCCTATCCCTACGGCAACAGCACCGTGCTGCCTTTCGAGAAGCGCTACTTCTCGGGCGGTGCCAACAGCGTGAGAGGATGGAGCGTGCGCTCGCTGGGGCCGGGACGCTATAAGGAGAAAGACGGAAACATCAACTTCATCAACCAGACGGGCGACATGAAGCTCGACCTGAACGTGGAGTATCGCACCCACCTGTTCTGGAAACTGGGCGGCGCGCTCTTTGTCGATGCGGGCAACGTCTGGACGCTGCGCCAGTATGAGGAGCAGCCGGGCGGGCGATTCCTGCTGTCGAGCCTGCTGAGCGACCTGGCCGTCAGCTACGGGCTCGGTCTTCGCTTCAACTTCGACTACTTCATCCTGCGCTTCGACCTGGGCATGAAGGCCGTCAATCCAGCCTTCCGCGAGGATGCCGAGCAGCACTATCCGCTGCTTCATCCCCGCTTCAGCCGCGACTATGCTTTCCACTTTGCCGTGGGCCTGCCGTTCTGAAAGCGGCACTTTGGCTGCCCGAAAGCGGTACTTTTCCTGTCGAAAAGCGGCACTTTGACCACCTGAAAGCGGCACTTTCACCTATCGAAAGTGCCGCTTTGGCTGTCGTAAAATTTGGTGGTATGCAGAATTCTTCGTACCTTTGCAGCGATATGATAGAAGTAAAGATAAAAGACGCGGAACTGAGCAGTGCCGCGAGCGAGGGCATGGATGCCTTCGTAAGCGTGTTTGTGGGCGCCATCAGAGAGGCCATCGGCGGCGAACTGACGGCTGAAACGCTGGGTCAGCTGAACAGCGACCAGGTGACGCTGTTGTGCTGGGACACCCTGCACGAGGAGGTGATGGACGGTGGATTCGTTCAGCTCATACACAACGGCTACGGGCCCTTCATCTTCAAGAATCCCTTTGCCAAAGCACTCAACAAGCTGTGGGACATGCGCGAGCTGTCGAAAATGCTCTACGAGGTGCACTCGCTCTGGCTGAAACACCGCGAGGAGCTGGAGCGCGACTGCACCGACGACGAGTTTATGGCCCTCTTCGAGCAGTATCCCGAGTTCGACGACTACGACGATCTCTTCGTGGAGCGCGAGGAAGAGTGGACCGAGCACATTGCCCGCTACATTGACGAACATATAGAGAATTTTGCAACCATCGTATGAACAAGGAACAGGAAATGCTCAGGAAGAAGAGTCCTGTGCAAATCAAGAATAAGAAAGCTGCCTTCGAGTACTTCTTCATCGAGGAGTTCACGGCAGGCATCGTGCTCACAGGCACCGAAATCAAGTCGATCAGGTTGGGTAAGGCCAGCCTGGTCGACACCTATTGCCTCGTCATCAACGGCGAGCTGTGGGTCAAGGGCATGAGCATCAGCCCCTACTTCTACGGCTCCTACAACAATCATGTGGCAAAGCGCGACCGCAAGCTGCTGCTCACGAAGCGTGAGATTATGCGGCTGCAGAGCGCCACGAAGCAGACGGGCTACACCATCGTGCCCACGCTCGTGTTTATCGACGCCAACGGAAGAGCCAAGATGGACCTTGCACTCTGCAAGGGTAAGAAGGCCTTCGACAAGCGACAGACACTCAAGGAAAAGGAAGACCGGCGCGAAATGGACCGTGCCATGAAAGTTTATAAGTGATGACGATTGACGAAATTGCCAAGCAACGCGTGCTCATACTCGACGGAGCAATGGGATCGTTCATTCAGGAGTACAACCTGAAGGAGGACGACTTCCGTGGCGAGCGCTTCATCAATGCCGAGGGGCAGCTGAAGGGCAACAACGACGTGCTCTGTCTGACCCGTCCCGACGTAATCAGCGACATCCATCGGCGATACCTCAAGGCGGGGGCCGACATCATTACCACCAACACCTTCAGCGCGCAGCGCATCTCGCAGGCCGACTACAGGCTGGAGGCTGCCGTGCGCGATATGAACCTGGCGGGGGCGAGGCTGGCCCGGCAGGCGGCCGACGAATATGCCACTCCCGACAAGCCGCGCTTCGTGGCGGGCTCCATAGGCCCCACGAACAAGACCCTGTCGATGTCGCCCGACGTGAGCGACCCTGCCCGTCGTGAGCTTACCTTCGACGAGCTGGTGGAGGCCTACGCCGAGCAGATCGGCGCGCTCATCGAGGGTGGGGTAGACCTGCTGCTCATTGAAACCATCTTCGACACCCTCAATGCCAAGGCAGCCCTGGTGGCCGCACAATCCTGCCGCCGTTCGTTGCCCGTTATGCTCAGCGTCACCATCAGCGACCTGGCTGGCCGTACCCTGAGCGGACAGACGCTCGAGGCCTTCCTGGCCAGCATCAGCAGCTATCAGGTGTTCAGCGTCGGCCTGAACTGCTCGTTCGGTGCCACACAGATGATGCCCTACCTGCGGCAGCTGGCACGCACCGCACCTTACTACATCAGCGCCTATCCCAATGCAGGCCTGCCCAACTCTATGGGACTCTACGACGAGCGCGCCGAGACCATGGCCCCCAAGATGGGCGAGATGGTGGACGAGGGCCTGGTGAACATCATCGGAGGCTGCTGCGGCACTACGCCCGACTTCATTGCCGCCTACGTTCCGCTGGTAGAGGGCAAGCGCCCCCACGTGCCTGTGGCCAAGAGCGGCACCCTGCAACTCAGCGGACTCGACCCCTTCCGGCCGGAAGGCGCCTTCACCAACGTGGGCGAACGCTGCAACGTGGCAGGCTCAAGAAAGTTTCTGAGGCTCATCAAGGAGCGCAACTACGACGAGGCCATCGGCATCGCCCGCAAGCAGGTGAGCGACGGAGCACTCATCATCGACGTCAACATGGACGACTCGCTGCTCGATGCCGAGCACGAGATGGCCCACTTCCTGAACCTCATCGCCTCTGAACCCGACATTGCCCGTGTGCCCGTGATGATCGACTCCAGCAAGTGGAGCGTCATTATGGCAGGACTGAAGTGCGTGCAGGGCAAGTGCATCGTCAACAGTATCTCGCTCAAAGAAGGCGAGGAGACGTTCATCAGCCATGCCCGCGACGTGAAGCGCATGGGAGCCGCCGTCGTCGTCATGTGCTTCGACGAGCAGGGACAGGCCACCACCTTCGAGCGCCGTACGCAGATAGCCAGTCGCTCGTATCGCATACTCACCGAGGAAGTGGGCTTCAGCCCCTGCGACATCATCTTCGACCCCAACGTGCTGGCCGTGGCAACGGGCATCGACGAGCACAACAGCTACGCCCTGGACTTCATTCGCGCCACCCGATGGATACGCGAGAACCTGCCCGGGGCCCACGTCAGCGGAGGTGTCAGCAACCTGTCGTTCGCCTTCCGTGGCAACAACTACATACGCGAGGCCATGCACGCCGTGTTCCTCTACCACGCCATACAGGCCGGTATGGACTTCGGCATCGTCAACCCCGCGGCGAAGGTGGCCTACGACGACATTCCTTCGCAGCAGCTTGAGCGGATAGAAGACGTAATACTGAACCGCCGACCCGATGCTGCCGAGCGACTGACCGAGCTGGCCAACCAGCTACAGGCTGCCACACCGACGGCTACCGACGGCAATGCGGCTGCTGTTGCAGCCGGCAGCGGTTCTGAAGCTGAGGCTGAGGCCGCACGGCTGCCACTGGAGGAGCGGTTGCAGAATGCCCTCATCAAGGGCTGCGCCGACCATCTGGCCGACGACCTCGGCGAGGCTTTGCAGCAATATCCCTCGGCCGTAAGCATCATCGAAGGGCCGCTCATGGCCGGTATGAACGAAGTGGGCCGACGCTTTGGCGAAGGAAAGATGTTTCTGCCGCAGGTGGTGAAGACCGCCCGGACCATGAAGCAGGCCGTTGGCATCCTGCAGCCATATATAGAAAAGGAACGCGCGCGAGGCGTGGGCAAGGCAGGAAAGGTGCTGCTGGCCACGGTGAAGGGCGATGTGCACGACATCGGAAAGAACATCGTCAGCGTCATCATGGCCTGCAACGGCTATGAGGTCATCGACATGGGCGTCATGGTGCCGGCCGAGCAAATCGTCAGGAAAGCACGCGAAGAGCAGGTCGACATGATTGGACTCTCGGGCCTTATCACTCCCAGCCTCGAAGAGATGGTCAACGTGGCCACCGAGTTGCGCCGTGCAGGGCTCAACATTCCCATCATGATAGGCGGTGCCACCACGAGCGAACTGCACGTGGCACTCAAGATTGCACCCGTCTATGCAGGCCCCGTCGTATGGATGAAGGATGCCTCGCAGAATGCGATTGTGGCTTCGCGGCTGATGAAAGAGCCGCAGCAGCTGCATCAGGAGCTGGCCGACGAGTACGAACACCTGCGCCAGCAGTATGCACAGGAGCAGGAACAGCTGCTCTCGCTCGACGAGGCGCGCAAGAACAAACTGAAACTATTTTAAGCATTCGCTATGATAAGAAACATTATTTTCGACTTGGGTGGCGTCATCATTACGCTCGACCAGCCACAGGCCATAAGCCGCTTTCGCGAGCTGGGACTGGAAGATGCTGCGCAGCGACTCGACGCCTATACGCAGAATGGCATCTTCGGCGACCTGGAGCGAGGAGCCATAACGGCCGAACAGTTCCGGGTGGAGCTGGGCAAGCTCGTGGGGCGCAACGTCAGCTACGACGAGTGCCGCTACGGCTGGCTGGGCTATTGCCGCGAGTTGCCACAGCGCAACCTGCGGGCCTTGGAACGATTGAGGCAGGAAGGCTACCGGCTCATCTTGCTCTCGAACACCAACCCCTACATGATGTCGTGGGTCATGAGCCCCGAGTTCGACGGGCAAGGCCACGCCCTCAGTCACTATATGGACGCGTGCTACTGCAGCTACGAGCTGGGCGTCATGAAGCCCGACCGCGAGTTCTTCCACCGGGTGCTCTTGGCCGAGCACATTGCGCCCTCGGAGACGCTCTTCATCGACGATGGTCCCCGCAATGTGGCGATGGCCAGCCAGATGGGCATCCGCACCTTCTGCCCCAAGAATGGCGACGACTGGACTAACGAAATATATAACTATCTGAAATGAAAAAGATACTTTTACTACTTGCTTTGGTGCTTGCCGCTCACGTGCAGGCACAGGTGAAGAGAGAGTTCCGCGGCGCATGGATACAGTGCGTCAACGGACAGTTCCAGGGGTTGTCGACGCAGCAGATGCAGCAGACACTGACCTATCAGCTCAACGAGCTGCAGAAGGATGGGGTGAACGCCATCATTTTCCAGGTGCGCCCTGAGTGCGACGCCCTCTATCAGAGCAATATCGAGCCTTGGAGCCGTTTCCTCACAGGGCGTCAAGGTAAGGCTCCCAGCCCCTTCTGGGATCCCCTTCAGTGGATGATTAACGAGTGTCACAAGCGCGGCATGGAGCTTCATGCATGGATTAATCCCTATCGGGCCAAGACCAAGGGCACGACGGCACTGGCCTCCAGCCACATCGGCGTCACCCATCCCGAGCGTTGCTTCCGCTACGACGACCAGCTCATTCTCAATCCGGGCGACCCCGAGAACCGCTTCTACATCTGCGACGTGGTGGCCGATATTGTGAGCCGCTACGACGTCGACGGACTCCACATCGACGACTACTTCTATCCCTACCCGGTAGCAGGACAGACCATTCCCGACGATGCACAGTACAGACAGTACTCTAACGGCATCAAGGACCGCGGCGACTGGCGGCGCTACAACGTGAGCCTCTTCGTGAAGCAGCTCTACGAGACGGTTCACAGGGTGAAGCCCTGGGTTAAGGTGGGCATTTCGCCCTTTGGCATCTATCGTAACAAGAAAAGCGACCCCATGGGAAGCGACACCAACGGACTGCAGAACTACGACGATCTCTATGCCGAGGTGCTGCTGTGGATTAACAACGGATGGCTCGACTACTGTGTGCCGCAGCTCTATTGGGAGATAGGCCACAAGGCAGCCGACTACGAAACCCTCATTCGCTGGTGGAACCACTATGCCGGAGGGCGCCCGCTCTACATCGGCGAGGACATTGAGCGCACCGTGAAGGCAGCCGACCTGAAGAATCCCCAGCAGAATCAGATGCCCGCCAAGTACCGCCTGCACCAGCTGATGCCTAAAGTGAGCGGCACCGTGCTGTGGTATGCCAAGGCTGCCGTCGACGATATAGGCAAGTACGGAACCCTGCTGCGCACCCACTACTGGAAGTATCCTGCGCTGCAACCCGCCATGCCCCACATCGACAACAAAGCACCTCGCAAGCCCCGCAGCGTGAAGCCCGTATGGACTGCCGACGGATACATACTCTTCTGGACGGCTCCGCGCGGAAAGGGATGGAAGAACGAGGCTGTACGCTACGTGGTATATCGTTTTGCCAAGGGCGAACCCGTGAACACGCAGGACGCTTCGAAGATCGTTGCCATTACCAGCAATACGTTCTACCAGTTGCCTTACGACGACGGCGTGCGTTCGTTCACCTATGTGGTGACGGCCCTCGACCGTATGCATAACGAGAGCAAGCCGGCCAAGAAGAATGTGAAGCTATGAGCCGCTGCTTGCTTTTCCTGCCCCTGATGTTCGTGCTCCTCGCCTCATCGTGCGGAAACAAACGGGTAGAGAACCTTCAGGAAAAGATTGACAGCCTGCGCACGCTGGAGCAGTTGAAGGAGCTGCGCAGGCAGAGCCAGCAGACGGGCGAGACATTCGACAACCCTCTGCAGGCCTTCTTCGATAGCCTGGAGGTGCAGGCGCTGCCCTTATACTATGTGCCGGAAACGGATGAGCTCTACAGCATGTTCACCTATGTGCCCGAAGGCATCAAGGTCTACCTGGATTTCGAGAGCGAAAACGAGGTCAGGGCGGCCGCGTTGCCTCGTCGTGGCGCCCTGCGCATCATCCTGCTCGCCGCCTTTGAGTACGGCGAGATGATGGAGATGTGGCTCTACTCGCTCGATGAAGACTATTTCCCCATCGACCAAGTGTGCCTCTACGATGCAGCCGACGATGCCGATGAATGCTATTTTGCCATTACCAGCGACTACCGCATCTACCGGAACCACGTGCTCTATCACATCAACATCGAGGGCAAAATACTGGAAGACTATGTGGGAAACTTGCCCGATGAGGAGGAAGTGGACGAAGACTACGTCGTAGGTGAATAGGGACGTGACGGTCGAAATATGTCAATTTGTTGCATTTTGTCGCAAAAAAGTTACGATTTAATTTGTCCTATTGGGTTAAAAGTTATAACTTTGCATGCCAAAAACAAATTAAGGTAAAAGATTACAACACAAAAAGCGTATGAATGAGAGATTGTTTATATTCGACACCACCCTTCGTGATGGCGAGCAAGTGCCCGGATGTCAGCTGAACACCATTGAGAAAATACAGGTGGCCAAGGCACTCGAGCAGCTGGGAGTCGATGTGATAGAGGCCGGCTTCCCTATTTCCTCGCCGGGCGACTTCAATTCCGTCATAGAGATATCAAAGGCCGTCACGTGGCCAACCATCTGTGCGCTGACCCGTGCCGTGCCGAAAGACATCGACATAGCCGCCGAAGCCCTGCAGTATGCCAAGCACAAGCGCATCCATACTGGTATAGGCACCAGCGACCCGCACATCAAGTACAAGTTCAATTCCACGCGCGAAGAAATCATTGAGCGTGCCGTGGCCGCCGTGAAGTATGCCAAGAAGTATGTGGAAGACGTAGAGTTCTATGCCGAGGATGCCGGTCGAACCGACAATGAGTATCTGGCCCGCGTGGTGGAGGCTGTGATCAAGGCCGGTGCCACGGTGGTCAACATACCCGACACGACGGGCTATTGCCTGCCGTTGGAGTTCGGCAACAAAATCAAGTACCTCAAGGAGCATGTCGACGGCATCGACAAGGCCATCATCTCGACCCATTGCCACAACGACCTGGGCATGGCTACGGCCAACACGCTCGAGGGTGTGCTCAACGGAGCGCGCCAGGTAGAGGTGACCATCAATGGCATTGGCGAGCGGGCTGGCAACACCAGTCTCGAGGAAATAACCATGATCCTGAAGTGCCACAAGGGCATCAACATCGATACCAACATCAACACCACCAAGATTTATCCCACGAGCCGCATGGTTTCGAGCCTGATGAACATGCCCGTGCAGCCCAACAAGGCCATCGTGGGCCGCAATGCCTTTGCCCACAGCAGCGGCATTCATCAGGACGGCGTGCTGAAGAACGTGCAGACTTACGAGATCATGGACCCCAAGGACGTGGGCATCGACGACAACTCGATTGTGCTCACCGCCCGTTCGGGCCGTGCAGCCTTGAAGCACAGGCTTCACGTCAACGGTGTCGACCTGCCCGAAGAGAAGCTCGACCGCGTCTACGAGAAGTTCCTGGAACTGGCCGACCAGAAGAAGGAGGTCACCGATGCCGACGTGCTCATGCTGGCGGGTGCCGATACGGCCGACCAGCATGCTGTGCGCCTGGACTTCCTGCAGGTGACTACCGGCAAGGGCGTCAAGTCGGTTGCGTCGATAGGTCTCGATATCAGCGGTCAGAAGTTCGAGGCAGCCTCTTCGGGCAATGGTCCCGTCGATGCAGCCATCAAGGCACTGAAGAAGATTATCATGAAGCAGATGACGCTCAAGGAGTTTACCATCCAGGCCATCTCCAAGGGCAGCGACGACGTGGGTAAGGTTCACATGCAGGTAGAGTACGACGGCATGCTTTACTACGGCTTTGGTGCCAATACCGATATTGTGACGGCCAGCGTCGAGGCCTACATTGACTGTATCAACAAATTCAAACGCAAATAATGAACACACTATTCGACAAGATTTGGGACAAGCACGTGGTGCAAGTCGTCGACGACGGTCCCACGCAGCTCTATATCGACCGCCTGTATTGCCACGAGGTAACTTCGCCTCAGGCTTTCGACGGTCTGCGTTCGCGCGGTCTGAAGTGCTTCCGTCCGGCTCAGATTTACTGCATGCCCGACCATAATACGCCCACTCACGACCAGGACAAACCCATTGCCGACCCCGTGTCGAAGAAGCAAGTCGACACGCTGGAGCGCAACGCCCGCGAGTTCGGACTTACCCACTACGGCATGCTCTCGGCCGACAACGGCATCATTCATGTCGTGGGACCAGAGAAGGGCCTCTCGCTTCCGGGCATGACGATTGTGTGTGGCGACTCTCACACCTCTACCCACGGGGCCATGGGTGCCGTGGCTTTCGGCATCGGAACGTCGGAGGTAGAGATGGTCATGGCCTCGCAGTGCATTCTGCAGCAGAAGCCAAAGTCGATGCGCATCAGCATCGAAGGACAGTTGGGTAGGGGAGTGACGGCCAAGGACGTGGCCCTCTATCTCATGTCGAAGCTCACCACCAGCGGTGCCACGGGCTATTTCGTGGAGTATGCCGGCAGCGTGGTCCGCTCCATGTCGATGGAAGGACGCCTGACGCTGTGCAACCTTTCCATCGAGATGGGTGCTCGTGGTGGTTTCATTGCCCCCGACGAGACCACTTTCGCCTATCTGAAAGGGCGCGAGTTTGCGCCGAAGGGCGAGGAGTGGGAGCGTTGTGTGGCCTACTGGAAGACGCTGAAGAGCGGCGACGATGCCGTGTTCGACAAGGAACTCTGTTTCGATGCTGCCGACATAGAGCCTCGCATCACCTACGGAACCAATCCCGGCATGGGCATCGGCATCAGCGAGGCCATTCCCGCCGAGGGCGATGCCAACTTCCACAAGGCGCTGCAGTACATGGGCTTTGAGCCCGGACAGCAGCTGTTGGGCCACCCGGTCGACTACGTGTTCCTTGGTGCCTGCACCAACGGGCGCATTGAAGACTTCCGTGCCTTTGCTTCGGTGGTGAAGGGACGCCAGAAGGCCGAAGGCGTAGTGGCCTGGTTAGTGCCCGGTTCGTGGGCCGTCGACCGCCAGATACGCGAGGAGGGGCTCGACCGTGTGCTGCTCGAGGCCGGCTTTGCCATCCGTCAGCCGGGCTGCTCGGCCTGTCTGGCCATGAACGACGACAAGGTGTCGGCTGGCAAGCTGTGCGTCTCGACCTCCAACCGCAACTTCGAGGGCCGTCAGGGCCCTGGTGCTCGCACTATTCTCTGCTCGCCGCTCGTGGCTGCTGCAGCTGCAATAACAGGAAAAATTACAGACCCAAGAGAACTCTAAGATGAAACAGAAGTTTGACGTTATCACCTCTACCTGCGTTCCCCTGCCGCTTGAGAACGTAGATACCGACCAGATTATTCCCGCCCGCTTCCTGAAGGCAACCGACAAGGAGGGCTTCGGCGACAATCTTTTCCGCGACTGGCGCTACGACAAGGACGGGCGGCCCATCGAGAGCTTCGTGCTCAACAACCCCACCTATGGCGGCTGCATTCTGGTGGCCGGCAAGAACTTCGGTTCGGGTTCCAGCCGCGAGCATGCTGCCTGGGCCATTGCGGGCTACGGCTTCCGTGTGGTCATCAGCTCGTTCTTTGCCGATATTCACAAGAACAACGAGCTTAACAACTTCGTGCTGCCCGTGCAGGTGAGCGAGGAGTTCCTGGCTGCCCTCTTCGAGAGCATCGCCGCCGACCCGAAGACGCAGGTCGAGGTAGACTTGCCACGCCAGACGGTGACCAACATGGCCACGGGACGGCAGGAGCACTTCGACATCAACGGATATAAGAAGCACTGCCTGATGAACGGACTCGACGACATTGACTACCTCATTGCCAACAAGGAGAAAATCGAAGCATGGGAACAGCAGAACAGGTAAACCAATACACGCGCATCCAGCCCTACATCGAAATCATGGACTCAACGCTTCGCGACGGCGAGCAGACCAATGGCGTCTCGTTTCTGCCGCACGAGAAGCTCATGATTGCGCGAATGTTGCTGCGCGACCTCAACGTCGACCGCATTGAAGTGGCGTCGGCACGCGTCAGCGAGGGCGAGAAGGAGGCCGTCAGGATGATATGCCGCTATGCCCACCAGATGGGAATGCTCGACAGGGTCGAGGTGCTGGGCTTCGTCGACGACGGAAAGTCGGTGGAGTGGGTGAAGAGTGCCGGCTGCCAGACCCTCAACCTGCTGGCCAAGGGCTCGCTGAGGCACTGTCGCGAGCAGCTGGGCAAGACGCCCGAGGCTCATATTGCCGACATTAAGGCCACGCTGCGCCAGGCCCACGACGAGGGCATCGGCGTGAACCTGTACCTGGAAGACTGGTCGAGCGGCATGCAAGACTCGCCCCAGTACGTCTATCAGCTCATGGATGCGCTCGTCGATACGCCCGTGCGCCGCTTCATGCTGCCCGACACGCTGGGCATCATGAACCCCCTGCAGGTCATCGAGTTCTTCCGTAAGATGCTGCGCCGCTATCCCGACACCCACTTCGACTTCCATGCCCATAACGACTACGACCTGGCCGTGAGCAACTCGTTGGCAGCTGCCCTGAGCGGTGCTCGCGGACTGCACGTCACCGTCAACGGGCTGGGCGAGCGCTGTGGCAACGCCCCGCTCAGCAGCGTGCAGGTCATTCTGAAAGACCAGTTCCATGCCAAGACCGGCATCCGCGAAGACCGTCTGAACGACATCAGCCGCCTCGTAGAGAGCTATAGCGGCATCAGTATTGCCCCTAACCAGCCCATCATCGGCGACAACGTCTTCACCCAGGTGGCTGGCGTCCATGCCGACGGCGACAATAAGGCCGGACTCTACCAGAATGCCCTCGTGCCCGAGCGCTTCGGACGCAAGCGCGAGTATGCCCTGGGCAAGACCAGCGGCAAGGCCAACATTGCCCGCAACCTGCAGGAGCTGGGGCTGGAACTGACGCCCGAGCAGACGCAGCGCGTCACGAAGCGCATCACCGAGCTGGGCGACCGCAAGGAGGTCGTCACGCAAGACGACCTGCCCTTCATCGTGAGCGACGTGCTGAAGCACGACGTGGCCGAAGACAAGGTGCGTCTGGTGAGCTATCAGGTGTCGCTGGCCTACGGTCTGAAGCCGCTGGCCAACGTGAAGGTCGAGGTCGACGGCATGCAGTATGAGGGCCACTCTTCGGGCGACGGCCAGTACGACGCGTTCGTCAAGGCCATGCGCAAAATCTACAAGGAGTATCTCGACCGCACCTTCCCGCTGCTCGAGAACTATGCCGTGAGCATTCCTCCGGGTGGTCGTACCGATGCCCTTGTGCAGACGGTGATCACGTGGCGGCGCGACGACGGTAGGCTCCTTCGCACGCGCGGCCTCGATGCCGACCAGACCGAAGCAGCCATCAAGGCCACCATCAAGATGCTGAACATCATCGAGGCGCAATAAAAATTGCTTCGTTTTGTAACTACCTGATAATCAATTATTATTTCCCCTATATAGGACCTATTATAGGTCCTATATAGGGGCTGTTTTTTGCGCCTTTTTTGTATCTTTGCAGGCGAACATGTTCACAAACGAAGTAATTAACAAAACCCATCAAACGAATGCAAACAATGCCGAGCAACAAGCCCCCTCCCGAAGCCTCACCCCCCTCTTATATCTGTCCCCCCTTATAGGGGGACTTAGATATGAGGGGGAGGCTTCAGGTCCCCCACAGACACTGCTTCCGCCAGCGCCCCTGCAGCGGCAGCCATTCACCCATTTAAAGCGTATGCAAGTTATGACAACAGACAAGCCCCCTCCCGAAGCCTCCATCCCCCTCTATATTTCCGTCCCCCTATATGGGGGACTCCAATATGAGGGGTGAGGCTTCAGGTCCCCCACAAGCAGCGTCTCTGGCAACGCCTAAACGCCGCTTCGAGCTGCTCAAAGGGGAACAACGACCACGTCTCGGACGTACTTTGAAAACTGCCGCAGACAGCAAGTGAGTTTAGATTTTGAATGTTTTTGTTGGCCGTTAGCAGGAAATTGATTAAATTTGCGGCCTGAAAAAAGAACGCTATGACGAAGAAAGAACGATATGCAGGAGTGCTGGACTACTTTCGCCAGCAGATGCCCGAAGTGACCACCGAGCTCGAATTTGGCAGCGTGTTTCAGCTGTTAGTGGCCGTCGTGCTCAGCGCGCAGTGCACCGACAAGCGCATCAACCAGGTGACGCCCGAGCTCTTCCGCCGCTTCCCCGACGCCGCCTCGATGGCCAAGGCCGAGGCCGGTGAGGTGCTTGACTACATCAGCAGCGTGAGCTATCCCAACGCCAAGGCGCAGCATCTCGTAGACCTGGCCCGCCAACTGGTGGAGCGCTACGGGGGCGAGGTGCCCTCAGACATGGACCAACTGCTCAGCCTGCCGGGCGTAGGGCGCAAGACGGCCAACGTGGTGCAGAGCGTGGCCTTCGGTCGTGCCACGATGGCAGTCGACACTCACGTCTTTCGCGTGAGCCGCCGGCTGGGTCTGGTGCCGAAGCGGGCCGACACCCCCTTCAAGGTAGAGCAGGAACTGACGGCCCACATACCCGAAGCCGACATTCCCCGCGCCCACCATTGGCTGCTGCTTCACGGCCGCTACGTGTGTACTGCCCGCAAGCCCCATTGCGAGCGTTGCGGCTTGGAACGCCTGTGCGCCAAGCAACTATAAAGTTAAGAAAATGCATATTAAAAGAAAAAATATGTCGTGAAACATAGTGTTTTTCAAAAAAATTAAGTACCTTTGCAGCCGCTTATAAACGAGAACAATGGCAAACGACAAGTTAAGACCTGACTACATCTTTGAGTCGAGTTGGGAAGTATGCAATAAAGTGGGTGGTATTTACACCGTGCTCTCCTCTCGCGCAAAGACACTGCAGGAAGCATTTCAGGATAGAATCATATTCATAGGTCCTGACTTTTGGAAAGATAGTGAGAGCCCCTATTTCAGGGAAGACCGCAAGCTCCTTGCCCCGTGGCGCAAGGAGGCTGAAGCACAGGGGCTGAAAGTGAGAGTAGGACGATGGATCATTCCTGGCGAACCCATCGCAATTCTCGTTGACTTTAACCCCTATTTCGAGCAGAAAAACGAAATCTACACCTGGTTGTGGCAGAACTACGGCGTCGACTCGCTGCACGCTTATGGCGACTACGACGAGGCCTCGATGTTCTCGTATGCCGCAGCGCTTGTCGTTGAGAGCTACTACAACTTCTGCCTCGACGAGAGCCAGAAGGTCATCTATCACGCCAACGAATGGATGTGCGGACTGGGCGCACTGTACATCAATAATAAAGTGCCCGCTATTGCCACCATCTTCACCACCCATGCTACCAGCATCGGCCGCAGCATTGCAGGCAACCAGAAGCCACTCTACGACTACCTCTTTGCCTACAACGGCGACCAGATGGCCGGTGAGTTGAACATGCAGTCGAAGCACTCCATCGAGAAGCAGACGGCCTGGAACGTTGACTGCTTTACCACCGTGAGCGACATCACCGCCCACGAGTGCGTGGAACTGCTCGACAAGCCCGTCGACGTGGTGCTGCCCAACGGCTTCGACAACAGCTTCGTGCCCAAGACAGCAGCCTTCGCCCGCAAGCGCAAGCTGGCACGCCGCAAGATGCTCGAAGTGGCCAACGCCCTGCTGGGCGAGCAACTCGACGACGACACCATCATCGTCTCGACCTCTGGCCGCTATGAGTTCCGCAACAAGGGCATCGACGTCTTCGTCGAGGCCATGAACCGGCTGCTGCGCGACCGCTACCTGAACAAGAAGGTGCTGGCCTTCATCGTGGTGCCCGGATGGGTGGGCGAGCCCCGCAAGGACCTGCAGGAACGGCTGGCCAAGGGCGGACCGTTCGACACCCCGCTCGAGGTGCCGCAAATCACCCACTGGCTGCAGAACATGGGCCACGACAACGTGCTCAACATGATGAAGTTCTACGACATGCACAACCGACACGAGGACAAGGTGAAGGTGATTTTCCTGCCCTGCTACCTCGACGGCAACGACGGCATACTCAACCTGAGCTACTACAACGTGGTGCTCGGCAACGATCTCTGCATCTATCCGTCGTACTACGAGCCTTGGGGCTACACGCCCCTCGAGGCCATAGCCTTCAAGGTGCCCTGCATCACCACCGACCTGGCCGGCTTCGGACTCTGGGCAAACAGCGAGTTCGGGCATCCGGGCAAACTGACCGACGGCGTGGAAGTCATACACCGTACCGACTACAACTACTCGGAAGTGGCCGATGCCATCAAGGACACCGTGGCCGAATACTCGAACATGACGCAGAAGCAGATTGACGAATGCCGGAAAAAGGCCGACAACCTCTCGAAGAAAGCCCTCTGGAGCCACTTCATCAAGTACTACTATGAGGCCTACGACATTGCACTGCGCAAGGCAGAAGAACGAAAACTTATTCAGAACAAATAATTTATTGATTTATGAAGATTAAAGCTGATTACGTGAATGCTCCCCAGTGGAAGCAGCTGACCGTGAAGTCGACGCTTCCTGCAGAGCTTGAATGTCTCAACGAAATTGCACACAACCTCTGGTGGGTGTGGAACTATGAGGCCCGCGACCTCTTCCGCGACCTCGATCCCGAACTGTATCACGACGTGAAGCACAATCCCGTGATGCTCCTTGAGCGCCTCTCCTACGCCCGCAAGGAAGCCATCATGAAGGACAAGACCCTCATGAAGCGCATCAAGGCAGTCTACGAGCTGTTCCGCGCCTACATGGATGTGGAGCCCGACAAGAAGCGTCCGTCCGTGGCTTACTTCTCGATGGAGTACGGCATGCACTCTGCTCTGAAGATCTACTCCGGTGGTTTGGGCATGCTCGCTGGCGACTACCTCAAGGAGGCCAGCGACTCTAACGTCGACATGTGCGCCATAGGTTTCCTCTATCGCTACGGCTACTTCACGCAGAGCCTTTCCATCGACGGACAGCAGATTGCCAACTACGAGGCACAGAACTTCACTTCGCTGCCCATTGAGCGTCAGCTCGACAAGGACGGAAACCCCATGGTGGTCGACGTGCCCTATATGAACTACACCGTACATGCCTACATCTGGCGTGTCAACGTGGGCCGCATCAAGCTCTATCTGCTTGACACCGACAACGAAATGAACTCAGAGTTCGACAAGCCCATCACCCACAGCCTCTACGGCGGCGACTGGGAGAACCGCCTGAAGCAGGAAATACTGCTCGGCATCGGCGGCGTGCTCACCCTGAAGAAGCTCGGCATCAAGAAGGAAATCTATCATTGCAACGAAGGACACGCTGCGCTCTGCAACCTGCAGCGCCTCTGCGACTATATCGATGAAGGACTGACGTTCAACCAGGCCATGGAGCTGGTGCGCGCCAGCGGCCTCTACACCGTTCACACACCCGTGCCTGCCGGCCACGACTACTTCGACGAGGGACTCTTCGGCAAGTACATGGGCGGCTATCCCCAGAAGCTCGGCATCACATGGGACGAGTTCATCGGCATGGGACGCACCAACCCCGACGACCACAGCGAGAAGTTCTGCATGAGCACCTTCGCCTGCAACACCTGCCAGGAGGTCAACGGTGTGTCGAAACTCCACGGATGGGTCAGCCAGAAGATGTTCGCTGACATATGGAAAGGCTACTTCCCCGAAGAGAACCACGTGGGTTACGTCACCAACGGCGTACACTATCCCACATGGGCAGCCACTGAGTGGCGCAAGCTCTACGAGAAGTACTTCGACAAGAGCTTCATGCTCGACGAGTCGAACCAGAAGATATGGGAAGCCATCTACAACGTGCCCGACGAGGAAATCTGGGCTACACGCATGGCACTCAAGCAGAAGCTCTTCGACTACATCAAGGAACAGTTCCGCGAGACATGGTTGAAGAACCAAGGTGATCCCTCGCGAGTGGTCAGCCTGTTGGAAAAGATGAATCCCAATGCTCTCGTCATTGGCTTCTGCCGCCGCTTCGCCACCTACAAGCGTGCACACCTGCTCTTCACCGATGAAGCCCGTCTCTCAAAGATTGTCAATGATCCGGAGCATCCCGTCATCTTCCTCTTCGCAGGTAAGGCTCACCCCGCCGACGGAGCCGGACAGGGACTCATCAAGCGTATCTTTGAGATTTCGCAGCGTCCGGAGTTCCTCGGCAAGATCATCTTCCTCGAGGACTATGACTTCCTGCTCGCACGCCGCCTCGTGAGCGGTGTCGACATCTGGATGAACACGCCTACGCGTCCGCTTGAGGCTTCAGGCACATCGGGCGAGAAGGCCGAGATGAACGGTGTCGTCAACCTCTCAGTGAAGGACGGATGGTGGCTTGAGGGCTATCGCGAGGGTGCCGGATGGGCACTCACCGAGAAGCGCACCTACCAGAATCAGGGCTATCAGGACCAGCTCGACGCAGCTACCATCTACTCGCTCCTTGAGAACGAGATCGTTCCCCTCTACTACAAGAAGAACAAGAAGGGCATCAGCGAGGGCTGGATCAAGGTCATCAAGAACTCTATCGCACAGATTGCACCTCACTACACCATGAAGCGTCAGCTCGACGACTACTATGAGAAGTTCTACAACAAGGAGGCAAAGCGCTTCAAGGAAATCTCGAAGAACAACAACCAGCTTGCCAAGGACATCGCTCTCTGGAAGGAATTGGTCGCAGAACGCTGGGATGGCATACATGTTGTGTCGAGCGAGTGGGACATTCCCACAACAGGTCTTGAGACCGGCACGAAGTATACACTCCGCTATGTGATTGACGAGCAGGGGCTCGAAGATGTCGTAGGACTTGAGAAGATCAATGTCTTCACCGATAAAAACGGCGAGGACCGTATCTACAGCATCGAACCGCTCAAGATGGTCGGCAAGGATGGCAACAACTACACCTTCGAGGCAACGCATGCTCCTAACCAGGCTGGCGAGTACAAGAGCGCCGTGCGCATGTATCCCAAGAACAAGGACCTGCCTCACCGTCAGGACTTCTGCTACGTGAAGTGGCTGGAACTCCCCGGAGTCAGCTTCTAATTTATTGACTTGAACACTATTTGTGGAATGGGTCTGAACGCATCGTTCAGGCCCATTCTTTGTGTAGTGAAGCCGTTTTCGCGTGGCAAAAGGGGCTAAAATGCAAGAAATCTATCATAATTCTTGGCTGTTTCAAAGAAAAGCATTATATTTGCACTCAGAAAAAAAGTAATTATTTGAATGGAACAAGAAGAGCTTTTAGAGTCAAAGATAAACCGCAGCGAGTATAAGATTCTCATTGTCGACGACGTGGTCAGCAACGTGTTGTTGCTCAAGATACTGCTGTCGAATGAGAGATACCAGGTTTGTACGGCTAACAGTGGCAAAATGTGCATTGAGCAAGCCAAGAACGAAAAGCCTGATTTGATACTGCTCGACGTCATGATGCCCGACATCTCGGGATTCGACACGGCTGTCATCTTAAAGAAAGACCCGGCTACGCGCGATATTCCCATCATCTTCCTTACGGCTCTCAACAACCCCAGCGACCTCGTTCACGGCTTCAAGGTGGGAGCCAACGACTTCCTGACCAAACCCTTCAACAAAGAAGAACTCTTGGTGCGCGTCATGCACCAGATTACGCTCGTTGCAGCCAAGCGACTCATTCAGCAGCAGAACGAGGAGCTGCGCCAGACGATAGGCAATCGCGACAAGATGTACTCTGTCATTGCCCACGACCTGCGTTCGCCCATGGCCAGCATCAGAATGGTGCTCAACCTGGTGGTGTCGGCTGTTACGCCCGAGTCGGTAGGTCAGGAACTGTTCGACCTGCTCGACAATGCCAACCGCGAATCGGAAGAAGTGCACGACCTGCTCGACAATCTGCTCAAGTGGACAAAGAGCCAGACCGGACGCCTGACCGTGGTGATGCAGGACTTAGACCTCAACGACATCATACCGGGTGTGGTCGACATCTTCACGATGATAGCCTCGACGAAGCACATCAAGCTGAACTACAGTGCTACCGACGCTCCGCTGGTGGTGCGTGCCGACAATGATATGCTGAAGACCATTGTCAGAAACCTCATGTCGAACGCCATCAAGTTCTCGCCCGAAGAGTCGTCCATCGACATCATCATGCAGCCCGAGGGCGACTACGCCAAGATCAGCGTGCGCGACCATGGTGTGGGTATCTCGCCCGAACGACTCGGAAACCTCTTCAAGAAAGGCGAGACCACCTATGGAACGGGTGGCGAAGAGGGTAGCGGACTGGGCTTGCAGCTCTGTGCCGACTTCGCCCACAAGATAGGAGGCAGCGTAACTGTCGACTCTACGCTCGGCGAAGGTTCTACCTTCAGCGTGCTCGTGCCGTTGAAGAAGGACTAAGCCCACATACTACAGACCAAGGATTGACGAATTGAAGTTGGTTAATTATCGTTAAGAGATAAGGCTTCAATTCTTCAATCCTTTCTTTTTTCATTTTATTTTCGTACCTTTGCACCCGAATTTTTCAAAGGCGTTTCCATTCGTGAAACGTATCTACCTGAAATTTCCATATCCACAAATCAAAGCAAAAGCTATTATTATACTCTTATAGTAATGTATACAAAAGACCAATTAGAGAAGATGGAACCCGGCCAGCTGCTGTCCATCGCAGCTGAACTGGGCGTGAAAGTATCTCAGGACGACGAACTTGAGAAGGTTATCTACGCTATTCTCGACAAGGCTGCCGAGGACGTGGCCGCCAATCCTGCTGCCAAGCGCAAGCGTACCAGAATAACCAAAAAAGATACAGACCGAGTTTATACCGTCAACGGAAAAGAGGGCGAGAACTTCGACGTGAAGCTGCGCTCGGGAAAGCCCGTCGAGGCACCAAGCCTGTTTGGCGACTTACCTGCCGATAGCCAGGAGGCCACCGAGGCTGCAGCACCCGAAGAGGCTCCTGCCGAGGTGCAGGAAGCACCGGCTCCGAAGCGTCGCGGACGCAAGTCGAAGGCCGAGCTGGCTGCCATTGCCGAGGCCGAAGCCAAGAAAGCCGAGGCTGAGCAGCTGGCTGCCGAGCAGCAGGCACAGGCCGAGGCCGACGCTCAGCCTGAATTCGTGCCCGAGGCTGATGCCGATAGTGAGGTAGCAACTGCCGAGGAAACACCCCAGCCCGAGCTGTTGGAGCAGCTGCAGGCCAAGATTGCACAGCGCCGCCAGCAGGAACCCCAGGTGCAGGAGACGGTAGAGAGCGACTATGAGGCAGCCGACTACGACGACGTGTGGGAGGGAGACCCGGGCGACGGTACTGATTTCATCACCATCGTCGACCTGCCGATTGAAGACCAGGCTGCCATTCCTACGCTCGACATCTTCGACCGTCCCGTCGTTCAGCCGCAGGCCGAGCCCGCCTTCCAGCCTGCTCCCGTGGCTGCTACGGGTGGCGATCACTTCGACTTTGGCGACATCATCACCGGCAACGGCGTGCTCGAGGTGCTGCAAGACGGCTACGGATTCCTGCGTAGCAGCGACTACAACTACCTTTCGTCGCCCGACGACATCTATGTGTCGCCCCAGCAAATCAAGAAATATGGCCTGAAGACGGGCGATGTGGTCGACTGCACCGTGCGTCCGCCGCACGACAACGAGAAGTATTTCGCCATGTCGACGGTCAACATGATAAACGGCAGAAACCCCGCCGAGGTGCGCGACCGTGTGAGCTTCGAGCATCTCACGCCACTCTTCCCCGAAGAGAAGTTCAACCTCTGCGGCAATCCCGCCACGACAAATCCCTCGACGCGCATCGTCGACCTGTTCTCGCCTATCGGTAAGGGCCAGCGTGCACTGATTGTGGCACAGCCCAAGACGGGTAAGACCATCCTGATGAAGGACATTGCCAACGCTATTGCCGCCAACCATCCCGAGGCTTACATCATGATGCTGCTCATCGACGAGCGCCCCGAGGAGGTGACCGACATGAGCCGAACCGTGAATGCCGAGGTCATTGCCTCGACTTTCGACGAGCCTGCCGACCGGCACGTGAAGATTGCCGGCATCGTTCTGGAGAAGGCTAAGCGCATGGTGGAGTGCGGACATGACGTGGTGATCTTCCTTGATAGCATCACCCGCCTGGCCCGTGCCTACAATACGGTCAGCCCCGCCAGCGGCAAAGTGCTCACCGGTGGTGTCGACGCCAATGCCCTTCAGAAGCCCAAGCGCTTCTTCGGTGCTGCGCGCAACATCGAGAACGGCGGCTCGCTCACCATCATTGCTACGGCACTTGTCGACACGGGTTCGAAGATGGATGAGGTCATCTTCGAGGAGTTCAAGGGTACGGGCAACAGCGAAATCCAGCTGGATCGCATGCTCTCGAACAAGCGCGTGTTCCCTGCACTCAATCTGGTGCAGTCGTCGACACGTCGCGACGACCTGCTGCAGGATCAGACTACGCTGAACCGCATGTGGATTATCCGCAAGTTCATTGCCGAGATGAACCCCATCGAGGCCATGAATACCGTTCGCGATCGCCTCGTGACGAGCCGCAACAACGAGGAGTTCCTCATGTCGATGAACGGATAGGTACAGGGGGCGACCTCTATGCGGCACTTCGAGGGCCTCTTACCGGCACTTCGAGGGTCTCTTACCGGCACTTCGAGGGTCTCTTACCGGCACTTCGTGAGCCTCTTACTAACGGGTCGAGGGTCGCGTACTACCGGGTCGCAGAAATAAAAGAGCCGAAACGTTTGGTCGTTTCGGTTTTTTTATTATCTTTGCTGCATCATAATAAAACAACAACTAAAAATCTAACGCTTATGAACAGGGAGGAGAAATTCGTGATTACCATCAGCCGCCAGTTCGGAACAGGCGGACATGAGATTGGAGCCGAGCTCGCACGGCGTTTGAACGTGAAGCTGCTCGACAAGCAAATCCTGAATGAAGTGGCGCGGAAAATATGTGTTGTGGAAGATGCAGTGGAGAAAATTGAATCAAGAAATCCGCTGTGGCGCGACGATTTCACCAACTTCTACCGCCAGTACATGGCCGGTGCCGAGTATAACGGGATGGAACTCGACCAGACGTCGCATAAGCTTTTCGACGCTCAGGCGCAGGTTATACGCCAGATAGCCAGCCAGGAGTCGTGCGTCATCGTTGGCCGCTGTGGCTTCCATATTTTCCGCAACCATGCCAATACGCTGAAAATCTTCATCCATGCCGACGTAGATTGTCGCAAGCAGCGCATCGCCCGCAAGTACGACATCAGCGAGAGCGATGCTGCTGCAATGATTGTTGACAACGACTACTCGCGCGAACTCTACACCAAGACCTTCACCGGCAGCGACTGGCAGGACGCCCGAAACTATGATATCACGCTCAACGTGAGGAAGTTCGGCGTCAATGGAGCCGTTGACTTCCTGATGAAGAGCATCGAGTAGCAGGTGCTACGACAGCACCAGGCAGGCCCAGTCGTGGTCGGAGAGCGTTGCGCTGGCGTGCAGCCCCAGTGCTTCGGCTTTCTCCTGCAGCAGGGCAACGTCGCTGGTGTAGAAACCGCTCAGTATGAGCAAACCGCCCTCTTTCATGTGTTGGCGGAAGCGCGGCATGTCGGCCAGCAGTATGTTTCGGTTGATGTTGGCCATCACGATGTCGAAGCGTTCTGCAATGTCGTCGAGTAGGGTAGCGTCGCCCAAGAGAGCGGTGAAGCGGTCGTCCACGCGGTTGATGACGGCATTGTGGCGCGCGTTGTCGGCACTCCATTCGTCAATGTCGTAGCCCGTGCAATGACAGGCTCCGCAGCTGAGGGCCACGATGCCCAGGATGCCCGTTCCGCAACCACAGTCGAGCACCGTCTTGTTGCGCAGCTCCATGCCGAGCAGGGTGCTCACAATCATGCGCGTCGTCTCGTGATTGCCCGTGCCGAAGGCCAGCTTGGCGTCTATTTCTATCTGCTTCGCATCTGTCAGGTTCTCAGCTTCTGCTGGCGAAAGCATGTGTCTCCCATCGTGAATCACGCATTTTCCGTCGACCACAATCGGCTCGAATCCCTCTTGCTCCCACTGTTCGTTCCAGTCCTTGTCCTCAGCTTCCTTTGCGCTGAAAGTCACGCTGACGCCCTCGAAGGGAAAGTTGCCGAGCACCTGTTGCAGCTCCGGCTCGCTGAAGAGCGTCTGCTGCACGTAGCCCTTCAGCCCTCCTTCAGTCTCTTCAAAGGTTTCGAAACCAGTCTCTCCGGCCAGTGCGGCCACCATATCGCAGGCATCGCCCATCAGTTCTGCAGGGGCCTTGATGCTGAAAAACACTTCGTAATACTTCATACTTTAGTTAAAATATAGTGCAAAATTAAAAAAAATAGGGGAAATCCTACTATGTTTTAGGGTTTTTCCTTAATTTTGCAGTAAAATATGTAGTATTTTTGCATCGTGAACAAATAAACAAAAAGGAGATAAACAATGAAAAAGTGGTTTTTACTATCAGTAGTTCTGGGAGCCATGCCGCTCTCGATGCTGGCACAAGATGATGACATGTACTTTGTTCCCACGAAGAGCAACGTGGCGAAGGCAAAGGCTACTTATGGTGTTCCCCGCGATACATACTATTCTGGGTCTAACCGGAGCATCGATGAATACAACCGTCATGGAAGCGCATACCAGGTGATTCCTGGCGACACGCTCTCTGATATCATCGACTTCTCGGCCGTTCAGGGCGTATATCCCGACTCGTTGGGCGACTTCGGACTGACCCGCCGCATGGAGCGCTACGAGGGTTATGAGCCTGCAGGCTCCTACTGGTCGGGCTACGCTGCCGGTCAGAACGATGCGTGGCACTGGCATTCGCCTTGGTACTGGTCGCCCTACTACCCCTGGTATGACGGATGGTACGATCTTTGGTACTACGGATGGTACGACCCCTGGTACTATGGCTACTCGGGCTACTATTGGGGCTATCCCTACTATTATTATCCCAGGTACTACTATGGCGGCTACTACTACGGTGGCGTTGGCGGCAGCTATGCCCACTACAGCCGCTATCCTGGCACCCGCAACCACGGCTCGGTGTCTGGCGTTGGCAACCGTGGCATCAGCAACGGGCGCTCTTCGACCTACTCAGCTGGCACCTTCGGCGGCTCGCGCATCAACAACAGCAACCGCAGCGGCAGCTTCTCGTCGACCAGCAACCGCTCTGCCTCGCGTACAGCCTCGCGTACGTCGGGCACATACAGTAATTCCTACGGCAACTTTGGCGGCTCTTCCAGCGGCAGCAGTGTGAGCAGCTCGCGCTCATCGGGTTCCAGTGTAGGTTCCAGCTCGTCGGGCGGTGGTTCCTTCGGCGGCTCGCGCTCCAGCGGTGGCGGCGCACGTAGCGGCGGAGGCGGTGGCTTCGGAAGCGGACGCCGTTAATGCCTCTCACGGTAAATAACGAAAAGATTGTTTTACATATAATAAGTTTACGACAATGAAGAAATACATCTATATGATAGCTATGTCGCTGGCTGCTGTGCCGGCGCTGGCTCAGGAGACTTACGAGAACGCAAAAATCGCAGGCGAAGACCTGAACGGTACGGCCCGCTACGTGGGCATGGGCGGAGCTATGGATGCCCTCGGCGCCGACATCTCGACCATCGGCACCAACCCGGCAGGCATCGGACTCTTCCGCAAATCGTCGGCATCGCTCTCCTTCGGCGTGGTCAGCCAGGAAGATGCTGCCAGTTTCTCGTCGGCCAGCAAGACCAAAATGAGCTTCGACCAGCTGGGTTTCGTCGTCACGACGCGCACCAGCCCCACGAGTTTCGTCAACTTTGCGTTCAACTATCATAAGAGTCGCAACTTCAACTACATCCTTTCGGCTGCCGACGGCTTGAACAATGCTTCGCAGAACAAGCTGACCTATGCCAAGCAGAAGAACGGACTGGCCTTCCCGGCCGACAACCAGGGCCGTCCCATCTTCAATGAGCCCTATATCTCGTGCAACCAGCTCGATGATATCTATGCGCGTGGCATCAACTATGATGAGGGACAGAACACTTGGTACTACGACCCGGCTCAAGGCTACACGTTAGACCGTTCGCACACGGGCTACGTGGGTGAGTACGACTTTAACATCAGCGGTAACATCAACAACCGCGTCTATCTGGGCTTGACCATTGGCATCCACGATGTGCACTACACGCACTACGGCGAGTACTACGAGACGTATGCCAACAATAATAATATCTTGGTGGCCGACGACCGCGATATTTCCGGAACCGGAGCCGACATCAAGGCCGGTATCATCTTCCGTCCGCTCGAGGAGTCGCCCTTCCGCATCGGCCTCTCTGTTGCCACGCCGACGTTCTACAAGCTGACCACCAGCAACTACACCACCTTGTCGGATAATGGCGGAACGGCCTGGAACACCGAGTCGTACAAGTTCAAGCTCTACACGCCCTGGAAGTTCGGACTCTCTGTAGGCCATACGGTGGGCAACTATCTCGCCCTCGGCGCCGGCTTCGACTATGCCGACTACGGCAGCCTGGACACCCGCTACATTACCGATTCATACAGCGATGGATGGGACACTTACGAAGAGAGCAAGAGCGACGAAGTGATGAACCGCCACACGGAGCAGTCGCTGAAAGGCGTTGCTACGCTGAAGGTGGGTGCCGAGCTGAAACCCGATCCTGCGCTGGCTGTGCGTCTGGGCTACAACTACGTCACTCCGATGTATAAGGATGGCGCCTTCAAGGATGGCACACTCGACTCCGACGGCAGCTACTATAGCTCGGCTACCGACTATACCAACTGGGATGCCACGCATCGCATCACCTGTGGCGTGGGCTACAACATTGGTAAGCTCAACATCTCGGCTGCCTATCAGTACGCTACACAGAAGGGTAAGTTCATGCCTTTCATGAACTATCTTGACAACGACACGCAGCTCGACGACAACGTTGCCAACGAGGTGAGCGTATCAAACAAGCGCCATCAGGTGCTGCTTACGCTCGGCTACACGTTCTAAACGGTGTCTTTTCCGACCCTCAAAAGGGTCGCTGCAAGACTTCTCACATCCCCTCCTGACCGTCAGGAGGGGATTTTCTTATGGACTAACAGAAAACATTTGAGGGCTGGCAATCGCCAGCCCTCAACCAACACAAAAACTAAACTAGACTTAACTAAAGCTTCTCGGGATTTTCACAAACCCCTCCTAGCATTTGCAAAGGTACGAAGAATAATTGAAACGACCAAGCTTTTGTCGAATTTTTTTTCACTATTCTTGCAAATTTGCATATTTAGCCGCCATTCCAACTTGAATTAAGTCTAAAATAGTCATGGCAGCCATCGCTTCGACCACAGGAACCGCCCTTGGAAGAACGCATGGGTCGTGGCGTCCGCGCGCTGTCAGTTTTGTTTCGTTTCCTTCTATGTCGATGGTCTGCTGCTCCTGCAGCAAGGTGGCTACAGGCTTGAAGGCAACACGGAAGTAGATGTCCTGTCCGTTGGAAATGCCGCCCTGTATGCCTCCGCTGTGATTCGATAGGGTAGTGATGCGCCCCTCGCTGGAACTGAAGACGTCGTTTTGTTCGGAACCGCGGGCTGTAACGCCGTTGAAGCCTTCGCCATATTCGAAGCCCTTCACGGCATTGATGCTGAGCATGGCAGCTCCTAACTGTGCGTGCAGCTTGCCGAACTCAGGTTCTCCTATGCCCGCCGGACATCCTTTCACCACGCAGCTGATGATGCCGCCAATGGTGTCGCCCTCACTCTTCACCTGCTCGATGAGTTCTTCCATCTGCCGTGCCTTGTCAGGGTCGGGGCATCGCACGGCATTTTGTTCTGCCAGCGACAGGTCGTAATGGCTATAGTCATGGCTCAGGGCGATGTTTCCTACTTGCGAAGTGTAGGCCTGGATGCTGATGCCCATCTGTCGCAGTGCCAGTTTAGCCAGGGCTCCTGCCACAACGCGGCTAATGGTGATACGGGCCGATGAGCGTCCGCCGCCCCGATGATCGCGCACACCATACTTACTATAATAGGTATAGTCGGCATGCGATGGGCGGAACAGGCAGCGCATGTTCTCATAGTCCTGCGAGTGCTGGTCCTTATTGTGCACCACGAAGCCTATGGGACAACCCGTTGAGCGTCCCTCGAACACACCGCTCAGCAGTTCCACTTTGTCGGCTTCCTGTCGTGCGGTGGTGATGCTGCTTTGTCCCGGACGCCTCCGGTTGAGCTCGCTCTGAATGAAGTCTAAGTCTATTTCTACGCCAGCGGGCATGCCGTCGACCACACCACCGATGGCTGGGCCGTGGCTTTCGCCGAAGGTGGTCAGCGTGAAAAGAGTTCCAAACGTGTTGCGCATAGTCTTTCAGTTGTTTGTGTTCAAAGTAGTAATCTTAGTGGCAGTGCCCACATCCGCAGCCGTTGCCGTGCTCGTGGTCGTGACCTTCGCACTCGTCGCATCCGCAACCGCATCCCTCGCCGCTCAGGTGGTTCAGCATGTGCTGTATTTCGGCAGCCGTGGCCTCGCGGTTCTCGAGTACTACTCCGGTGAACTGCAGCGTCTCGCCTGCCAGCGGGTGGTTGGTGTCGATGGTCACGTGGTCGTCGGTCACCTCGGCTACGCGTGCCATGAAGCGATGCTCCTCTTCGTCCATCATTGTGATGACGGCTCCCTCGAAGATGTGTTCATGGTCGAAGTGGCCGTTGATAGAGAAGGCCTCGCGCGTCATTTTGTGCACGCCTTGCTCGTCGTATTCGCCAAAAGCTTCTGCAGGCTGTACGGTGAAATCAAACTTCTCGCCCGGCTGTAGGCCCACGATGTGCTGCTCGAAAGCGTCGAGCGACACGCCAAAACCGCTGATGAATATGAAAGGCTTGCCCTGCTGGGTCTGCTCAACGAGGTTCTTTTGTTCTCCGTCTATCGTGTAGAGCTGATAGCTTACCGACAGATACTTGTTCTGTGCTTTATCCATTTTTCGTTCTTTATTAATATAAATAGGTTTGCAAAGGTACTAATTTTATTTGAATTAATCCCTGGTTTAAGGCAAAATGATTAAAAAAACACATTACGAAGCATTATTTGACCTGCATCAACAAAACACCTGTTTGCGCACACAAAACCATCAAAATGTATTGCCGGATGCATAAAACGTCGTAACTTTGCACCGTCAAAAGTTCTGAAAGGGGCTTGCGACAGGATAACATTATTAATAAAAGTAGGGGCGAAAACACAGACAAAAGGATAACTCAAGCCCCGAGTAAAGAAAAAGAAAGGGTAAAAGAAATGAAAAGATTGTTTATGATGGTAGTAGCCATGCTCACCCTGACCATGGCACACGCAGAGAATGAAGAAGCTAAGAGCACCAACAACGTTGAAGCTTACGACATGACCGTGAACTACCGCAAGTTGGCAGTAGCACTCGACCTGAATGCAGACCAGATGGATGCTGTCGAGGAGATTCACAACACCTTCTGCCAGGACATGATGCTGGCAGCACAGGCCAACAAGGATGAGCGCGAGGCTCTGGTTGATGTGGCTGTGAAGAAGGACGTTCGCTACATGCGCTATATCCTTGACCATGCTCAGTATCGCAAGTATCTGATGCTGCTCAATGTGACGCTTCAGAACCGTGGTCTGAAGTAAAAGAACAAAGACAATTATTTATCATTCAGCGCCGGCATTCCTCGAGGGTGCCGGTTTTTTTGTTTTTTTTCCTTGCTTGTTTCAGAAAATAACAGTAACTTTGCAGGCATGAATGATACAACGACGGAAACGGAACGGCTTTCCTGGATAGAAAAGGTGCACAACTGGCGGGTGAAGCACGTGAGCGAACGTATGTTCGTGCTCATACTTGCCTTTTTCGTGGGTCTCTTCTCGGCTGTTGCCGCCTTTACGCTCCACTGGATTATCAATCAAATAGTGGCACTGCTGACGGGCTCCTTTAACGCCCGCAGCTACAACTGGCTCTACTTGGTATATCCTGTAGTGGGCATCTACCTGACTTCACTCTTCGTGCGCTATATTGTGAAGGACAACATTTCGCACGGCATCACCCGCATACTCTACGCCATCAGCTCAAACCGCTCGCGACTGCGTACTCACAACACGTGGTCGTCGGTCATTGCGTCGGCCATCACTATCGGCTTCGGCGGTTCGGTGGGAGCCGAGGCGCCCATTGTGCTCACTGGTTCGGCCATCGGCTCGAACCTGGGCAAGCTGTTCCATATGGACAGCCGTACGTTGATGCTGCTTGTGGGCTGCGGCGCTGCCGGTGCTATTGCTGGCATCTTCAAGGCTCCGATAGCAGGTCTGGTGTTCACCATCGAGGTGCTGATGATTGATCTGACGATGGCTTCGCTCATGCCTATACTCGTCTCGTGTGTCACGGCCACCTGCTTCACTTATCTCTTCAGTGGCGATGCAGCTCTTTTCACGTTTCATCTCGACAACAACTGGACGGTGGAACGCGTGCCGGCCTG
The DNA here is from genome assembly GCA_902771785.1 of uncultured Prevotellaceae bacterium. Taxonomy (GTDB): domain Bacteria; phylum Bacteroidota; class Bacteroidia; order Bacteroidales; family Bacteroidaceae; genus Prevotella. The sequence continues at coordinate 31,241 of CACXYH010000005.1, forward strand.
CATCCTTCTGGGCATCTTCTGCGGTCTGGTGAGCCTTTATTTCATTCGCACCATGAGCTTCTGCGAGAGCATCTTTGCGCGGTTTGACAACAAACCTCACGTGAAGCTTGTCATGGGTGGGCTGGTGCTTAGTTTGCTCATTTTCCTTTTCCCTGCACTCTTTGGCGAAGGTTATAACTCCATCAATCTGTTGCTCAACGGAAAGAGCGAGGCCGACTGGGACCAGATTCTGAACAATTCGCTCTTCTCGGGTCAGAGCAAAATGCTCATACCCTACATCGCACTCGTCCTGTTGACGAAGGTGTTTGCCACTTCGGCCACCAATGGAGGTGGAGGTTGTGGCGGTACCTTTGCTCCGAGCCTGTTCGTGGGCTGCTTCTCCGGCTTCCTCTTCTCCCGCCTGTGGAACATGCATGGGATAGGGGTTTATGTGCCAGAAAAGAACTTTGCACTCATGGGCATGGCTGGTGTCATGTCGGGCGTGATGCATGCCCCACTCACGGGCATCTTCCTCATTGCCGAGCTGACGGGAGGCTACGACCTGTTCCTTCCGCTCATGATAGTATCCTCGTGCGCTTATCTGACCATCATCATCTTTGAGCCGCACAGCATCTACGGTGCACGCCTGGCCAAGGAAGGAAAACTCATTACCCACCACACCGACCACGCTGTGCTCACGTTGATGAACCTCGACTCGGTCATTGAACGCGACTACATGGCCGTTGAGCCCGATATGGATTTAGGACAGATAATCCACAAAATCAGTAGTTCACGCGGCAGCGTCATTCCCGTGCTCGATGCCGCAGGCACACTCTTAGGCGAAATCAACATCACCAAGATACGTCACATCATGTTCCGCACTGAACTCTACCACCATTTCACCGCTTCGCAACTCATGCAGGAACCAGCCGCGACACTTGGAGAGCAGGAGCCCATGGCCAGCGTCATGAAGACTTTCGAGCTGACGCATGCCGACTGGTTGCCCGTTATCGACGTCGACAATCACATGAAGGGCTACATCTCGCGCCAGAGGCTCTACATGCAGTACCGCAAGATGGTGGCCGACATGAGTGAGGACTAACAATTAAGAAAACATGCAAAAAGAAGACCTGAGAATAGTGTTTATGGGCACGCCCGAGTTTGCTGTCGAGACGCTGCGTGCACTTGTCGAGAACGACTATCATGTCGTAGCTGTGGTGACGCAGCCCGACAAACCCGTGGGCAGGCACGCCAGCGTGTTGCAGCCTTCGGCTGTGAAGCAGTATGCGCTGCAGAAAGGGATACCCGTATTGCAGCCTGAGAAGATGAAAGACCCCACGTTTGTCGAGCAACTGCGCAGCTATCACGCCAACCTGCAAGTGGTTGTGGCATTCCGCATGCTGCCAGAGGTGGTATGGGCCATGCCCGAGTATGGCACGTTCAACGTGCATGCAGCCCTGTTGCCGCAGTATCGTGGTGCAGCTCCCATCAACTGGGCCGTCATTAACGGCGAGACAAAGACGGGCGTCACCACCTTCTTCCTGGACCACGACATCGATACGGGTCGCATCATCATGCAGTTGCCTTTCGACATACCGGATACGGCCGATGTGGAATATGTCTATGACGGGCTGATGCACTTAGGCGCCGACATCTGTCTTCAGACGCTCCAGCGAATTGTTGCCGCCGATGGACATCCCGATAGCATACCTCAGCCTGCAGAAACCTCGCTGAAGGCTGCACCGAAGATATTCAAGGAAACCTGCGAAATCAATTGGAGTCAGCCGGCCAAGCAAGTCTACGACTTTGTACGTGGCCTGAGTCCGTATCCTGGAGCATGGACCACGCTGGTGGCACCCGACGGAAAGACTACGGTGCTCAAGGTGTTCAGAACGACAAAGACAGGCCAGCCCTCCCGTGGAGGGGTAGGGAGCCTCAGTGCCGACAAGCACCACCTCTATGTCTCGGCTTCCGACCAGCTGTTGCAGATAGACGAGCTGCAGCTGGCAGGCAAGAAGCGCATGGATGCCCAGGCTTTTCTGAACGGAATGAAAGAAATTGAAAATTATTCCCTCAGGTAATATAATAAAATGCAGATGGCTGCGTTTCAATAATAAAACTCATAAAACGCAATAGCCTATGCACATTTTTACTCGTGAAGAAATGACACCGAGCGAGAAGACGCTCGAATTTATCAAACAATTCGCCCGCACCTATCGCGTGGCAAAGACGCAGGCTTACTGCCTGAACTAACAACAAAGTAACAGAATGGCAACTCTTGTTTCCCCTTCGTTGCTCGCTGCCGACTTCCTGCATCTCGACGACGAGATTCAAATGATTAACCGAAGTGAGGCCGACTGGCTTCATTTGGATGTGATGGATGGCACGTTCGTTCCCAATATATCCTTTGGTTTCTCTGTGCTTGAGGCCGTTGCGCCCGTTTGCAAGAAACCGCTCGACGTGCACTATATGATCGTGAACCCAGAACGCTACATTGAACAGACGGCTCGATTGGGCGCTATGATGATGAATGTTCATGTCGAAGCATGCTGTCATCTGCATCGTACGGTTCAAGAAATCCATGCAGCGGGCATGAAAGCAGGTGTGACGCTTAATCCGTCGACGCCTGTCGCCATGCTTGAAGACATCATACAGGACGTTGACATGGTGCTGCTCATGAGCGTGAACCCAGGCTTCGGCGGGCAAAAGTTCATTGAGAATACCATCGCAAAGGCAAAGCGGCTGCGCAAGTTGATTGACGAGAGTGGCAGCAAGGCGCTCATCGAGGTAGATGGTGGCGTGCAAGGCGAGACAGCTCCACGCTTGGTTCAGGCCGGTGTCGACGTGTTGGTCAGTGGTAGCTACGTGTTCAAGAGTCCGCATCCGGAGCAAACCATCCACGAACTGCGCTGCCTCTAATGTCTTTTATCCAGACCGCCCCTGACACCTTTCGCTTAAAAAGATGTTAGGGGCGTTCTGAATGAATAAGATACTATGCTTGTAAGGCCAGTTCTATGTTGTGCACTTTGGCCATTTTACGCAGATTCATCAGTGCGTATCGCATGCGGCCCAGCGACGTGTTGATGCTGACACCCGTCATTTCGGCAATCTCTTTGAACGATAACTGCTGATAGAAACGCATGTACACTACCTCGCGTTGTGGGGCTGGCAGCGCATTCATCATCTTTCGTACGTCGCTTAGTATCTGCTCGTTCACAATCTCGTTCTCTCGAAACGTGTCGAGTACCGACAGACCTTTTAGGTTCGAGAGGTCGTTGTCCTCCGTCGGCTCTACAATGTGCTCGTTCTTCTGGGCGCGATACCAGTCCATGATGACGTTATGAGCTATGCGGGTCAGCCAAAACGAGAACTTTCCTGAGTCGGTGTATTTACCTTCCTGTAACTTGGTAATTACCTTGACGAAGGTCTCTTGAAATATGTCGTCGGCAGTATCATGGTCGCGGACAACGAACATGATATAGGTAAACAACTTGTCTTGCGTACGTGATAATAACTCATCGAACGCTTTGTCATTTCCTTCAACGTAAAGTAGTGCCAACGCTTCGTCGGACATACTGTTGAAATTCTTCATACTTAACCTTTGTTTTAAATTAAGTAAAATCTCACGTCGATAGGCAATAAAATTTAATTGTTCGTAGTTATTATTTATTATTTCGGCTGCAAAAATAAGTAATTTTGAGAAATTGACCAAATTTTTTGTCGATAATTTCATTTTTTGTTGTAACTTTGCATACAAAACAACTAAATATTAAAACAATATGATAAAATTATTTGTTCCTGGACGTCTATGCCTTTTTGGTGAACACACCGACTGGGCCGGTCACTATCGTACAATGAATGCCGATATTGCCCCTGGTGCTGCCATCGTGACTGGCATTGAGCAGGGCATTTATGCTGAAGTTGATAAGTCTTCCTTATTTGAAGTGCAAAGCACGGCATCGGAGTTGACTGGCGAGTGGCAAGACTTTGCCTGCCGAATGGACGAGCAGGAACTGAAACGCATCGCAAAGAGCGGTTCGTTCTTCTGCTATTGTGCTGGTGTGGCTTCCTATATGCTTGAGTGGTACAAGGTTGGTGGTGTGCGCATCAAGATTACCGATATGACCTTACCCATCAAGAGCGGACTGTCGTCGAGTGCTGCCATATGTGTGCTGGTGGCTCGTGCGTTCAATCTTCTATACAATTTAAACTTGAACACCCTGGGCGAGATGAACATTGCCTACGTGGGCGAGTTGCGCACTTCCTCTCGCTGTGGTCGTCTGGACCAGGCTTGTGCCTTTGGGGTGAAGCCCAATTTGATGACGTTCGATGGCGATGAAGTGGAGGTGCAGGCACTAAACGTGAAGAAGCACCTGTACTGGGTATTTGCCGACTTGAATGGCGAGAAGAACACCATCAAGATTTTGGCCGACCTGAACAAGGGCTATCCCTTCGCATCGAATGAGATGGAACAGCGTGAGCACGACGCATTGGGAAGTTTGAACCGCGAAATGGTAGACCGCGCCATCAAGTATATGGCTGAAGGCCGTGTCGCAGAGTTGGGTGCACTGATGACTGAGGCTGAGGATTTGTTCAATAGTCACGTGGCACCCATGTCGCCAGAGGAATTGGCTGCTCCTAAGTTGCGTGCCATTCTTGCTGACGAGGTTGTGAAGTCGCTCACTTATGGAGGTAAAGGCGTAGGTTCTCATGGTGACGGTTCTGTTCAGTTCCTGGCCAAAAATGCAGAAACGCAGCAGCAACTCATTGATTATTTGTCGACGAAAGGTATGACTGCTTATGCGCTTACCCTCAAGCCCGCCCACACCGTGCGTCGAGCTATTATTCCTGTGGCAGGTTTCGGCACCAGGCTCTATCCGGCAACGCGTGCATTGAAGAAAGAATTCTTCCCCATTCCCTGTCCCGATGGAATGGTGCGCCCCGTCATCCTCATTTTGCTCGAAGAACTTGTCAAGAGCGGTATTGAGGAAATATGCTTGGTTTTGGGTAGTGAAGAAGATAGACAGCTCTATGCAGACTTCTTCGAACGTCCACTGAGCACTGAGCATATGAGCAAGCTCAATAAGGAGAGTCAGGAATATGAAAACCACATCCTCGACATTGGCAAGCGCCTGCACTATGTTTATCAGCGCGAGAAGCGTGGTTTCGGACATGCAGTCTATCAGGCTGCCGACTTCACACACAATGAGCCGGTACTGCTCATGCTGGGCGATACTCTCTATCGCTCAACATCGAACAAGCCCTGTGCTTTGCAGCTCATTGAACAGTATGAACGCTACAACCGCCTCATCGTGGGACTTTATCCTGTTCCGCTCAATACTGTTAGCCATTTCGGTATCATGTCGGGCGTGTGGGAAAACAAGGATTGCTCTGTGCTAAGTGTGTCGACGCTTTACGAGAAGCCTAAGGCCAGTTATGCTGAGGAGTTCTTGAGCGTGAAGAATAACATCACGGGCGCGAAAGAGTATTGCTCGGTGTTTGGACAGTACATACTCACACCAGAGGTGTTCCACCAGCTGGAGGCAGATATTAAAAAGGCCGATGCCGAGGGCGACCACGTACGTGAAATCGAACTGACATCGGCACTCGAAGAGGTGCGTCAGAAGAATGGTATGATGGGTGTGCGTCTGCAGGGCGAGCGCTTCGATATGGGCAACCCTGCTGCTCTGACCGACACCATCATGCAGTACTCAAAGTAAGAACTGCGTCAGGAACGCATACTGAGCGAGATACGCCCTCTGCGCCTGTCAACCCCTATCACCTTGACCCAAACGTGTTGGTGAAGCTTCACCACCGTGTTTGGGTCTTTTACGTATTTATTGGCCAGTTGTGAGATGTGAACCAGACCATCCTGATGCACGCCAATATCAACGAAGGCGCCGAAGTTGGTGATGTTGGTCACAATGCCGGGCAGCTCCATGCCTTCTTCAAGGTCCTCAACGGTCTCAATGCCTTTGGCAAACTCAAATTCTTCGAGCTGTTCGCGTGGGTCGCGGCCAGGCTTCTCGAGCTCTTTCATAATGTCGGTGAGGGTAGGGAGGCCGACTTCGCTATTGACGTATTTCTTGATGTCGATGCGCTCACGCATCTCCTTATTACTGATCAACTCTGCTACGGTGCATCCTTGGTTCTTGGCCATCAGCTCTACTATGGCGTAACGCTCAGGGTGGACGGCACTGTTATCAAGCGGGTTTTCGCTATTCGGTATGCGCAGGAAGCCTGCACATTGTTCGAAGGCAGCAGGTCCCAGGCGTGGCACTTTCTTTAGTTGCGAACGCGAAGTGAAGGCTCCGTGTTCGCGGCGATAGTCCACGATGTTTTTAGCCAGCGTTGGCCCAAGTCCGCTCACATACTGCAGCAGGTGGCTTGAGGCCGTATTCAGGTTGACTCCCACCAAGTTGACGCAGCTCATCACCGTCTGATCGAGTTGTTGCTTCAATTTCGTTTGGTCAACGTCGTGCTGATATTGCCCCACGCCAATGCTTTTGGGGTCGATTTTCACCAGTTCGGCCAGTGGGTCCATCAGCCTTCGTCCTATGCTTACGGCTCCGCGTACGGTAACATCCTCGTCAGGAAATTCTTCGCGGGCCACCTTTGATGCAGAGTAGACGGAGGCTCCTTCTTCGCTCACCACGAACACAGAGGGGAAGTCTTCGCCTTTTTTGAGTCCTTCAATAAAAGCTTTTGTCTCGCGGCTTGCGGTTCCGTTGCCTATTGCAATAGCCTCGATTTGGTAGTCTTTTATCATTTGTTGTATGTGGACGGAGGCTTGCATCAGCCTGTTAATAGGAGGATGGGGGAAAATGGCCTCGTGGTGTAGCAAGTTTCCTTGTGCATCGAGGCAGACGACCTTGCAACCTGTTCGAAATCCTGGGTCAATGCCCATGACCCGCTTTTGGCCTAACGGCGCGTCGAGCAGTAGTTGACGTAGATTCTCGGCAAATACGTGGATGGCTTCTTCGTCGGCCTGTTCTTTGCTCTTATTGGCAAACTCTGTTTCTATCGAGGGTTCCAACAGTCTTTTGTAGCCGTCTTCCACAGCTTGAGCCACCAGTTGCTGACAGGGGCCGCTGCCTTTTACGTAGTTGCGCTTTAGTCTTTCAGAGCATTCTTCATCGTCGGTTTTAATGTTTACTCGCAGGATACCTTCACTTTCGCCTCGACGCATAGCCAGCAAGCGGTGGCTCGAACAGCGCTTCAGTGGCTCTTGCCAGTCGAAGTAGTCTCTATATTTGGCTGCATTGTCGGTTTCGGCCTTGCTTTTCACCACTTTTGAGGTGATAACGCCGCTGCGACGAAACGATTGTCGTACCTGCTGACGCGAGCGCTCGTCCTCGCTCATCATTTCAGCAATGATGTCCATGGCCCCTTGCAGTGCCTGGGCTACGCTTGTCACTTCGTCGGTTATATATCGTAGTGCTGCCTCCTCTGGCTCGCGCTCGCGCTGCGATAGCAGCAGCATGGCCAACGGTTCCAGCCCCTGCTCACGAGCTACCTGTGCTCTTGTCCTGCGTTTTGGCTTGTAGGGAAGATAGATGTCCTCCAGTTCTGTTGTATCCCAGCACAGGTTAATGCGCCTCTCCAGTTCAGGTGTCATTTTTCCCAGTTCGCTGATGGTCTTTGTGATAGTCTCCTTCCTACGCTCTATTTCCTTCAGTCGGTCAAATTGCTCGCTGATGGCACCTATCTGGACCTCATCCAATCCTCCAGTCCGTTCCTTGCGATAGCGTGAGATGAAGGGTATGGTGCAGCCTTCGTTGAGTAATGCCAGCGTGCCGGCCACGTTGTGTTCCTGTAAGCCCAGCCGGTTGGCAATGAGCTTGACGTATATATTCATTTCCATGGGCATCGATGCTTTATTATTTATGCAGAAGTAATAGCTTGGGCAATGATGTTGGCAACCTGCTCTAAGTTCTGACGGTCGGTTTCATCGAAGGTGTTCAGCTCACGGCTGTCGATGTCGAGCACGCCTATCACCTTGTGATGAGCGTCGAAAAGCGGAACAACGATTTCTGAACGTGACTCGCTGGAGCAGGCAATGTGGCCAGGGAATTGTTCTACATCTGGCACGACGATGGTCTGCTGCTGTTCCCAAGCCGTACCGCAGACACCTCTTCCTAAGGCAATGTGCATGCAGGCCACGGGACCTTGGAACGGACCCAGCCGCAACTCACTCTCACGAACGAGGTAGAAACCCGTCCACCACCATTGGAATGTCTGGTGGAGCAAGGCGGCAGCATTTGAGAGCACACTCATCAGCTCATGCTCACCTTCAAGAAGTGCTGCCAGCTGAGGCAGCACTTCATTGTATTGTTCTTGTTTATTCATCTTCTCATTCATTTATTCTTTCATGGTCTCATCAGGCAGGAAGAGCGGGTCTTCTGGCATTAGCATGACGGGTTGTGTCTGATAAGCCTTCATCACCTTATCGGGCACATACTCATTGGGTACGACGAGGCGGAACATGTATTCGCGGAACCAGCGGTCGGTCATGATCAGACAACCCTTCTGTCCCCAGTCGGCTCCCCAGGAGTTCTCCACTTTCCATTTACGTGCCTTGCCCTTTGCGTCAAGGTCTACGGCAGTAAGGGTCATGGCGTGGGTGGAGCCACTGTCGAAAGTAGAGATGCGCTCGGCCTTGTTCATGCCAAAGGTGGTGCCGAAGAGTGAGCCATAGTCGAAGTTTTCGGTGTCGGCATATCCGCGTTTGCGGTCTAAGAATTTTCCTACGTCGTAGCTTGAGTACATCTTGCGCCCATCCTTGAGTGCAGCGATAGCCATCTGCTCAATGTCGTCCATGGGCAGGTTGACGTATTTCCAGTTATGTCCGTCGTAGGTGTGACGGTCATATTCCACCTCATAGGTTTTGTAATACTCGTGGCGCGGGTCGTTCATCACCATGATGAAGGTGCCTTCGAGCTTGTGTCCTACCACTTCTTCAAAGAAGGAAAGCGGAGTGTAGTTCTTTGGCTCGCCAATCTGCTTGCCGTTCTTATCGCGGAAGGCATAGGTGAACTGCTGTACAGGTTCACCGATGGTGAGCACCAGCATGTGGTAAATCTGTGTGAGCATGCGCGTCTTGGCCTTTTCGAGTGCCTGCTGTTTCTTGCCTTTCTGCACCATGTCGCGCAGTTGGAGGCCATACTCGCGCAGCTTCGAGGCCACCAGAGCGCGTGCTTTTGCAGTGTTGTCGGTCGAGAACGTCTCTGGCATCACCTCCTTGGGCACAAGTCCGTACTTGTCGGCCAGGTCGGCTACGCCACAGAACGTGCCGCCATCGTTGATGGGGTAGTGGAAAAAGAACTGCACGCGTTGGTCGTCGATGGGTTTTGTGCCCGTGTCGATGGCGCCTTGCAGCATGAGGTTTGCTTTCTCAAGCTGGTCGTAGAAGAAGAGATAGGCTTGTGAGAATTCCACAGATAGTGAGTCAGTACGGCGTGCGAAGTCGCCACGCAGCACGTTCATGCCGCTAAACATCCAGCAACGTCCTGACGACTGCTGGTCGGTGATGGTCTGTTTCTTTGTCTCCACGCTGAAATAGGTGTCCAGCGCACCAGCATTCTGTTGGTTTTTCGCCAGGTTGTCGATGGCGTTGGCGGCAATGGCATTCCTGAGGGCGCGTGTGGCCTGCGACTGTTCTTGCTGTTCATTGACGATTTCCTTCAGCATCTGCTTAGAAATGCCTCCGTTCTTTGTTTGTGCCATGACGCTCATACCGAGGGCCAGTGACAGTAAAATTGCGGTTTTCCTCATGTTCTTTTAGGTTTTTGCTACAAAATTACAAAATAATTCATAATTCGTAATTCATAATTCATAAATATTTGTACCTTTGCAGACAGTTTTAACAATCAATTACACACATCAAAGAAGTATGAAGTCAATCAGAGTTATTCTCCTTGCAGTAGTTTCGGTCCTTATGGTAAGCTGCGGAACTACGTCGACTGTGCCTATTACAGGGCGCAAACAGACATTGCTCGTGAACGATGAGCAGGTGCTGGGCCTTTCAAACCAGCAGTATCAGCAGTATATGCAGTCAGCCAAACCATCGACCAATGCTGCCAATACCGCAATGGTGAAGCGTGTCGGCCAGAACTTGGCAAATGCTGTGGTAAGTTATCTGAACCAGAACGGCTTAGGTGCTGAAGTGGCCAATTATAAGTGGGAATTCAATCTGGTGCAGAGCAATGAGGTGAATGCCTGGTGCCTGCCTGGAGGAAAGATTGTGGTTTATGAGGGCATTCTTCCCGTTACTCAGAACGAGGCTTCGTTGGCTATCGTGCTGGGCCATGAGATAGCACATGCTGTTGCGAAACACTCGGCCGAGAGACTGAGCAACGAATACAAGAACCAGTATGGAACACAAATCCTTGGAGCTGTGCTTCAGGGTGCCGGCGCCAGCGAAGGCTTACAGCAGATTATCTCACTGGGCACTCAGGTGGGTGGTTCTATCTGGACTTCTGGATTCTCACGCAAGCAAGAGAGTGAGGCCGACCACATGGGCTTGGTTTTCGCAGCGATGGCAGGCTATGATCCTGAAGTGGCCGTCACCTTCTGGCAGCGCATGGCCGCACAGGGAACCGGCAGCTCGTCAATCTTCAGCGACCACCCCTCTGATGCTAAGCGCATACAGGACATTCAGGGATGGCTGCCCGAAGCCAAGAAGTACTATGTGCCGAAGGTGACCACTACCACCTCGACCAAGAAGACCACGACGAAGAAGACCACGACGAAGAAAAAGACTACCAAGAAGAAATAATCTTCATGTACTCATCGTAAGCTATGAACCGCCCGCCCATTGACTTGAGGTGGGCGGTTTCAAATTGGCAGTCGATGAGCGTGCCGCCCCTCTGTTGCATGGTACGAGCCAGATGGATAAGCGCCAGCTTTGAGCCGCTGGGCACCAGCGAGAACATGCTTTCGCCAAAGAAGGCCTTGCCAATGTTCACACCATAGAGTCCGCCCACGAGGCGCTCGTCTTCCCATACCTCGACGCTGGCAGCAAATCCTTGATCGTGAAGCCTGGTATAGGCTTCCATCATGTCAGGTCCCAGCCAGGCATAGTCCTCTTCAATGCGCAGCTCGCCGCAGAGACGGATGACGCGTTCGAAGTCTTCGTTGATACTTAGCCTATACTTTTTCTTATTTAATAAGGTACGCATAGAGTGACTGACGTGAATCTCATTGGGGAAAATCACGAAGCGCTGCATAGGGCAGTACCATACAGGTCCGTCATAGCGAAAAGCGTACCATGGGAATATCCCGTTCTGATAGGCCAGGAGCAGACGGTCTACGCTCAGGTCGCCACCTACGGCTATGCATCCGTCTTCTTCGCCTAAGTGTGGGTCTGGAAACCAAAGGTCATCATCTAATCTATAAACCATGATTGATCACTAATTGATTGTTAGCGCTTGTGACGATGACCTCTCCACCATCTTTTAGCTTTCCAAAAAGTATCTCGCGCATGAGCAGCGGCTTCAGCTCGTTGTTGATGACACGGTCCATCTCGCGTGCACCATACTCGCGTGTAAATCCTTTCGACAGCAAGTGGTTGAATGCATCGTCGGAAAGTTTCATGCTGACTTGTTTTTTGCTGAGCTTCTCTTGCAGCTCGCCCAGCTTCTTTTGCAGGATGAGCGTAGCCATGTGGGTGTCCATGTCGTGGAACACCACCGTTCCTGAAAGGCGATTGATGAACTCAGGCTTGAAGGTCTTCTTCACTTGTGCCAACATGGCTTCGCCGCGCGACACGTTGCTCTGGAATCCTACCGTGGCTTGTGAGGCATACTGCGCTCCGGCGTTCGACGTCATGATGAGGATGACATTGCGGAAGTCGGCCTTGCGCCCTTTGTTGTCAGTCAGTCGGGCATAGTCCATGACTTGCAGCAGTATGTTGTAGATGTCCTGATGGGCCTTCTCTATCTCGTCGAGCAGCAGCACGCAGTTGGGCGTCTTGCGAATGGCATCGGTCAGCAGGCCGCCGTCGTCGTAGCCCACGTAGCCCGCAGGAGCGCCAATCAGCTTGGCAACGGTATGCTTCTCTGTGTATTCGCTCATGTCGAAGCGCACCAGTTCGATGCCCAACTCGCGGGCCAGTACCCGTGCAACCTCCGTCTTTCCCACGCCGGTTGGTCCGACGAAGAGTAGGGAGGCAAGCGGCTTTCCTTCGTCGAGCAGGCCTGCCTTTGCGAGTTGCACAGCTTCTGTGACCTGCCTGATGGCATCATCTTGTCCGTAAATGAGTGCCGAAAGCCGTTCGCTCAGCGTTGCCAGTCGCTCGTTGTCGTCGTCTTTCATGGCGAGTGCGTCGACTTTACAAGTCTTCGAAAGCACCTCGGCAATGACTTGCTTGTCTACAATAATTGCATCCGTACTCTTGGTTATGGTTAGTGCCTCAATAGCAGCACCGGCCTCGTCAATCAGGTCGATGGCCTTATCGGGCAGGAAACGGTCGTTTATGTATTTAGCACTGGCTTCCACTGCGAAGCGAAGGGCTTCGTCTTCGTAGACAACGCCGTGAAACTCCTCGTACATGGGCTTTAGCTGTTGCAGAATGTGCAGCGTCTCGCTGATGCTGGGCTCCTGGATGTCAATCTGCTGAAAGCGTCGCACCAGTCCTTTGGAGCGCGAGAAATACTTGTTGTATTCCTCGTATGTCGTTGAGCCGATGAAGCGTATGTTTCCCGATTCGAGGTAGGGCTTCAGGATGTTAGAGGCGTCCATAGAGCTCTCGCCCACGGCTCCTGCCCCCACCAGATTGTGTATCTCGTCAATGTATATGATGTTGTCCTCCCCTTCTTTCATCACACCGTCCATGATGCTTTTGATGCGTTTCTCGAAATCGCCGCGAAACTGTGTGCCGGCCAGCAGGGTGCCTAAGTCCAGCTGATAGACTTTGCTGCCCAGTAGTCGAAAGGGCACGTCGCCGCTTTCGATGCGTGCCGTCAGTCCGTAGACGAGTGCAGTCTTTCCTACGCCAGGCTCTCCGATGTGCAGCGGATTGTTCTTTTCCTTGCGGCAGAGCACTTGAATCGTGCGGTCAAGCTCCTGTTCGCGTCCGATGAGCGGGTTGTGCTGCTTATAGGTTGTGTTCAGGCACGTCACCAGTTTGTGCCATCCTTCTTGTTTGCTTTCCTCTTTGTCGTCGCCGGTGTTGGTGTTGGTGTTGGTGTCGTCTTCGTAGGCACAGATAAGCTCGCTCATGAAATTTTCGGCCTCGCCCTCCAATGCGCGGTTCAGAATGTAGGCAGCCCATGAGTCGTCAAGGTTCATGATGGCCTGTACGACGTGCGGTATGTCCATGGCAGGTGCATTGCTGCTGTCGACCATGCTTTTGGCAAGCTCGATCGCGCGATCTGTCTGTACAGAAGATTCCAGCGAGTAGAGCTCGCCTGGAGGGATGCTCTCCATATCTTTGAACTGCTTTTCGAGTTCATTCAATAGGTCGGCTACATCGGTGTATGCCGACAATACTTCATGAAAAACATCGTCGAAGGAAATGATAGCCAGGAGCATATGCTCTGGGGTCAGAAGCTCGTGCCGACGCGACAAGCATAGGGTTGTAGCTTCTGTCAATACATATCTCAGTCGGTCAGTTTGCTTGATTCTAGACATAATCCTTTCTTTTCTGCTTATGCGGGTTCGTAGGTCAGTCGCAGGGGGAAGCCGGCCTCTCTTGCCATTCGGGTGGCCTTTTGCGCTTTCGTCGCGGCGATGTCGTAGGTGTAGATGCCTACCACGGCCTTGTCGCTGTGGTGGACGGTAAGCATGAGTGCCTGGGCGTCGGCTTCACTCTTGTGAAAAACAGTTGTCAGTATCATGACGACAAACTCCATGGTAGTGAAGTCGTCGTTGTAGATGGTCACTTTCCATCGTTGAGGCTCGCGCAGCTCCGTACGCTGCCGTTCGCGGGTTGATGATAGCTCTTTTGGCATAGTGGTTGCAAAATTACATAATTTTTTCTGAAATCCTTGCGCTCTCTCTTAATTATTTTGTACCTTTGTCGTCCTATAACTAAAAAGTCACGCGACATGAAGAAAATTGTAAAAGTGGTTCTTACCGGAGGACCGTGTGCTGGAAAGACAACAGCATTGGTGCGCATCATAGAGCATTTCACGAGCTTGGGCTATAAGGTCTTTACCATACCAGAAGTGCCGACGCTCTACAGTCAGGGCGGATGGAACTATCTGACCCCTAACCGCCAGCTCTATTACGAAGGCGAACGTGCCATCCTGGGCACGCAGTTGGCGCTTGAAGACTCTTTCATGCGGCTGGCAGAGACCTGTACGGAGCCTACGCTCATCGTGTGCGATCGCGGAACAATGGACATCTCTGCCTACATGACGCCCGACATGTGGGAAGACATCACCCGCAAAGCTGGTACCAACTCCAATGAGCTGCGGCAGCGCTACGATGCCGTGCTTCATCTCGTGTCGGCTGCCGATGGTGCGGAGCAGTACTACACGACGGCCACCAACGCTACGCGCTATGAACAGATGAACGAGGAGGGGCTGCGCATCGCCCGCGAGCTCGACAAGAAGGTGATAAAGGCCTGGACGGGGCACCCCCATCTGCGCGTCATCAACAACCACGATGATTTTGACTGCAAGATGAACCGCGTGCTCAAGGAGATTTCCAATGTGCTCGGACTGCCGCAACCCATCGTCGAGGAGCGCAAGTATATTGTGGAACTGAGTGGCGAACTGCCGTCCGACTGTATCGTGAGTGAGATTACTCAGACCTATCTGACGGGTGAGCCTGACAGTGAGATACGTCTGCGCAAGCGTGGAATGGACGGACGCTACGTCTATGTGCACACCACCAAGAAGCGCATCTCTCAGACCGAGGAGCTGGTGACTGAACGGCAAATCAACAACAACCTCTACGAGTCGATGCTGGGACAGGCCGATCCTTGGCGCCACACCATCAAGAAACTGAGGCGCAGCTTTATATGGCGAGGACAGTACTTCGAGCTCGACACCTTCGAAGACCAGCTCAAGGGGCTTGTCATCCTCGAGACCAAAGGCATTGTCGAGGGCGAGCCCGTGAAGTTTCCGCCTTTCCTCCATGTGGTAAAGGACATCACCGGTAATCAGGACTACTATAATTATAACTTGGCGAAGAAGAACTAAAGCGATGAAACAGGCATGACAAACCACCGCTTTGGCTCACCTAAACCACCGCTTTGACCTATCTAAACCACCGCTTTGGCCTATCTAAACCATAGGTTTATGCCAGAGAAAAAGCACCCCGCTTCTACAAACGTGAAGCGGGGTGCTCTCTTATTTACTTACAGAATACATCACTCAATTACCACGAGGGCATCGTCTTCCATGACGCTTTCACCGATTTTCACGCAGATAGCCGTCACTTTACCTGCCTTTTCAGCTTGCAGGTTGTTGGCCATCTTCATGGCTTCGAGCACTACGACGGTGTCGCCAGCCTGAACTTCGTCGCCAACGGCCACCTTGATGTCGGTAATTACGCCAGGCAGCGGAGCCTTCACGGCGTTGTTCTTGTTGATGGGACCCTTTGCAGCAGGTTCGTTGTCGGAAGATTCTGCCTGTGCTGTGGGTTTGCCCAGCACGGGCTTCTTCTTTTCGGGCTCGGGCTGCTTCTCCAGCTCCACCTTGTATTCCTCGCCATTCACGGTGACGTTTACGATGTTTTCTTCAATGTCGCCGACGGCAACTTCGTACTTCTTTCCGTTGATGGTGTATTTATACTCTTTCATTTCTTAGTGGTTTATAGGATGAGCTGTCATGGTCTGTACGTAGCCGTTCCACTGCGTTGTGTGCTCGGCAATCGTGATGATGCCAGGCTCCACATCGTGGACATTGTTACCCAGATGCTCGTGAAGAGCTAATGCGATGGCAGCAAAAACTTCGTTTTTCTTCATAACAAATCCTCTCAGCTTGTTTACATCGGGATGTTACCGTGCTTCTTGGCAGGCAGGGCATCGCGTTTTGTGGCGAGCTGAGCCAGGCCACGGCAGATGCGGAAGCGTGTGTTGCGCGGTTCGATCACGTCGTCGATATAGCCATACTTGGCTGCCTGATAGGGGTTGGCAAAGAGCTCGTTGTATTCGTCTTCCTTCTCGGCGATGAATGCCTTCACGTCTTCGCCGGCTTCCTTCTTTGCCTTGGCTTCCTTGGCATAGAGCACGGCAGCGGCACCGCTGGCTCCCATCACGGCAATCTCGGCAGAGGGCCATGCGTAGTTCAGGTCGGTGTGCAGCTGTTTCGAACCCATCACGATGTGGGAGCCGCCATACGACTTGCGCAGCGTAACGGTGATCTTGGGAACGGTAGCTTCTCCGTAGGCATAGAGCAGCTGTGCACCGTGCAGAATGACGGCGTTGTACTCCTGTCCGGTACCAGGCAGGAAGCCCGGCACATCGACGAGCGACACAATGGGAATGTTGAATGCATCGCAGAAACGCACGAAGCGTGCGCCCTTGCGGCTCGCATTTACGTCGAGTACGCCAGCATAGCACGAAGGCTGGTTGGCAACAATACCTACGCTTTGTCCGTTGAACCGTGCGAAGCCCACGATGATGTTCTTGGCAAACTTAGGCTGCACCTCGAAGAATTCCCCGTTGTCCACTACGGCACTAATCACCTTGTACATGTCGTAAGCTTCGTTGGGATTCTCAGGAATAATTTCGTTCAGGGCATCTTCCATGCGGTTGATGGGGTCGTCGCACTTCTTGCGTGGTGCAACCTCCATGTTGTTCGAAGGAATATAGCTGAGCAGCGTCTTCAGCATCTGAATGCCTTCTTCCTCGGTCTTGGCCGTGAAGTGGGTAACACCCGACTTCGTGGCATGTACAGAGGCACCGCCCAGGTGCTCCTGGTCGATGTCTTCGCCCGTAACGGTCTTCACTACCTTCGGGCCAGTGAGGAACATGTAAGACGTGTTCTCCATCATCAGCGTGAAGTCGGTGAGGGCAGGCGAGTAGACTGCACCGCCGGCGCAGGGGCCAAAGATACCAGAGATTTGAGGAATCACGCCCGATGCCAGGATATTGCGCTCGAAGATTTCGGCATAGCCTGCCAGTGCGTTGATGCCTTCCTGAATTCGAGCACCGCCCGAGTCGTTGATGCCGATGACGGGTGCGCCCATTTTCATGGCCATATCCATCACCTTGCAAATTTTCTGGCTCATGGTTTCAGAGAGCGAACCGGCATGAACGGTGAAGTCCTGTGCAAAGATGAACACCAGACGACCGTCGATGGTACCGCTACCGGCTACCACACCATCGCCAGGGAACTGTTTCTTCTCCATACCGAAGTTGTGGCAACGGTGCTCCTTGAACATGTCGTACTCCTCGAACGAACCCTCGTCGAGGAGCATTTCAATACGCTCACGAGCAGTATATTTGCCACGGTCGTGCTGCTTCTGTATAGCTTTTTCACCGCCACCAAGACGTGCCTGTTCGCGCTTCTCGATGAGTTGCTTGATTTTTTCTAATTGTTTGGACATTGTTTTGTTGTTTTTTGGTCGTTATACCGTTGTTACGTTATATCGTTATTGTTGTTTACTCAGGATGCTCGCACAGCTCCGTCAGCACGCCTGCGGTTGACTTCGGGTGCAGGAAAGCGATGTTCAGGCCCTCGGCACCCTTGCGGGGGGCTTGGTCGATGAGGCGAACGCCCTTCTCCGATACTTCAGCCAGTGCATTGGCAACACCGTCTTCGATGCAGAATGCCACGTGGTGCACGCCCTTGTTGCCCTTGTCGAGCCACTTCTGAATGGTGCTCTCAGGGCTTGTGGGTTCGAGCAGCTCCAGTTTCACCTCGCCACACTTCAGGAAGGCGGTCTTTACTTTCTGGTCTTCTACCACTTCAGTTGCATAACACTCTAAGCCCAGCACGTCAGTGAAGAACGGCAGGCTCTCTTCAATGCTCTGGACGGCAATGCCCAGATGCTCAATGTGTGAGATTTTCATATCGTTTAAAGTTTGTGAATTAAAATTTCGCGCAAAGTTACTAAGTTTTTCTCTTATATCCAAACGTTTAACTCTATTTAGTTATTTCGACGATGGCTTCCCCTACGCATGCATTAGGCTGCTGAATGTGCAGCAGCTGGCAGATGGTGGGGGCTATGTCGACGATGTGGACCTCACGCGAAGTGGCTCCCTGCGGAATGCGCCAGCCGTAGAAGAGTAGGGGGATGTGTGCGTCGTAGGGGTTCCACTCGCCGTGGGTAGTGCCAACAGGCGACGACCAGGAGCCGAATGTGTAGTGGTTGGGAGACGGAACCACGAGGATGTCGCCCGAGCGGCGATAGTGATAACCCATGAGCGCTCTGTCGCGGATGATTGAAGGCACGCTGGTTTCGCTTGCATGCTCATAGTCAAGCACGAAGCACACATTGGGTGCCTTGCGCAGGTATTCGATGATTGTCTGCTTCACTTTCTCGTAGTCAAGGTTCTGCTCGCTGATGCTGTTGCGGTCCAGGTAGTAGCGGTAGTCCAGTTCAGCGGCAATGACGTTCTTGCTGTTGCCCAGCTTTTGCTTGACGTAGTCCTCGGCTCCGTCCTTCATGTCAGGATCAGGCCATTTGCCTGCCGGTATTTTGTGGTCCTGCATGAACTTGTAGTTGTGCGAAGCCCCGTGGTCGGCCGTGAGAAACACCACGTAGTTGCCTTCTCCCACTTGCGAGTCGAGTGCTTTCAGCAGGCGTGCTATGTCTTTGTCCAGCTGCATGTAGGCCTCGTCGGTATGGGTGCCGCGGGTTCCGTACTCATGTCCGATGACGTCGGTCTGCGAGTAGCTCACGCATAGCATGTCGGTGGTCTTGTTCTTTCCCAGCTGTTCGCCTTTCAGTGCGGCAATGGCCATGTCGGTAGTGATTGTTCCGCAGAGCGGATAGAGTCCCACTTTCGAGCCAACCTTCTTCAGCTCCTTGTTCCTGGCCAACTGTTGGTTCACCTTCTTGGCCCAGTCGGGCAATTCGGTCATATAGTAGGTGCTGCTGATGAAGCACAGGTTGTCGGTGTCGAGCCAGTAGGCAGCGGTAGCTGCGTGGCCGGCCGGCAGAATGGCGGCACGGTCTTTATAGCTGACGCCGATGACCTTCGACTTGAAGTCGGTGTGCAGTCGCAGCTGGTCGCCAATGGTGGTAGACAGCAGGTTGCGTGGCGACATGCATCCTTTCTTCTTGTTGTCAGAGCCTACGGGCTGCACGCTGTTGTCGGCGGTGCAATAGGTTTTACGTCCGTCAATGTAGAAATTGTTGCCGCAGATGCCGTGGAATGCGGGCGAAGCTCCAGTGTAGACCGATGTGTGGCCGATGGATGTTACCGTGGGCACATAGTTGATGAGGCAGTTGTTGCACGAATAGCCATTGTCTATCATGCGTCGGAATCCGTCTTCCGTGAACTCGTCGTAATAGCGCGAGAGGTAGTCCCAGCGCATCTGGTCGACAACGATGCCCACAACGAGTTT
The DNA here is from genome assembly GCA_902771785.1 of uncultured Prevotellaceae bacterium. GTDB lineage: Bacteria > Bacteroidota > Bacteroidia > Bacteroidales > Bacteroidaceae > Prevotella. The sequence goes on from CACXYH010000005.1 coordinate 50,689, forward strand.
CGGGCTTTCTCCAAACTTGCTTTGTGCGTTTAAGGTAGTGGCGCATACGATGGTGAGCCACAAGATAGTCATGATTTTCTTCATATTGATAGGTTTTGTAAATTGATATCGCGTAATGATTTCAGGTAGGCTCCTCGAAGTTCCATTGCTTTGGCCCATTCTCCAGAGAAGAGCCCGCTGACAGGAATGTCGAGCTTCCATGTGCCTTGTGCCTCAAGGCGGTCGACCATTGTGCCTACGTTCAGGTTGTCGAGGCTTTCGGCCGGCATGAAGCGCGAGGTTTCGCCTTTCTCGTCGCTGCTGATTTCGATGAGTAGTCGGGCCTCAATGAGCTTGTAGAGCAGGTCGATGACGATGCGTATGGGTATGCCCGTCTCGCTTCTCAGCTGTTCGGCCGTGTAGGGTCGCCCGCCTTCGGCAAATCGTCGGCAGATGCGCGCCATGAGCAGTGAGCAGAGCATGATGCGGTAGCGATGGCTGATGTCGCTGGTGTCGGTATTGTAGTCGTAGTACTCCAGGTTCTGGCTGGTATACGTCAGCTCGGCGCCAAACAGGCAGATGGTCCAGGAAATCTGCACCCAAAGCATGAATAGCGGCAGGGCGGCAAACGAGCCGTAGATGGCGTTGTAGCCGGTCACCCATATTTGTGAGTGGATGTAGAAGAACTGCAGCCATTGCATGGCGATGCCCGCCAGTATGCCGGGCACGATGGCGTTCTTCACCCTGACGTGGGTATTGGGCATGAAGACGTAGAGCCCAATGAACAGGGCCGACATGAGCACATAGGGCGACAGGCTCAGCAGCCACCTCACGGCAGGGCCCAGCAGGAGGAAGTCGGGTAGCGACTTGGCAAACGTGGCGAGGAAGATGCTGACGCCCGACGATACGACTATCAGGATGGGGAAGAGAAAGAACATGGCCAGATAGTCGGTGAAGGTGCGGAAGATGCTGCGCTGTTTCTTCACCTGCCATATTTCGTTGAATGTCTGTTCGATATTGCTCACCAGCATCAGCACGGTGTAGAGCATGAAGAGCAGGCCCACGCCGAGGAAGATGCCGCTCTGTGTGTGTACGAGATAACTGTTCACCCACTGGATGATGACCTCGGCTGCCTGTGGCTGCGACGAGAAAGCCTCGCGGAACCACACCTCTATATATTTATTATAGCCGAAGCCTCTGGCAATGGCAAAGACCACGGCCATGATGGGCACGATGGCCAGCAAGGTGCTGTAGGTGAGGGCGGCTGCCTGTGTGAGCACTCGCTTGGTGGTGAAGAAGCGTATGGCCAGCATGAGTATCTTGATGACTTCGTAGAGAAGTCGTCTGACGGCAGGCAGTTCTTCGGGATTCAAGCGCCAGATGTCTGTCTGCAAGAACTGTGTAATCCTTTTTAAGCTCACTGCAAATGGTTCATCTTTTATCTTCTATCATATAAAAAAGGAAAGCACTGCCCCTGTAAGCCGGGTTCTGTACTGACAAAGTGTCAGCGCCTGTCATTTATCTACGCTGCACGTCGCCATGCAGCTCTAGCGTTCTACCCTCCATCGTGTTTCAAGGAAACTCGGGCGGGCCGCCCTTGATTGTGACGATGGTATACATGAACTTGCAGCTCCCAGACGGAACAGCCTGACGGTCGCCCGTCAGCTGGTGGTCTCTTACACACGCCTTCTCACCCTTGCCTTGCGGCGGTCGTTCTCTTCTTCCGTATCCAGCTGTCGCCAACTGCTTCTACTTTCAGAAGTGGGATGCCCTGCGCTGCCCGGACTTTCCTCCCGCGATTTTCTCGCCAGCGACAGGCCGTGGCAGTGCTTTCCGCCTGCAAAAGTACTAAATTTTATTTAAATTAAGTCATTAAACGAATGTAAATTTCAATCTTTCGCTCGCAAACAGACCTTAACCCTACTTCCGAAAGTGTTAAAATGCGACAAAAATAGCGGACAAATTGTCAGATTACGAACTTTTGCCCTTATATTTGCAATGCTTCTTACAGACAGAAAAAGAGTAATTAACAAAATAATAAACGAACATGAATAAGATTGCAAATTATGTTGTATCGGGCTTGAGCCTGGTATCGATTGTATTCTCAGTAGCAGCCTTCAACAAGGCATGTGCAGCAACCCAGAACGTGGCGCAGGTTTCGCAGGTGGCCGAAGTACAGGCCGGTCCTGCCGCCCAGCCGGTAGACTTAACCTATGCTGCCGACAAGGCCCTGCCTTCGGTGGTATATATTAAGAACACGCAGAACGCCAAGACGCAGACCGTGGAGTATAGCGACCCCTTCGAGGATTTCTTCAGCGATCCGTTTGGTGGCTTCTTCGGCCGCGGACAGGGCAATAACGGCCGTCGTCGCCAGTATCAGCAGCAGGTGCCAAAGCGCCAGGCTGCCGGCTCGGGCGTGATTATCTCGACCGATGGCTACATTGTGACCAACAATCACGTGGTTGACGGAGCCGACGAGCTGACCGTGACGCTCAACGACAACAAGGAGTATTCGGCTCGCATCATCGGTGCCGATAAGACTACCGACCTGGCCCTCGTCAAAATCGACGCCAAGAGCCTGCCTGCCATCGTCATTGCCAACAGCGATGCGGTGAGGGTTGGCGAATGGGTTTTGGCCGTGGGCAACCCGCTGGGACTGAACAATACCGTTACGGCAGGCATCGTTTCGGCCAAGGCACGCACGATGGGCGAGCCCGGCACCGTCTCGTCGATGATACAGACCGACGCCGCCATCAACCAAGGCAACTCGGGCGGCGCGCTGGTGAACACCCGCGGCGAGCTGATTGGCATCAATGCCATGATCTATTCGCAGACGGGTTCGAACATTGGCTACGGCTTCGCCATTCCTACCAGTATTATGAATAAGGTGGTAGACGACCTGAAGCAGTACGGCACCGTGCAGCGCGCACTCATCGGCATTCAGGGCACCGACGTGAACACCTATGTCGACATGCAGAAGGAGCAGGACAAGGAAGTAGACCTCGGCACGATGGAAGGCATCTACGTGGCAAAGGTGATTGAAGACGGAGCTGCTGCCGATGCAGGTCTGAAGGAAGGCGACGTGATTGTGGCTATCGACGGACAGAAGATTACGAAGTTTGGCGAGCTCACCAACATCGTGGCCCAGAAGCGTCCTGGCGACAAGGTGACCATCAGCTATCTGCGCGACAAGAAGCAGCACAAGGCCACGCTCACGCTGAAGAACGAGCAGGGCAACACGAAGGTGGTGAAGAATGCCGACGTTGACGTGCTGGGTATCGACGTGCGCCCTGTCACCGACTCGCAGAAGAAGCAGCTCGAAATCAGCTACGGTCTGGAGGTGCTCAAGGTGAGCGGAGGCAAGATGAAGGATGCCGGCGTGCCTAAGGGCTTCATTATCCAGCGCGTGAACAGCCAGCCCATGAAGACGTTCGACGACCTGCAGAATGCCGTCAAGGAGGCCAGCAACTCGAAAGACCAGATGCTCGTCGTTAACGGACTCTTCCCCACAGGCAAGCGCGGCGGCTTCGTGGTCTACCTGCAGAACGAGTAAGCCTCACCCCGACCGGGGTTATTTCGAACCGATGTAGAGGAATAGCATTCCCAACAGCACTAAGGCCAGGTCTACGGACTTGGCCTTTAAGTTTTTCTCATGGAAGAACATGGCCCCGCAGAGAAAGCTCACCACGACCGAACCTCGCCGAATCATGCTCACAATGCTAATCATGGCCGAAGGCAGCGACAGCGAGTAGAAGTACATGAAGTCGGCCGTAGAGAGGAACAGGCTCACGCCGATGATGGCCCAGTCCCAGTGGAAAGGCGTCGTCTGCCGGTGCTTGGGCCACCACAGCAGCATGAGCATGGCCAGCATCATGGCGCATTGGTAGATGTTGTACCACGACTGCACCATCATCCGGTCGAGCCCTACGCCGCCGCTCTCAACGGGTGCCATCAGGTATTTGTCGTAGAGACCGCTCAAGGCTCCCAGTGCGGCAGCACCCACAATCATGTATATCCAGTGGTCGTGCTTGAAGTCGATGCCCTCTTTCTTGCTGCTTCGGCTGAGCATCAGGAAGCTCGCCACAGCCAGCAAGACGCCAATCCACTGCCAGACGTTGAGCCGCTCGCCGAACACCAGCAGCGCTCCTACGAGCACCATCACGGGTCGCGTGGCGTTGATGGGGCCCACGATGGTCAGCGGCAGGTGCTTCATGCCGAAGTAGCCCAGCACCCAGCTCGACAGCACGATGAAGGCCTTCAGCACGATGTACTTGTGCATCTCCCAACCGCCGCTGGCTACGTGGAAGATGCTGCCGTCGAGCAGGTCGCTCGTGGCGCTGCCAATGATGAAGGGCAGGAAGATGAGCGACGAGAACAGCGTGTTCAGAAATAGGATGGGAATGACGGCGTTATCCTTCAGCGCCTTTTTCTTCAGCGAGTCGTACACGCCCAGAAAGGCGGCCGACAGGAATGCAAGTATGAGCCACATGGTTTTTGTTGAGGGTTTTCTGAAATGTTAGTATTTGATGTCTACGAGGAACAAGGCGTGGCCGGGCATCGACTCGCCGGCCTCGGTGCGCTTCTTTCCTTCAATCACTTTACGGAAGTCGCTGAGCGTCAGTCTGCCACGGCCCACGTCGATGAGCGTTCCCACAACGGCGCGTACCATGTTGCGCAGAAAGCGGTTGGCCGTGATTTCGAAGCGCCAGGCCGTGGGCGAGGTCTGCTTCCATTCGGCCTTCGTCACGTGGCAGAGCGTGGTCTTCACGTCGGCATGGCTCTTGCAGAAAGCCCCGAAGTCGTCGTACGTCAGCAGCATCTGTGCAGCCTCGTTCATCAGTCTGAAGTCGAGCGGGTAGTGCAGTTCGCACGAGTAGTGGCGCAGGAAGGGGTCTTTCGTTGTGTGCAGATAGTAATAGTAGGTGCGCGAGGTGGCCGAGAAGCGGGCGTGCATGTCGTCGCCCACGGGCTCTATGCGCTCAATGGCGATGTCGCAGGGCAGCAGCCGGTTCAGCTTGTAGGCCAGCTGCTTGCAGTCGGCCAATGGGGCGTCGGTGTCGAAGTGGGCCACCATCATGCGGGCATGCACGCCCGTGTCGGTCCGTCCGGCTCCCGTCACCTGTATGTCCTGCCGCAGGATGAGCGACAGCGCCCGCTGCAGCTCGCCTTGCACCGACGTGCCGTTGGGCTGCACCTGCCAGCCGTGAAAGCGCGTGCCGTCGTAGCTCAGTGTGATGAAGTATCTCATTTTTCTGTTCCTTTCCTCTCTTTGGGGCTGCAAAGTTACGAAAAGTTTTTGGCTTCTGCCATACCCACGCCACAATTTTACACCATTTTGGGCTTAATCGCTCATTGCTAAACAGCTGAAATTGCTGATGGCAGGGTTCTTTGGCAGGGCTGAAGCGGCACTTCGGCTTGGTCAAAGTTCCCCTTCGGCATAGGCGAAGTTCCCCTTTGGCATAGGCGAAGCGGCACTTCGGCTACCTCAAAGTGCCGCTTCATGCCTGCCAAAGCGGCACTTCGGCTGCGGGGCGGCGGGCAATATGCATGTGCGTGCATGCATACACTCATATATATATGTGTATCGTTCGTCATACACTACCACCATATATATAGGTGGTAGTGTATGACGAACAAAAAAATCTATTCGCGGGCGGCATCAGAAATCGCTCTTTGCCGTCTGCGACAGCAAAAAAGCTTCGTCTCGCCAAAAAAAGGAAGAATTCTTTTGCTGTTGCCCTCAACTTTTCGTAATTTTGCAGCATGATTTTCTATTTCTCTGGAACAGGCAACACGCGCTGGGCGGCTGAGCAGCTGGCCCAGGCAACGGGTGAACGGCTGCTGAGCATGGCCGAAGAGCTGCGCAGCGGCAACGGCTGCTACGAGCTGAGTGAGGGCGAGCGCATCGGCTTCTGCTTTGCCGTGCACGGCTGGCAACCGCCACACATCGTCAGACAGTTTATCAGGCAGCTGCGCATCAGCGGCGCTGAAGGGCACTTCTGCTATGCACTGGTGACCTGCGGCGACAGCATCGGCTGCACCATCGAGATGCTCGGCAGCGAGCTGGCGGCCGTGGGACTGAGGGTGGAAAGTGCCTTTTCGCTGGTGATGCCCGAGAGTTACGTGTGTCTGCCTTTCATGAAGACCGACACGCCCGAGCGCGAACAGCAGAAGATAGCGCAGGCGCGCGAGGATTTGGCTCGCTATGCACAGCTGATTGTGGAAAGAAGGGCGGGGGAGATGCATCTCGTCAAGGGCCCGGCACCTTGGGTGCTCTCGCACGTGATAGGGGCTTACTTCAACGGGCAGATGATCAGCGACAAGAAGTTTCGGGTGGATGCCGACGCATGCATTGGCTGCGGGCTGTGCGAGCGAGTCTGCCCCACGGGCAACGTGGTGCTGACTGACGGACGGCCACAATGGCGGCACGACGGCTCGTGCACGTGCTGCCTGGCCTGCTACCACCACTGCCCGAAGCATGCCATCAATTATGGCAGCATTACCCGCAAGCGCGGGCAATACTACTTCGGCAGGAACAACAGCCGCTAAGGGGCTGCCACCACTTCCTTATTGTTCTGACTTGAAAAGGTCGTCGATTTCCTGGATTTCGTCGTCGTCGAACCACTGGTTGAGTTTGGCCTTGGCGCGCGCCGTGACCTCAGGGTCGATGTCGGTCCACACCACCTTGAGCACATAGATGAGCACGGCAAGGTCGTCGCTCAGTCCGGCTATGGGGATGGCATCGGGCACTACGTCGATGGGGCTGATGAGATAGCCCAGCGCACCGAGTATGAGGGCCTTTTCCTTGATGCTGATTTTGTCGCTCTGCAGGGTGTAGAACAGGATGAGGGCGGCATAGACGAGCTTGGCGCCGGCACGCTTGGCAATGCGTGCTATCTTCTCGACAAAGTCTGACTGCGAGAACTTGTTGGCATAGTTCATGAATTCGGGTACTTCCATAAGACTTCTGCTGTTTTATAGTTGTTGTTTTGATGAATGTTTACTTCTCTCTTATTCTGACGATGCGTATGCCCGTGTGCGACGGGTGCTGCTGCAGATAGTCGTAGAGCGTCAGCGGCTCGAGCACCACTTTCTTGTGGATCATCGAGGCGTTGAGCAGGTGTAGCCCGTCGGCCTGCCACACGGCAAAGCCCAGGTGGGCAATGTCGAGGCCGGGCTTCGAGCAGGTGATGGCAATGACGTCGCCGTCGCGGACGGCCTGGCGCAGCAGCTGGCTGTTGCCGACGATGCTCTTGGGTATGTAGCGGTAGGTTCGCCCCGTGAGCTGCTGCTCCTGGCGGGCGATGGCCGGCACCATTTTAGGAAACTTCTTGAGCAGCCGATAGCTCTTGGGGTGGGTGCTCATGTAGTTGACGCGCAGCCGCTGCACGGCGGTGAAAGGCGGGTTGGGGGCTTGCACCTCGGCAACGAAGCCCATGCGGCTGTTGTCGTCGATCCAGTCGCTGAAATAGTGGAGACGGCTGGTGTAGCCGTCGAGCTGTCCGCCTCGGTAGCGCAGCTGCTGTAGAGCGTCGACATAGTCGGCAAAGCGGGTCGTAGCCTGCTGCCTGCAGCGCTTCAGTGCGAGCACGGTCTCGACGAAGGTGGTGCAGTCGAGCTGGCGCGTGTTCACCACCACGCGTTCCTCGTCGAAAGGCTCCAGCGTGTGGGCCACATAGGGGCGGTCGATGAAGAGCCGGGCGAAGTCGAGCGTGGTCTGCGCCTCGCCGTGCAGCGCGCTCTCGATGCAGAGGCTGTCGGTGCGGGTGTAGGAACAGGGAGGCTGTGCTGACAGCGGGGCGCTGCACAGCCACAGACATAACAGGGTGCTGAGGACTGCTTTCATTTTTTTTCTTTTCTGTATTTCTTTTTGAGTCCGAAGTTATAGCCCACGTAGAGGTTCATGCTTCCGAAGGTGTTGTTGGTGGAGAAGCGCGACTTGTGGTAGTTGTAGGTATGGACGACGACGTTGAGGCCGGCATACCAGCGCATGTTGTTGTAGACGACTCCGAGGCGGCCAATGCCGTCGATGTTGAGGTTCTCGAACCTGAAGTCGTCGAAGGGTCCTGCCACGGAGCTGCCCGCGCTCTCCTTGTAGCCGACGGCTCCCTGGAGGCAGGCTCCTATCACCCAGTGATGGGGCAGGACGAAATTGTAGGCATAGCCGGCCGAGAGGCTGAAGTCCTTGTACTGAATCGAGCGGAACATCATGCCGCTGTCTAACTTCACGGTCTGCGGCTCCATCTCGCGGTCGATGAGCTGCTGCAGCCGCTCGTGGTCGAAGTCGAGCGAGTTGCGCGTATAGCCGATACCGGCCAGCCACGAGCCGCAGCTAATCTTCTGCAGCGTGCTCTGGGCAAAGGCGGCAGGATAGGAGAAACGGCCGTGGTTGAAGACGTAGTAGAGGTTGAAGCCCTTGACGCTGGCTTTGAGCCCGTCGAACGATACGTCCTGCAGCCGTGAGACGTCGGCGTTAGCACCCAGATGGGCGTCGCGCAGCTTATAGTCGCTGCCCGTGTTCCGATAGAACAGGTCGACACCCACCTGCGAGCTGTAGATGCTCAGGTCGAACTCCTGCTTGTTGTTCTTCAGGCTGATGTTGCGAAGGTCGAACGTATAGCCCAGGAAAACCCATTTCCACCCCACATAGGGGCCCAGCTTGGCGCGCATGTCGGGTGCGAAGGTGATGGATTGGGCGTCGTGTCCCGTTCCGCTCAGCCTGTAGCGGTCGTAGGTGAAGGTGCTCTGCAGCATGACCGTGTAGATATAGTGCTGGGGCTCGATGTAGGCGGTGTCGAGGCGATCGAAACCGCGAATGATGCGACGCAGCAGGCTCAGCTTCTTGGGTTTGGCCTCAGCAAGCGAGTCGGCAGGCTCGGCAGCATGGAGCGCGAGGGCTGTGGCCAACAGCAGGAAGAGAACGGAGAGCTTTACTTTCATGGTGCAGATAGCGGGCAACGGCTTTTCGGTGTGTTCAGAACTTGCGCAGGATGCGGTCGAGCACCCAGTTGACGGGGGTGGCCGAAACGCTGGTGCACTGGCAGATGCTTAATCCCTGAAGATGTTCGATGACGTTCTTGATGAGCGGAAATTGCACGTAAGGAGGATTGGGAACCATGATGCTCTCGGTGCCCTCGCTGGTGTGCAGTATGATGGGGGCATAGTCGAACACCGAGAACGAGAGCGACCCTTGGTCGCCGATAATCTCGATGCGGTCTTCGCGCGCCGACTCATGGGCTACGAAACACCACGAACCGCTGCCTGGCAACCCGTTCTCAAAACGGAAAACGGCACTCACCGAGTCTTCAGCCTTATAGAGCTGCCCACGGTTGGCACAGATGCCACGGGCCTCGAGAATGACGCCGAAGTAGTGCTGCAGCAGGTCGAGCTGGTGGGGAGCCAGGTCGTAGAAGTAGCCGCCACCGGCAATGTCGGGCTGCAGGCGCCAGGGGAGGTTCTCAGGGTGGGAGTAGTCGAGCTCGCGGGGCGGCACGGCAAAGCGCACCTGCACATTGATAACCTTGCCAATGGTGCCCTGCTCCAGCAGCTGACCCACGCGCTGGAAGTAGGGCAGGTAGCGGCGGTAATAGGCCACGAAGCAGGGAATGCCAGTCTGCTCGGAAATGCGGTTGATGCGCGCACAGTCGTCGTAGGTAGCTGCCAGCGGCTTCTCTACGTAGACAGGCTTGCCCGCCTTCATCGACATGATGGCATAGATGGCATGGCTCGACGGCGGAGTGGCCACGTAGACGGCATTCACCTCGGGGTCGTCAATCAGCTCTTGGGCGTCGGTATACCAGCGTGGCACTCCGTGCCGCTCGGCATACGAGCGGGCCTTCTGCTCTGTGCGGCTCATCACGGCCACCACTTGCGAGCCCTCAACCTCGTTGAAGGCTGGGCCGCTCTTCTTCTCTGTGACCTCGCCGCAGCCAATAAATCCCCATTTGACTATCTTCATTGCTTACAAATTTTGTGCAAAGTTACAAAAAACTTTTAAGTCGTGTGCCGTAACTCATAATTATTTTCTACCTTTGCACAAATTTTAGGAACTATTTAATAAAGGTATTATGGATAAGAAGAAAGATTTGACTGTCTTTCGCAACAGAAGTGTAAGGGCTTGTATCGGCGACGGCTACCAGCTCTACGTGGCTAACTTTTATCGCATCTTCCGCTCTTCGTGGCTGACTGCCGTGGGCTATGCACTGGCGTTCAGCCTGCTCACGTCATACTTCATTGCAGAATATCCCAAACTGCTGATCTTCAACCTTATGGGGCCTGCCGCCATAGCTCAGCAATATCAGTGGATGCTGGCTATGATGGGGGTGATGGCCCTCGCCGCACTGCTGTTTGTGGTGATGGCAGGCGTGTTCTTCTCGCAGGGAGTATCGGCACTGGGTGAGCATCAGGCCAGGGGTAGCATCTCGGCTGCAAGGAAATGGTACGGAAGGCTTGACAGGCACGCCCTTGGCAGAACATTCATGGCGCTGGGCTGGAGCCTGCTTGTCTATCTGGTGATAGCAGTGTTGATGGCTGGCTTCTCCGTGCTTGCCATGCGTCTGATGAGCCGCTTCGTGGGAATGGCGTTTGTGGGCGTCATGGCTTTGGTGGTGATTGTGCTTACGTTGCCCCTGTCGTTCGTCTTCGTCAAGTATCTGCTCACGCCAAAGTCCTCGTTCGTCAGGTTGCTCGGTTCTTCCTATGGCGTAGGACTGCGCCATCTTGGAGCCATTTTCATGGTGTCGTTAGTGGTGGGCATAGTGACTGCTCTGCTGTCGTGCATCATCGAGCTGCCCTCAAATATCCTGTATGTAGCCAACGTGCAGTCGCAAGTTGGTGTGTTGCAGGGCGACCCGGCTGGAATGCCTGCCTACATGAGCTGGATGAACCTGCTGGTGTTTGCCATCGCTGGATTTATTCAGGCCTACGTCCACTTGTCGGCCATCTTCCCCTACTATTATATATATGGAAAGATTGAAGCCGACGAAACAGAGCGCAAGCAACAGACAAAGATTATGAAATAACTAGACAAAACAAACATGATTGAAAAGCAAAGAATTCTGTTCATCGACCGTGATGGCACGATTGTCGAAGAACCCCATGACGAGCAGGTTGACGCCTTGGAGAAGGTGAAGTTTACTCCCGGTGTGTTTCGCAACCTGAGTTTCATTAAACAAAAGCTTGACTACCGGCTGGTGATGGTGTCGAACCAAGACGGATTGGGCACGGAATCCTTTCCGGAGGATACTTTCTGGCCTGCTCAAAACTTCATACTGCAAACGCTTGAGGGCGAAGGTGTTACTTTTGATGAGGTGCTCATCGATAGGCACTTCCCACAGGACAACGCCCCAACGAGGAAACCGAACACCGGACTCGTGCAGAAATACATGGACGACCCTCACTATGACCTGGCTAACAGCTACGTTATTGGCGACCGCGACACCGACGAGGCCTTTGCACACAACATTGGGTGCAAGGCGCTTTTTTGGGGAAAAGACGGCATGACATGGGACAAAATCGCCGAAATTGTCTTTGCCGGAGAACGCACGGCCGAAGTGGTTCGGACTACGAAAGAAACGGACATTCGAGTGGCACTCTCACTGGACGGAACCGGCAAGTGCGACATTCATACTGGGCTGGGATTCTTCGACCACATGCTGGAGCAAATTGGAAAGCATGGGGGAATTGACCTTACCGTTCACACCAAGGGCGACTTACACGTAGATGAGCACCACACCATCGAAGATACTGCATTGGCGCTGGGCGAATGTCTGCTCAAGGCATTGGGCTCCAAGCGTGGCATAGAGCGCTACGGCTATGCATTGCCCATGGACGACAGCTTCTGCACGGTGGCCCTCGACTTCGGCGGACGACCCTGGCTGGTTTGGGAAGCCGACTTCCAGCGATTCTACGTGGGCGATATGCCTACAGAGATGTTTATGCACTTCTTCAAGAGCTTGAGCGACGCTGCCCGAATGAACCTTTTCATCAGGGCTGAAGGGAAGAACGAACACCATAAAATCGAATGCATCTTCAAGGGCTTTGCACGTTCGCTGAAGATGGCGGTAAGGCGCGACATTTACCACTATGAGCTTCCTTCGACGAAGGGTACATTATAAATAATGTTAAAGATAATAGGAAAACGGTTGATTGTCAGTCGGAAACTCTCTTTTTTTTAGTAACTTTGCACCCGCTTTTCAAAAAAGCATCATAATTCACATAAAGTCTAACTTTATTAATTACAAACAAACAACTTTTAATTAACATGTCAGAATTAACAAAGAACGTGAAGCCGCTCGACGATTTCAATTGGGACGAGTTCGAGAAAGGCACCACAGCGAACGTCAGCAAGGAAGAACTTGACAAGGCGTACGATGAAACCCTGAACAAGGTCAGCGAGCATCAGGTCGTTGACGGTACCGTTATTTCGGTAGACAAGAAAGAGGTAGTCGTCAACATCGGCTACAAGAGCGATGGTATTATCCCCGCTTCTGAATTCCGCTACAACCCCGAACTGAAAGCCGGTGACGTGGTGGAGGTTTATGTGGAGAGCGCCGAAGACAAAAAAGGACAGCTCATCCTCTCGCACAAGAAAGCACGCATGTCGAAGTCGTGGGACCGCGTCAACGAGGCCCTCGAGTCGCAGGCTGTTATCCAGGGCTACATCAAGTGCCGCACCAAGGGCGGTATGATTGTCGATGTATTTGGTATCGAGGCTTTCCTGCCCGGTTCGCAAATCGACGTTCACCCCATACGCGACTACGACCAGTTCGTAGGCAAGACCATGGAGTTCAAGGTTGTGAAAATCAATCAGGAGTTCCGCAACGTGGTCGTTTCTCATAAGGCCCTCATCGAGCAGGAACTCGAGGCTCAGAAGCAGGAGATTATCTCGAAGCTGGAGAAGGGACAGATCCTCGAAGGTACGGTCAAGAACATCACAAGCTACGGCGTGTTCGTAGACCTTGGCGGTGTAGACGGACTCATCCACATCACAGACCTCTCTTGGGGACGCGTCGACGATCCGAAGAAGGTTGTCGAGCTCGACCAGAAGATCAATGTCGTTATCCTTGACTTCGACGAAGAGAAGAAGCGCATTGCACTCGGCCTGAAGCAGCTCACTCCGCATCCTTGGGATGCTTTGAGCGCTGATCTGAAGGTGGGCGATCATGTCACCGGTAAGGTTGTCGTCATTGCCGACTACGGTGCATTCGTTGAAATTCAGCCGGGCGTTGAGGGACTGATTCACGTCAGCGAGATGTCGTGGAGCCAGCACCTGCGTTCTGCTCAGGAGTTCCTGAAGGTAGGCGACGAGGTTGAAGCTGTCATCCTGACTCTCGACCGCGACGAGCGCAAGATGTCGCTGGGCATCAAGCAGCTGAAGGAAGATCCATGGGAGACGATCGAAGTGAAGTATCCTGTCGGCTCGAAGCACACTGCTAAGGTTCGCAACTTCACCAACTTCGGTGTGTTCGTGGAACTTGAGGAAGGTGTTGACGGTCTGATTCACATCAGCGACCTCAGCTGGACGAAGAAGGTGAAGCATCCTTCAGAGTTTACTCAGGTTGGTGCCGAAATCGACGTTGTCGTACTTGACATCGATAAGGAAAACCGTCGTCTGTCGCTCGGCCACAAGCAGCTCGAGGATAATCCTTGGGATGTGTTCGAAGGCCAGTACACCGTTGGCTCTATCCACACTGGTAAGATTACGGAGATGCTCGAGAAGGGCGCCGTGGTTCAGCTCGCTGAGAACGTGGAAGGCTTCGCTACGCCTAAGCACCTCGTCAAGGAGGATGGCACGCAGGCTCAGCAGGGTGAGGAACTGCCCTTCAAGGTGATTGAGTTCAACAAGGACTCTAAGCGCATCATCCTCTCTCATAGCCGCACCTTTGAGGATGCACAGCGTGAGGAGAAGAAGGCTGCCCGTGCAGCTAAGGCTCCACGTGCCAAGAAGGATGAGACTCCGAAGATTGAGAATGTTGCTGCAAGCACCACACTCGGTGACCTCGACGTGCTGGCTCAGCTGAAGGCTCAGATGGAGAAGGGCGAATAATAAAGCCTTTCGCAAATCTTGATAAATAATGAGGGCTGCGTCTCGTAAAGAGAGCGCAGCCCTTTTTAGTGTCTTATCGTTATGGGGAGAGTTTCTACTGCACGGGGGAGTGCTTCTACTGTAACTCGAAAACTCCTGTGGGCACAGTACGCTTCAGCACTTCAAGCTCGAAGTCCTTGCCTGCTACGATGCCGTAGGAACGCAGCACGCTTTCTACCGTCTTGCGTGCCAATTCGGGGTGGTTGTTCTCTTCGGAGAGGTGGCAGAGCCATACGTGGCGAAGATGCTCGCTCATGTGCTGGGCTATAGCCTCACCGCAGTTGGTGTTGCTCAGGTGGCCTGTGTTGCTCATAATGCGTGTCTTCAGGTGCTGAGGGTAGGGGCCTCCCTGCAGCATCTCCACATCGTGGTTGGCTTCGATCACCAGATAGTCAGCCTGTCCGATGTGTTCAGCCATCTCGTCGGTGACGTAGCCGGCATCGGTTATAATAACGAAGGTGATGCCTTCGGCTACGATCTGATAACCTACGTTGTCGCTGCTGTCATGAGGTACGTTGAAAGGGGTTACGGTGAAGTCGCCTATCTGTCTGGTTTCGCCTGGCGTGATGACGACGCGCTTCTCGGCACTAACTTTCCGCTGCACGCAGTAGTTGCGGTCGATGCCCTTATGCACACTGTCGGTAGCATAGACCGGCAAATGGTATTCATAGCTCAGACTGCCCACCGACTTGATGTGATCGGCATGGTCGTGGGTGATGAGAATATGGTGCACTTTGGCCAGGCTAAGTCCGTATTCCTTGAAATACTTCTTTAAGGTTCTGATGCCTACACCGAGGTCTATGAGTAACCCGTCGGTATCGGTATATAGATAGTAGCAATTGCCGCTGCTTCCGCTTCCAAATGAGATAAATTTCAGCATGTTTCGTTTATTTTATCTGCAAAATTACTAAATAATTGAATAATATTTGTATCTTTGCTGAATATTTTAAAAAGATTATATTTTAGATGAAGAAGTTTGCAGTCATCATGCTGGGGCTTATGTTGGCCACCGGGTGCGAGGAGAACACGGTTCAGTTGCCCGAAGATGTGGCTATTGCCTTTGTCGAGGCTTACTATCGCTACGATTTCAGGCAAGCCGAACAGTTGGCTACTGCCGAGGGACGTCGTATATTGGTGTTTAGGGCCTCGAACACGACACAGGAAGAACTTGACGCTTTTAATGCACAAGAAGAAAGCGTCAAGGCAGAGAATACTGGCGTGACGCTTATAAACGACTCGACAACGAGCGTCAGGCTTCACATGAGCAATGGCGACGACTGTCGGGTGACGGTGGTAGACTGCAACGGTCAATGGTTGGTTAAGGCCATATCTTTTTGAGTTCGTCAGACATCTGCTGCTGGAGCTCACGGGCTTTGCTGGCAGCCACTTGGGCAAAGTCTTCTCCATTGGAAGCATAGATGATGCCACGAGAGGAATTGACGAGCAGGCCACAGTCGCTGTTCATTCCATACTCGCACACTTCCTGCAGGCTTCCTCCCTGGGCTCCTACGCCGGGAACAAGTAGGAAGTGGTGGGGCACTATCTCACGAACCGTCTGGAACATCTTGCCTTGCGTGGCGCCCACAACGTACATCATGTTCTCGTCCGTGCCCCATTGCTGGGAGGTCTTGAGCACCTTTTCAAAGAGTCGCTCGCCCTTGAAGTTCCCAGGCCCCCAGCGGCCAACGAGGGGAGTATGAAGGGGTGTCAACTGGAAATCTTGCGACCCTTTGTTGGAGGTTAGTGCAAGCAGGATGACCCATTTGCCTTCATAGCCGAGGAAAGGAGTAACGGAGTCCTCGCCCATGTAGGGTGCGACGGTCAGCGAGTCGACGTCGTATTCCTCGAAGAAAGTGCGGGCATACATAGCTGATGTATTGCCAATGTCGCCGCGTTTAGCGTCGGCAATGATGAAGTGCTTGGGATAGTTCTCCTTCAAATACTTGATGGTCTTCTCGAACGCGATTAGGCCTTTTATGCCGAAGGCCTCGTAGAAAGCGAGGTTGGGCTTGTAGCTGACGCAATAAGGGGCGGTTGCATCTATGATAGCACGGTTGAAGGCGAAAATAGGGTCGTCCTCCTTCAACAGATGTTGTGGGATCTTCTTCAGGTCGGTATCGAGACCTACACAGAGAAACGTTCGCTTCTCGTGGATTTGTTCTATGAGCTCTTGTCTGTTCATGATTCTTTTATTGGTTGTGACTCAGTCGCAACATTGGGTGATGCTATAACTCTGTTTCTTTCATGCGTTCGGCATTCTCGGCCACAGTGAGGGCGTCAATCATTGCCTGAATGTCGCCACCGAGAAAGCCCTGCAGGTCGTGGGTGGTGTAGCCGATGCGGTGGTCGGTCACTCGGCCCTGCGGAAAGTTGTAGGTACGGATTTTGGCCGAACGGTCGCCTGTGGATACAAGCGTTTTGCGGCGTGATGCAATATCGTCCATGTACTTCTGGTGCTCCTTGTCGTATATAAAGGTATAGAGTCGGCTTAGTGCGCGCTCCTTGTTCTTGGGCTGGTCGCGGGTCTCGGTACACTCAATGAGGATTTCCTCAGTCTCACCGGTATTGGGGTTCTTCCACATATAGCGCAGACGCACGCCAGACTCAACCTTGTTCACGTTCTGACCACCGGCACCGGAGCTTCGGAAGGTGTCCCACTTGATTTCGCCTTCGTTGATGTGCACCTCGAACTTGTCGGCCTCGGGCAATACGGCAACGGTAGCTGCTGAAGTGTGCATACGGCCCTGTGTCTCGGTAGCAGGCACACGCTGAACACGATGAACGCCTGACTCATACTTCAACGTACCATAGACGTCGGCACCCGATACGGCAAAGTCAATTTCCTTATAGCCTCCAACGGCACCTTCAGACACGCTGGTGATGGAGAGCTGCCAACCTTTTGAGTCGCAGAAGCTCTTGTACATCTTGAAAAGGTCGCCTGCGAAGAGACAAGCCTCGTCGCCACCTGTTCCGGCACGAATCTC
Organism: uncultured Prevotellaceae bacterium; assembly: GCA_902771785.1. GTDB lineage: Bacteria > Bacteroidota > Bacteroidia > Bacteroidales > Bacteroidaceae > Prevotella. The sequence goes on from CACXYH010000005.1 coordinate 67,738, forward strand.
CATCTGAACGTTCTTTGCGTCCTCAGGGTCTTTCGGGATGAGTGCTATTTTTATCTCCTCTTCGAGCTTCGGTTGTAGTTCCTCGTTCGTGGCCAGCTCTTCGCGGGCCATCTCTTTCATCTCGGGGTCGTCTTCGTTTGCCAGGATGTCTTTGGCCTCCTTGATACTGTTCAAGCAGGCTATGTAGCGCTTTCGGGCGTCCATGATGTCGCCCAGGTCCTTGTATTCCTTTGTCAGCTTCACAAAGCGTTGCTGGTCGCTGATGACGGCGGGGTCGGTTATCAGCGTCGACACTTCCTCGAAGCGGCTTTCCAGTCCGTCGAGCTTCTGAAGTATGCTGTTGGTAGTTTCTGCCATATAAATTCTGTTTCTTTCTATTCGTAGTTGAATGTTCCAAATTCACTTTGGATGGTGAGACTGCGCGCTCCTTCTTCGATGTGGCCAACCACTTGGGCATCGATGTTGAAAGACTTTGACAAAGAAATGACCTGTTCGGCTACTTCTGGACGCACGTAGATTTCCATACGGTGACCCATGTTGAACACCTGGTACATTTCTTTCCAGTTGGTGCCGGAGCACTCGTGAATGGCGTGGAACAATGGAGGTACAGGGAACATGTTGTCCTTCACAACGCGGCAGTTGTCGCCTACGAAGTGAAGCACCTTGGTCTGAGCGCCGCCTGTGCAGTGAACCATACCGTGAATTTCTGGTCGCAGCTCGTCAAGCAGGCGCTTGATGACGGGAGCGTAGGTGCGGGTGGGAGAGAGCACCAGCTGTCCGGCGTCTATGGGCGAGCCTTCGACGGCATCTGTAAGGCGGTACTTGCCGCTATATACAAGTTCATTGGGAACAGCGTGGTCGTAGCTCTCAGGGAATTTCTCAGCCAGATATTTGGCAAAGACGTCGTGACGGGCAGAGGTGAGACCGTTGCTGCCCATACCTCCGTTGTAGCGATGTTCATAGGTAGCCTGTCCTGTTGAAGAAAGACCTACAATCACGTCGCCAGGCCGGATGTTTGCATTGTCAATCACGTCGGCGCGACGCATACGGCAAGTAACGGTAGAGTCGACGATGATGGTGCGTACGAGATCGCCTACATCGGCAGTCTCACCGCCTGTGGGATAGATTCCAATTCCCATTTTACGCAGTTCGCCAAGCAACTCATCGGTACCGTTGATAATAGCCGAAATTACTTCGCCCGGCACGAGCATCTTGTTGCGTCCGATGGTGCTGGAGACGAGGATATTGTCAACAGCTCCCACGCAGAGCAGGTCATCGGTGTTCATGACGATCGCATCTTGCGCAATACCCTTCCAGACAGATAGGTCGCCCGTCTCTTTCCAGTACATATAGGCGAGGCTCGACTTCGTTCCGGCTCCGTCGGCGTGCATGATGTTACAATACTCGGGATCACCTCCCAGCACGTCGGGGATGATTTTGCAGAACGCCTGCGGGAATAATCCCTTGTCTATATTCTTGATGGCATTGTGTACGTCTTCCTTAGCGGCACTCACGCCGCGCATCATATAGCGATTGTCCATAGCTTAGAATTTTACTTGCGGTGCTTTCTCGGCTCCGGCCTCAGCCTCGAACTTCGACATCTTGTCAAATCCGAACATGCCTGCCAATAATGACTTGGGGAAGCGGCGGATGGTTACATTGTATTCCTGAACGGCCGCGTTGAAGGTGTTGCGTGCTTCGTTGATGCGGTTCTCCGTTCCTTCAAGTTGCACTTGGAGCTCTTTGAAGTTCTCATTTGCCTTCAGGTCGGGATAGTTCTCTTGGATAGCAATAAGGCGTCCGAGTGCCGTTGAGAGTTCGCCTTGTGCCTGCTGGAACTCCTTCAGCTTTTCGGGAGTCATATTCTCTGGGTCGATGTTGACGCTGGTAGCCTTTGAGCGGGCGTTGACCACCCCCTCGAGTGTCTCTTTCTCGTGAGCGGCATAGCCCTTGACCGTTTCCACGAGGTTAGGGATGAGGTCGGCTCGACGCTGATAGGTTGACTGTACATTACTCCAGGCAGTAGTGGCTTTTTCCTGAACGGTAACCATTGAGTTGTAGGCACCTGCTGCCCACATTCCGATAACGATGATTACAGCTACGATTGCGATAATCGTGATAAGTGATTTCTTCATAACTTTACTATTTTAATAATTAAACTTCAACTACCAGCTTGATGTGGCTCCACCGCCTCCGAAACTTCCGCCCCCAAAGCTGCCGCCTCCGAAACCGCCTCCGAAGCTTCCTCCGCCCCAAGACGAACTGTGACCGCCGCCTCCGCCTCCGAAAGAGATGTAGGTCGTCGTATAGTGCGGCTGAACCATGAAGGGGTTAGGGGCGAAATTGCCTTTGCCTGACGCCCAACCGTAACGTCGGCCGAGATACACGTAGAGGAGTGCCCAGCCAACGAACAGTAACAGATAGGCGGCTATGATGCCGAATGCAATGTCGCCCGAGTCGTTGTTTCTGAGCGAATAGATTTCGGGCATTTCCTTGTGTTGAAGGGTGGAGTAGAGCGCGTCTGCCAGATATATCATAGCACTATCAGGCATTTCGGCCTTCATGCAGGGCACCACGTAGTCTTGTTGCAGACGGTAACATTCGGCGTCGGTCAGGTCGCCTTCGAGCGAGCGGCCTGGTGAGATGTTGATTTTGTGGTCGTCGTAAGCTACGACAATCATCAGTCCTCGGTCGTTACGTCCCACTCCGTAGCGGTTGCCCACGTCTTGTGCCATACGGAAGACGTCGGCATTCTCAACGCGGCGCACCACGATAGCTACGGTCTGAATATCGAACTCGTTCTCGATTTTCTTCAAGTAGCCGTCAACGTGTTGCTGCGCGTCCAAAGACAGCACGCCGTCGGGGTTCGACACATATCGTGTAGAGTCCTGCAGATAGGGTATCGGAATGTTTTCAGCATTCCAGAGGGTAGGCTCGCCTTCCTGGCTTTGCAAAGTAGGGGTGGGCGTTGATTTCTCATCCTCGCTAATGGCGGCCGAGATGGTATAGTTGCAAGCGAGGATGGCGATGAAGATGCCTATGCCTACGTACCACTTCCAGATGGTGCTGATGCGTGAGTGGCTGTCGTTGTTTTTCTCCCAGTTCAGGAAGTACTGCTCGCGTTCGCGTTCAAATGCTTTCTTGTTCTGGAAGTATTGGCTTTCGTATTCCTTTCTCAGCCTTGAAATCTCTGTTTTAGTCTTGCCTCTCTTTTCGTTCTTGAAGGCATCATAGAGCATCCAGGTGACGTCGTTATGCTTTTTGCAAATCTGCTTCAGTCCTGTCTGTCTGCTCTGGGTCAGTTGGCGTTGACCGCGATTGGCGGCCAAGTCAAGCAGCACACCGCCGGTGGTTACGGTAATCATGCCCAACGCATACACGGTCAAGAGCCCTATGGCTGTGTCCATGTTTGCCGGAATCACCCACGAGCCGAGCCAGATGATTGCTGCCAGTAGGGCGACGGTTGTCACTTTGCTGCTATTCATTGCCTTGTGTTGATGTGATTAGTTCTTCTATTCCTTTCCGTTCCAGAATTCCCATGAGGCAAAGGCCTGCAAGAGCAGCATTTCAAGACCGTTCTTCGTCTGCGCTCCTTGCTCAGCCCCTTTCTTCATGAAGAGGGTTTCGTCGGGGTTGTAGATAAGGTCGTAGAGAATGTTGTGGCTGTCAAGTGCCTCGTAGGGTAGTTGAGGACATTCTTCGGTCTTCGGATACATGCCTACAGGCGTGCAGTTTACAATGACGTTGTACTCCTTGACCACATCGGGCGTAATGTCCTTGTAGCAGATGGTTCCCTGACGCTCATACCGGCTTACGCAGACGGTCTCAAGCCCAAGAGACTTCAGCCCGTAGCCTACTGCTTTCGAGGCTCCTCCCGTACCGAGAATGAGTGCTTTCTTGTGCCACTTCTCGAGCATGGGTTCAATGCTCCGTGTGAAGCCAATCACGTCAGAATTGTAGCCCTTGAGTATGATTTTCTTTCCTTCGTGGATTACTTTAATCACGTTCACGGCTCCTATGGCGCGTGCCTCAGGGCTGATGTAGTCGAGAAAAGGCATCACCTTTTCTTTGTAGGGGATGGTGACGTTCAGTCCTTTTAGCTCCGGGTTTTGGTCAAGCACTTCTGCCAGCTCGTCGATGCTTGCAATTTCGAAGTTGTAGTACTGTGCGTTGATGTTCTCGTCGGCAAATCGCTGGTTGTGGTAGCTGATGCTGAAGGAATGTCCCAAAGGGAATCCAATAAGTCCGTATTTGTCCATAGGTTGTTTACAGTTTTTATTTAGTCGCGAAATACATAGTGCAAATGCCGAAAGTTAGTCGTTTGAAGGAGGCTTCGCTGAAGCCTGCCTTCTGCAGGATGCCGACCATTCGCTCGCCTTGCGGGAAAGCCTCAATGGTCTTTGTCAGATAAGAGTAGGCGCTAGTGTCCTTGGATATGAGTCGGCCGTAGACGGGCAGCACCGTGTGGCTGTAGATGCGGAACAGCTGCTTCATGGGGAAGCTGACGGGTGTTGTAAGCTCGACGATGCTCAGATGACCGCCCTTGCGGAGCACGCGGCACATTTCGCTCAGCCCTCGGTCTAAGTCGGAGAAGTTTCGAATGCCGAAGGCTGCGGTTACGGCGTCGAAGGTTTCGTCGGCATAGCTCAGATGCAGACAGTCTTCCTTTGCAAACGAGATGACTCCTTGTAGCCCTTCCTTCAGAACTTTCTTGCGTCCTACCTCCATCATTCCCTCGCTGATGTCGGCCCCGATGAGGCTTTTGGGCTGCAGCATCTTGGCTGCCAAGATGGCGAAGTCGCCGGTGCCGGTAGCAATGTCGAGCATTGCTTGGGGGGCAAAGGGCTTCAGCTGCTTGATGGCCTTTCTGCGCCACCCTCGGTCTATATCCCACGAGAGGCGGTGGTTCAGCGTGTCGTAGGTGGGTGCGATGTTGTCGAACATCTGCTCCACCTGACTTGCTTTCTCGCCTTCGTGGTAGGGGTTGATTGTTTCTTGCTTGTACATAGGGAGGGGATGATGGAGGTAGGGATGCTGGATTTAGTGGTTCTTGAGCCAGTTGCCGACGTTCTTCTCGATGCGCTCGGCAATGTTGCCAGCTTCGGCAGCCTTGTCGAACTTCTCGCCTACGATGTGTTCGTAGAGCTCAATGTAGCGCTCGCTGACGCTCTCAGCATACTCGTCGGTAATTTCGGGCATTACCTGTCCGGGCTCGTTCATGAAGTTGTGCTCAATGAGCCACTGGCGTACGAACTCCTTCGAGAGCTGACGCTGAGGCTCGCCTTTGGCCAGTTTCTCCTCGTAGCCGTCGGCGTAGAAGTAGCGGCTGCTGTCGGGCGTGTGGATTTCGTCAATGAGGTAGACCTTTCCGTCGCGCTTTCCGAACTCGTACTTTGTGTCGACAAGGATGAGTCCGCGCTTGGCGGCGATTTCCTGACCGCGAGCGAAAATCTTGCGGGTGTAGTCTTCCATGATGGCGTAGTCTTCGGCCGAGACGATACCCTGGGCGATGATTTCCTCACGCGAGATGTTCATGTCGTGACCCTCGTCGGCTTTGGTGGTGGGGGTGATGATGGGTTCTGGGAATCGCTCGTTCTCCTTCATTCCGTCGGGCAGCTTCACGCCGCACAACTCGCGACAGCCGTTTTTATACTCGCGCCAGGCAGAGCCCGTGAGAATGCTGCGGATAATCATCTCTACGCGGAATCCCTCGCACTTCAGGCCCACCGTCACCATCGGGTCGGGTGTGGCCAGTTTCCAGTTGGGGCAGATGTCGGTGGTTGCATCCAGGAACTTGGCGGCAATCTGGTTGAGCACCTGTCCCTTGAAGGGGATGCCCTTGGGCAGCACTACGTCGAATGCCGAGATGCGGTCGGTTGCTACCATCACCATCAGGTCGTCGTTGATGTTGTACACGTCGCGCACCTTTCCGTGGTACACGCTTTTCTGTCCCTCAAAGTGGAAGTCAGTCTTTGTTAATGCTTTCATTGTTGTTCTTATATTCTTTATCGTATGCTTCGTATGCATTGACAATGCGCGTGACGAGCTTGTGGCGCACAATGTCTTTCTGATTGAGATTGACCACGCCTATGCCTTCCACATTATTTAATATGTGGAGGGCCTCGATGAGTCCGCTCTTCTGGGTGCGCGGCAGGTCGATCTGGGTCATATCGCCTGTAATGATCATTTTGGTGTTCCATCCCATGCGGGTGAGGAACATTCGTATTTGGGCGGGGGTGGTGTTCTGTGCCTCGTCGAGGATGACGACAGCGTCAGACAGGGTGCGACCTCGCATGAACGCCAGCGGAGCGATCTGAATGACGTGCTTCTCCATCATTTCCTGCAGGCGAGCTTGCGGCAGCATGTCTTCGAGTGCATCATAGAGCGGCTGCAGGTAGGGGTCGATCTTGTCCTTCATATCGCCGGGCAGGAAGCCCAGTTTCTCGCCTGCTTCAACGGCCGGGCGCGAGAGTATGATTTTCTTGGCCGTCTTCTCCTTGAGTGCCTTCACGGCGAGGGCGATGGAGAGATAGGTCTTTCCGGTGCCGGCAGGACCTACGGCAAACACCATATCGTTCTGCTCGTAGGCTTCGACGAGGCGCTGCTGGTTCTCGGAGCGGGGCTTGATGGCTCGGCCCGACATTGAGTAGACCACTACGCCGTCGGGTACGTCGTCCTTTGTGCGCTTGCCCTTCACGAGGTCGATAATGTCTTCCTCGCCCAGCGCGTTGAATTTCAACACGTGCTGGCGCATTTTCTCTATGCTTTCCTCGAAGGCAGCCATTTGCTCTTCGTCGCCCAGAATGCGCAACACGTTGTCGCGCGCCACGATGCGCAGTTTAGGGAAGAGCGCCTTTATCATTTGTAAATGCGCGTTGCCGACTCCATAGAACACTACAGGGTCAATGTCTTCTAAAACAATATGCTTCTCTATCAATTGCTCCTGACTTTTTGAAATTTGCCTGCAAATTTACGAATATTATTCGAAATAGCGAAATATAGTTGCAGGAAAATTACTTCGAACGGTCGCGAAGCTGCCAAAAAGCTACGGCAGCTGCTGCTGCCACGTTGAGCGAGTCGACTTCGTGCGACATCGGGATGCGCACCACGTAGTCAGCTTCGCTGATGGTTTCGTGCGGAAGCCCGTCGCCTTCGGTGCCCATCACAATGGCCAGGCGGGGGAGGCTGGCGAGCTGTGGGGCGTCGATGGAGAGCGAGTCGTCGGTAAGGGCCATCGCGGCGGTCTTGAAACCGTAGTCGTGGAGGGTGGTGAGCGGGCCGTCAATCCAGGTCCAGGGGACGAGGAAGACGCTGCCCATCGACACGCGCACGGCGCGACGGTTGAGCGGGTCGCAGGAGTTTCGGGTGAGCACTACGCCGTCGATGCCTAATGCTGCTGCCGAGCGGAAAATGGCGCCGATGTTGGTGGTGTCGACCACACCGTCGATTACCACAATGCGACTGGCCTCACGACAGATTTCGGCCAGCGAGGGCAGCGTGGGGCGGCGCAGGGCGCAGAGCACGCCGCGTGTGAGCGTGTAGCCCGTCAGCTGTGCCAGCAGTTCGCGGTTGCCCGTGTATATCGGCGCTCCTGTCTCCTTGCATCTCTCAGCTATGCCCTTTGCGTCGCCTTCGAGGTGCTTGCGCTCACAGAGCAGGGCCACAGGCAGGTAGCCGGCCTTCAGGGCCACGTTGATGACCTTTGGGCTTTCGGCGATGAAGATGCCTTTCTGCGGCTCCAGCCGGTTGCGCAGCTGCGCTTCGGTGAGCTGGCTGAAGACTTCGATGCCGGGGTGGGCGAGGGAGGTCAGTTCGATGATGTCGGGCATAGCGTCTTGCTGGAATTTAAAACAGAGACGCAGAGGTTCTTGCGGTTGGCGCCGCATCTCTGCGTCTCTGTGCGTTAGTTTTTTTATAAATAAGCCTTCTCTTGCGTTTAGAGAATGGTCTTCACGGCTTCAAGCATGCCCTTGTCCTGAATGAGGTCGAGGAACTGCTTCACCATCTGGTTCAGGCCCTGAATCTTGTTGAGGTCTTCTTGCCAGATGAATTCTGCGCCCAGCACGCCGTCGGTCACCTTCTGCGTGTCGCCTGTTGCCCAGAGCTGCTTCAGCAGGTCCATGATCTTCTGGTCGTCGTTAGGCACGATTTCTGCACCGTCGGCGCGCTTGCCACCCTTGTAGTAGGTGATGATGGCGGCCAAACCGAACACGAGGCCCTTAGGCAGCTCGCCCTTGCGCTCCAGGTAGGTCTTCACGCCGGGCAGGTCGCGCGCCTGGAACTTGGGGAATGAGTTGAGCATGATGCTCGTCACCTGATGGTCGACGTAGGGGTTGTCGAAGCGCTCCAGCACGTCGCCTGCAAACTTCTCGAGCTCGTCCATAGGCAGGTCGAGCGTCTGCATGAGCTCGTCGAACTGCACCTTGTGGATATACTTGCCAATCACTTCGTGGTTGCAGGCGTCGCGAACGATGTTGACACCACTCAGGTAGGCAACGGGCGAGAGCACGGTGTGCGGGCCGTTGAGCAGCGTCACCTTGCGCTTGTGGTAAGGCTCTTCGCTGGGCACGAACAGCACGTGAAGTCCTGCCTTGTCGGCGGGGAACTCCTTGGCCACTTCCTTCGGAGCCTCAATGACCCAGAGGTGGAAGTTCTCGGCCTGCACGACGAGGTTGTCGCGATAGGAAATCTTCTCCTGGATTTCGGCAATCTCCTTGCGGGGGAAGCCCGGCACGATACGGTCGACGAGCGTAGCATAGACGCCGCACGACTCCTCGAACCACTTCTTGAAGCCCTCGGGCAGCTCCCAGAGGTCAATGTACTTGCGGATGCAGTCTTTCAGCACGTGTCCGTTCAGGAAGATAAGCTCGCAGGGGAAGATGATGAGGCCCTTCGTGGGGTCGCCGTTGAAGGTCTGATAGCGGCGATAGAGCAGCTGCACGAGCTTGCCGGGATACGACGAAGCGGGTTTGTCGTCGAGCTTGCAGGCGGGGTCGAAGGCGATACCGGCCTCGGTGGTGTTCGAAATCACGAAGCGAATTTCGGGCTGGTCGGCCAGCGCCATGAAGGCGTCGTTCTGTGAGTAGGGGTTCAGCGCGCGGCTGATGACGTCGATGCGCTCCAGCGTGTTCACGGGCTTGCCGTTCTCGCGGCCCTGCAGGTTCACGTGGTAGAGGCAGTCCTGTCCGTTGAGCCACTCGACCATACCGCGCTCAATGGGCTGTACTACAACCACAGAGCCGTTGAAGTCGGTCTTCTGGTCCATGTTCCAGATAATCCAATCTACGAATGCGCGGAGGAAGTTGCCTTCACCGAACTGAATAACCTTTTCGGGCATAACGCTCTTCGGAGCGAAGTGTTTGTTTAGTGGTTTCATTTTGTTTTGCTTTGTTTTTAATAGAGTTGTCTTTGTTAACTGACTGCAAAATTACAAAATATTTCTGTAACCTGCAAATTTTTGGCCGACCTAATGTGCTTTTTTTGCGTAAAGGTTTACGTGAACTCAGATTTGACTCAGATATCAGATATCAGTTTTCTCATGGAGGGTATACATGTGAAGAGGGTGTGATTACGATTTATTACTATATTTATATTATTATATATTATTATATATATAATATATATATTATATATATAATAATATATAATAAGCTTTTCGGCACAGATGTATGTTTGGCGTCTAATAAAACTGATATCTGATATCTGAGTCATTTTTGAGCCATTTTTCAAGCAGAGAGGCAAGCACCCGATGGGGTCGTTTTCCCCATAGATGCTTGCCTCAGCTAAAGTGCTTGCCTCCGCTAAAAGGGCTGATTCCCTCAGCTAAAGGGTGCGATTGGCTCCGCTTATCGGGCGCTTACATACTTATGCAGCGTGGCGCGTACGGCGCCCTTGCCGGCATACAGCTCCTTGACCATTCCCTCGATCTGCTCGCCAAAGCCGGCTTCGTAGAGGTCGAGGCCGAAGACGTCCTTGCGGCTGTAGAGCTGCTTCAGGCAGCTCCAATCCTGCTGGGCGTTGCCTATCTCGAGCGGGGCGACGATGGCCTGCAGCTCGGCCAGCATGGGGTCGGGCGAAGGCTCGAAGGGTGTGCCGTCGTCCTTGATGCCCTTCAGGTAGCGGGCGTAGCCGGCCAGCGTGAGGGGAATGAGTACGAGGTTGCTCTTGTCGAGGCCGCGTGCAATATACTTTTTCAGCGTCTCGCCGAAGCGGATGGGCAGCTTCTGGCTGGTGTCCATAGCTATGCGCTGCGGAGCGTCGGGCATGAAGGGGTTGGGCAGGCGGCGGTTGATGACGGCGCCTATGAACTCGTAGGGGTTCAGCACGCCCGGGTCGACCACAACGGGCATTGCCTCCATATAGCCAATCTTCTGAATGAACGGACGCAGGTCTTCGTCGGCCATCTCAGCCGAGATGAGCGTGTAGCCGAGCATGCAGCCGTAGATAGACATTGCCGTGTGCAGGGGGTTCAGACAGGTGGTCACCTTCATCGTCTCCACCTTGTCTACGGTGTCGCGTGTGGTGTAGAGGGCACCGCCCAGGTCGAGTGGGGGACGGCCGTTGGTGTAGTGGTCTTCGATGACCAGATACTGCACCTCTTCGGCGTTGACGAAGGGCGCCGTAAACGTGTGCTTCTCGGTCTCAATGTAGTTGTTGTCCTCAAAGCCGTCCTGTGCCAGCATCTCTTTCACCTTCTCGTGGGGTCGCGGCGTGATTTTGTCGATCATCGACCAGGGGAAGGTCACCTTTGTCTCGTCTTTCAGGTAGTCGAAGAAAGCCTGCGGCACGAGGCCGTCGCCGACCCACCGCTCGGCGTAGGCAAAGACGCCGGCCTTCACCTTGTCGCCGTTGTGCGAGCAGTTGTCCATCGACTGCACCGTGAGCGGCAGCTGTCCGGCCTGCCAGCGCTCGTAGAGTAGCGCCGTCACCTTGCCCATCGCGAAGACGGGCTTCAGGCCTCGAGCCAGGTCGGCTTCGTTGTAGGTGTAGCCCTTTTCGGTGATGGTGAACGAAATCATCTGCAGGCTTGGGTTGCGGAAAATCTCCACCAGTCGCTTCCAGTCGTCAAACTGGTAGTCGGCCTTCAGCGCTTCGGTCACGGAGGCAATCACCTTCTTCTCAATAGTGCCGCTCGACTGCAAGCTGACGGAGAGCGAGAGGTTGTTGTAGGGCGTGTAGGCCTTGTCGATGACCTCGAAGTCGAACGTCTCGGCCACAATCACGCCCCGATCGTACTTGCCTGTGTTCAGGGCGTCGTTGAGGATGGCTGCAGGGAAGGCGCGGAAGATGTTTCCGCCTCCGAAGTGCACCCACGTCGGTTCTTTGGCCGTTTTCTCGCGCACGGCCTTTATGTCAAACTTGGGGAGCAGGTAGCCCTTTGCCTCCCATTCTGCGGCATTGAACTGGCCGCTCAGTATGTCGTTCAGTTTCATATTGTTAATCAAAGAATCCCGGTTGTTTGTATTCAATGCCTAATTCGCGGTCGACGGTAGCGAGAATGCCCTGCACTTGGCCGAGGGCAAACATGCGGCCCAGCAAGGTGTAGCCGGCGTTGTGGCCGTGACTCGACTCGTCCATGATGCCGCCCGGCTCGTCGGTGAAGGTCATTCCGTGATCTACACGCATGGGCAGATGCGGATTCTCCTTCTCGAAGATGCGGCAAAGCTCTATCAGGTCGGCGCGACCGCCCAGATGCGAAGCCTCCGTGAAGTTTCCGTCGGGGAAGATGTGGCACGAACGCAGATGAACGAAATGCGTGCGTGAGGCAAACTTGCGAGCCAAATCCACAACATTATTATAAGCGCCTGCGCTCAGCGAGCCGGCACAGAACGTGAGGCCGTTGTGCTTGTTGGGCACAGCGTCGAGGAACCACTGGATGTCCTCCTCCGTACGCACAATACGCGGAAGGCCCAGAATCTCGATGGGGGGGTCGTCGGGGTGCACGCACATATTCATTCCGTACTCCTCGCAGGTAGGCATGATAGCTTCGAGGAAATATTTCATGTTTTCGCGCAACTGCTTCTTGTCTATGCCTTTATACAAGTCGAGGAATTCGCGGAACTTCTGGATGGGAGCCTCGTCGTTCTCCGAGAAATTGCCGCTGACGAAGCCCTGCGTCTTGATCACGATGTTCTCCACCAGCTTGTGGTCTTTCTCGGGCGTCATCGTCTTTGCCAGCTCGTCGCATTCGGCCAGCACGTTGCGGCCTTCGCCCACACCCGCGGGGAACTTGAACTGAGCCCACTCCTCGCGCGCACCCTCACGTTTCAGGATGTAGATGTCGAAATAGGCAAACTCAGCATAGTTGAAATAGAGGTTGGTAGAGCCGTTGGGGTTCTGGTGGAAAAGGTCGGTACGCGCCCAGTCGAGCACAGGCATAAAGTTGTAGCAGATGCAGTGAATGCCCTCAGCCGAGAGGTTGCGCAGCGACTCCTTGTAGACCTCAATCTGCTCGTCGCGGTCAGGACCTCCATACTTTATTGTTTCTACTACGGGCAGGCTCTCCACCACGCTCCAACGCATACCGTAGCTCTCGATATACTCTCTTAGGTCGCGTATCTTCTCGCGTGTCCAAACTTCGCCTAAGGGCACGTCGTGAAGTGCTGTCACAATGCCCTCTACACCAATCTGTCTCAGCATGGCAAGCGTAATCTTGTCCTTCTTGCCAAACCATCGCCATGTTCTTTCCATAAACAGTCGTTTCTTGTTTTTGATTTAAAGATTTCTGCCTGCAAAGGTAGCAAAACTATTTTGAATAATCGTTCGCTTATTTCTTAAAAATACCTATATTTTTTGTCATATTACTTTTTTTGTGTACCTTTGCACGTCAAAAATCGTAATATAACCGAAAAAAGCAATATGAACAAGAGATTTGCCGAGCACAGCGGCCTGAACCTGACAGAGGTGAACAACGAAATCCTGGAGAACTGGAAGAAGCAGGACATCTTTCATCGTTCGATTGACGAGCGCGAGGGCTGCCCTCAGTTCGTTTTCTTCGAGGGACCTCCCTCGGCTAACGGCCATCCGGGCATTCACCACGTGCTGGGACGCGCACTGAAGGATACCTTCAACCGATATAAGACCATGCAGGGCTTCCAGGTGAAGCGCAAGGCTGGATGGGACACTCACGGATTGCCCGTAGAGCTGGGCGTAGAGAAAGAGCTGGGCATCACCAAAGCCGATATCGACAACAAGGAGAGCGATAAGTATATCTCTACCGAAGACTACAACCGCAAGTGCCGCGAGAATGTGATGAAGTTCACGGCCGAATGGCGTGAGCTCACAGAGCGCATGGGCTACTTCGTAGACCTCGACAATCCCTACATTACTTATGACAACAAGTATATAGAGACCCTCTGGTGGCTGCTCAAGCAGTTCTACGAGAAGGGGCTGCTCTATAAGGGATACACCATTCAGCCCTATAGCCCTGCTGCAGGAACGGGACTCAGCTCGCACGAACTGAACCAGCCGGGATGCTATCGCGACGTGAAGGACACTACCTGTACGGCCCTATTTAAAATAAAGGAACGCGAGGGATGGTACTTCATGGCTTGGACAACTACCCCCTGGACGCTGGCTGCCAACTCGGCACTCTGCGTAGGTCCGAAAATCGACTACGTGGCCGTTGAGACCTTCAATCCCTATACGGCAGAACCCATCACCGTCATCCTGGCCGAAGCCCGTGTGGCTGCCTATTTCAAGGAAGAAGGCAAGGATGCCGACTTTGCTGCCTACAAGCAGGGCGACAAGGTGATTCCCTGGAAGGTGATTGAGCACTACAAGGGAACCGACCTCGTCGGGATGGAGTACGAGCAGCTGATGCCGATGATTAAGCCTATGGGCGACGCCTTCCGCGTCATTCCCGGCGACTACGTGACCACCGAGGATGGTGCCGGTATCGTGCATATTGCGCCCAACTTTGGTGCCGACGACGCATTCGTAGCCAAGAAGGCGGGCATCTGCCCCATCGTGCTCATCGACAAGAAGGGCAACGAGCGCCCGGTGGTCGACCTGCAGGGCAAATACTTCACGGTTGAAGACTTGGATGAAGAATTTGTGTCTAAGTACGTGAACGTCAGCGAGTGGCAGAAGTTTGCCGGACGCTACGTGAAGAACGCCTACGACGACACGCTTACCGATAAGGACGAGACGCTCGACATCTCTATCTGTATGGATCTGAAGGCACAAGGCAAAGTCTTCAAGATTGAGAAGCACGTGCACAACTATCCTCATTGCTGGCGTACCGATAAGCCGGTGCTCTACTATCCCCTCGACTCGTGGTTCATTAAGAGCACAGAGAAGAAGGTGCGCATGAGCGAGCTCAACACCACCATCGGCTGGCACCCCGAGTCAACGGGTACGGGCCGCTTTGGCAACTGGCTCGAGAACCTGAACGACTGGAACCTCTCGCGTTCGCGCTTCTGGGGCACTCCGCTTCCCATCTGGCGTTCGGAAGAAGGCGAGGAGAAGTGCATAGGAAGCCTCGAAGAGCTCTACAACGAGATAGAGAAGGCGGTAGCCGCAGGCGTAATGGCGTCGAACCCGCTGAAGGAGAAAGGCTTCGTTCCCGGCGATATGTCGAAGGAGAACTACGAGCGGATAGATATGCACCGTCCTTATGTCGACTATATCATACTCGTCAGCGAGAGCGGTAAGCCGATGAAGCGCGAGAGCGACCTCGTCGACGTGTGGTTCGACTCCGGTTCGATGCCCTATGCTCAGGTGCACTATCCCTTTGAGAACCGCGAGCTCATCGACGACAACAAGGCGTTCCCCGCCGACTTCATCAACGAGGGCGTCGACCAGACACGCGGCTGGTTCTTCACGCTCCACGCTATTGCCACGATGATATTCGACTCCGTTGCCTTCAAGAACGTGATTTCCACAGGACTGGTGCTCGATGCAAAGGGCAACAAGATGTCGAAGCACGTGGGCAACGTGGTGAACCCCTTCGAGATGATCGAGAAGTACGGGTCGGATGCTGTGCGCTTCTACATGATGACCAACTCAGAGCCCTGGGACAACCTGAAGTTCGACCCCGAAGGAGTGGCCGAAATCAGCCGCAAGTTCTTCGGTACGCTCTATAATACCTATTCACTCTTCGCAATGTATGCCAACGTCGACGGCTTCGACCCCGCTACCCCGCAAATCCCTGTGGCTGAGCGTCCGGAGTTCGACCGCTGGATACTCTCGTGTCTGAACACGCTGGTGAAGGGCGTAGAGACCGAAATGAATGGCTACGACCCCACGCGTGCCGGCCGTCTGATAGACAAGTTCGTCGACGAAGACCTCTCCAACTGGTATGTGCGTCTGAACAAGAAGCGCTTCTGGGGAAAGGAGATGGACAACGACAAGCTGGCTGCCTATCAGACGCTCTACGAGTGCCTGCTGACGGTGTCGAAGCTGCTGGCTCCGTTTGCGCCCTTCTTTGCCGACCGTCTCTACGTAGACTTGGGCGGTCAGCTCGACAGCGTGCATCTGGAGAAGTTCCCTGTGGCCGACCTGAGCCTCGTCAACGAAGACCTCGAGAAGCGTATGGAGATAGCACAGCGCATCACTACGATTGTGCTTGCCCTGCGCCGCAAGGAGAGCATCAAGGTGAAGCAGCCTCTGCAGACGCTGATGATTCCCCCCATCGACGCTGAGCAGCGTGCCGCTATTGAGAGCGTGAAGCAAATCTTCCTGCAGGAAGTCAACGTGAAGGACGTGAAGTTTGTCGAGGGTACAGGCATCCTCGTGAAGAAGGTGAAGTGCAACTTCCGCACGATGGGCAAGAAGTTTGGCAAGCTGATGAAGAACGTTGCAGCAGCTGTCGACGCCCTCACGCAGGAGCAGATTGCCGAGCTGGAGAACAGCGGAAGGCTGGTGCTCGAGTCGCTCGACAATGTCGAGATACTGGCTGAAGACGTCGACATTATCAGTGAAGACATTCCCGGATGGCTCGTAGGCAACGAAGGCAACCTGACGGTAGCGCTCGACATTACGCTGACCGACGAGCTGCGCAGCGAAGGTATGGCCCGCGAGCTGGTGAACCGCATTCAGAACATCCGCAAGAAGAGCGGTTTCGAAATCACCGACCACGTGAAGGTGGCCATCGAGCCTAAGGAGCCGGCCGTCAAGGCGATTGAGGCCTTTGGCGACTATGTGGCCCGTCAGGTGCTGGCCGACGAGATGATTCTGGCCGAGAACGACGGTCAGGAGGTAGAGTTCGACGAATTCAAACTAAACATAAAAGTAACTAAATCTTAAAAGTATGAGTGAAAAAACACGTTATTCTGATGAGGAACTTGAGGAGTTCCGTCAGATTATCAACGACAAGCTGGCTCTGGCGCAGCGAGACTACGAGCAGATGATGCGAGTCATTACCAACGAAGATTCAAACGACGTAGACGACACGTCGCCCACCTACAAGGCTTTGGAGGAGGGTAGTGCCACACAGTCGAAGGAAGAAGTGATGAATATGGCTGCACGCCAGCAGAAGTTCATTATGGGACTGAAGGCTGCCCTCGTGCGCATTGAGAACAAGACCTACGGTATCGACCGCATTACGGGCAAGCTCATTCCCAAAGAGCGTCTGCGTGCGGTGCCTCATGCCACGCTGAGCGTAGAGTCGAAGCAACTGGAGAAGCAGAGAAAGTGAACAACGACAAGCAGACAATGAATAAAGGAGTCGTGGCGACAATCATCGTTGTCGCCATTCTCCTTATTGACCAAGCCATCAAGCTTTGGGTGAAAACCAGCATGGAGCTTCATGAGAGCATCCACGTTTTCGATTGGTTCTACATCACTTTTATTGAGAACAACGGTATGGCCTACGGTATGCAACTGGGGTCTAAACTGCTGCTGTCGCTCTTCCGCCTGATTGCCATCTCGGTGTTGGGCTACTATGTGTGGCGGCAGGTCAAGGTCGGTGCCCGCTGGGGGTATGTCGTCTGCCTGTCGATGATACTTGCCGGAGCCGTCGGCAACCTCATCGACTGCATGTTCTACGGGATGATCTTCGAACAGTCGACACCCTATCACATTGCCCAGTTCACGGCCTTTGGCGAGGGCTACTCGTCGTTCCTCATGGGGCGTGTGGTCGATATGTTCTACTTCCCCCTCATTGTCAGCACCTGGCCCGACTGGGTTCCCTGGTATGGTGGCGACGAGTTCATCTTCTTTAGCCCGGTCTTCAACTTTGCCGATGCTAACATTTCCGTGGGAGTAGTCGTCCTTTTGCTCTTCTTCCGCAAGGAGTTGGGCGATATTTCGCTGAGCCGACCAACTGAAAAAACAGCGCCAGTAGAGGAGAACCAACAGAGTGAATAGCCGCTATTATATTATAATAGGTGTACTGCTGCTGGTCGCAGCCTGTAAGCCAAGCGTTCCAAGCAAGTACATTCAGCCCGACGAGATGGAGGATATTCTCGTGGACTACCATATAGCAAAGGCTATGGCGAACTTCGGCGAGGGAACCCAAGACTACAATCTGGCACTCTACAAGGCCGCCGTACTGGAGCAGCACGGCGTCAGTGAGGCCGACTTCGACTCGTCGATGGTCTACTACTATACGCGAGCCGACCGCTTCGTCGACATCTATCGCCGCGTGTCTGAGCGGCTGGAGGAACGGGCCGTAGCCCTGGGCGCCAGCGAGGGCGAGATTTCAAAATACTCTATGCTGAAGGCCAACGGCGACACAGCCAACATCTGGATTGAGCGTGAGGCGGCGGTGCTGATGCCCACTCCTCCCTACAACCGTATCGACTTCGACTACGAGGCTGATACTACCTACCGACAGGGCGACAGCTTCCTCTTCCAGTTTATGACCGACTTCATGTATCAGAGCGGGTCGCGCGATGCTTTGGCCCTGCTCAGCGTCACCTACGACAACGATACAACCATCACCCGCTATACTGGCGTGAACGTCAGCGGCCACACGATGCTGCGTGTTGAGCCCCTGCGCGGCCACAATGTCCGTCGTGTGCGCGGCTTCATCTATTTAGGCGGAGGTAATGAGCAGACGACGCAAATGCGCCTGCTGTTCCTCGACCACCTGCAGCTCATCCGTTTCCATCAACCAGAAGCACAACAGCAAGAAGCCAATGAAGAAACCAATCAGAAAGATA
Organism: uncultured Prevotellaceae bacterium; assembly: GCA_902771785.1. Taxonomy (GTDB): domain Bacteria; phylum Bacteroidota; class Bacteroidia; order Bacteroidales; family Bacteroidaceae; genus Prevotella. Next base: position 85,845 of record CACXYH010000005.1, read on the forward strand.
GCCTCAAACGAGATACGATTGCCCGACGGGAAGACGTTGCCGTTGATGGTCGTCGAGATACGGTCGGGCCTCGTAGAGCGATACTACAGCCTTCGGCAGGAGCTCCCCTTCACCGAGTGGATGTCAGGCACGATAGAATTAAGGCTCAACCCTGACGGGGCCCTGCAGGCTTACCGTGAGGGAGTGTTATTGCAATGAATACTAACCACTAAAAACCTATAGAGATTATGAATCTGAAAGTACGTTTATCCGTGATGAACTTCCTGGAGTTCGCAGTTTGGGGTGCTTACCTCACCTGCATGGGCCGCTATCTGTCAAACCTTGGATTTGGCGACAATATCGGGTGGTTCTATTCCGTTCAGGGTTTCGTCAGCATCTTTATGCCGGCGCTCATCGGTGTTATTGCCGACCGCTGGGTGCAGGCCCAGAAAATGCTGGGCATCTGCCATCTGCTGGCCGGACTGTTTATGATAGCCGCTGCCTGGTATGGCTACACGAATGGGGCCAACACTCAGTTCGGGCCCTTGTTCACGCTCTATTCCTTCAGCGTGGCCTTCTTCATGCCCACCATCGCGCTGGCCAACTCGGTAGCCTTCAATGCGCTGACGCAGGCAGGCATGGACACCGTGAAGGATTTCCCGCCCATCCGCGTCTTCGGCACCGTAGGCTTCATCCTGATGATGTTCTTCGTCGACCTCATGGGCTTCCAGGATAACCAGAACCAGTTCCTGGCTTCCGGCATCCTCAGTATCATCCTCTTTGGCTATACCTTCACGCTTCCGGTCTGTCCGGTGAAGGGCAGTCAGGAGAAGCAGTCGCTTTCCGACGCCCTTGGCCTGAAGGCGTTCAGCCTGTTCCGCAAGCGCGAGATGGCCGTGTTCTTCGTCTTCTCGCTCCTGCTGGGCGTCTGCCTGCAGATATCCAACGGCTATGCCAACGTGTTTATCAACAGCTTCGGCGTCGACCCGCAGTATGCCGACACCTTCGGCGTGCAGCACACCAACATCCTTATCTCCCTCTCGCAGATTAGCGAGACCGTCTGCATCCTGCTCATCCCCTTCTTCATGAAGCGCTTCGGCATCAAGAAGGTGATGCTCATTGCTATGTTCGGCTGGGTGTTCCGCTTCGCCTTCTTCGGTCTGGGTAATCCCGGCAGCGGCGTCTGGCTCTTCATCCTGTCGATGATCGTCTATGGCGTAGCCTTCGACTTCTTCAATATCTCCGGCTCGCTCTATGTCGAGAGCCGTACCGACGAGAGCATCCGCTCCAGCGCTCAGGGTCTCTTTATGCTCATGACCAACGGCGTGGGAGCTTCGCTGGGCATGATTGCCGCGCAGACTGTGGTCAACGGCATTGGCGATTGGCCCACCATCTGGTACGTCTTCGCCGCCTATGCGCTCGTCATCGGCATAACCTTTGCGCTCGTGTTCAACCCCGAGAAGAAGTAGATGAAGGAAGTAAGGTATTTCTACGTGCCCGATGCAGCCAACCGAACCGAGCTGCCCGAGGAGGAAGCACAGCACGCTCTGCGCGTGTTGCGCCTGCAGGCCGGCGACAGCATCATGCTCATCGACGGGCAGGGCTGCTTCTTCGAGGCTCGCGTCAGCATGGCCGACCGCCATCATTGCTGCTACGAGATTGTGCAGTCGTTGCCCCAGCAGCGCCCTTGGGCCGGCCACCTGCACCTGGCCGTAGCCCCCACGAAGATGCTGGAGCGCACGGAGTGGCTCTATGAGAAGGCCACCGAGGTGGGTGTCGACGAGCTCTCGCTGCTCAACTGCCAGTTCTCCGAGCGCCGCGTGGTCAAGGAGCAGCGGCTGGCGAAGATTGTCGTGGCCGCCGCCAAGCAGAGCCGGAAGGCGTGGATGCCGCATGTGAACCCCATTGTCGACTTCCGCCAATTCATCGCTGCCCACCGCGAAGGGCGCCGCTACATTGCTCATTGCTACGACGAGGTGCCTCGCACCGAGCTGTTCGACGAGCTGCGCCGCCCCTGCGACGACGCCGACGCGCTGGTGCTCATAGGCCCCGAGGGCGACTTCTCCATCGACGAGGTGCGGCAGGCTGTCGACGCAGGCTTCGTCAGCGTCAGCCTGGGCAGTAGCCGGCTGCGCACCGAAACCGCCGGTCTTGCTGCCGTTATGATGATGCAACTGTCTAAACAATAAACCACAACGCCACCCATGAAGAAACTATCACTCCTCTTGCTGAGCCTGCTGCTCCTTGTGCTGCCCTTGCGCGCGCAGCCCACCATTGCCGATGTCTTCGGCAAGATGCCGCTTTCGCTCATGCCTTATCTCACGCTCAATAACCGCCTCGACCTCATCGACTTCGTCGGAGCCAACATGGAGGCCAAGGTGACTAACCTGCTGGGTGGCCAGACGCGCCTCAAGGTGCTCACCGCCGACAGCCTGCTGCTCGAGCTGAGTCCCAAGACGACGGTCGTCTTGCGGCTGCTGCCTGTGGCCGAGGCTGTAGACAGCGCCCATCATGTGGTCTGCATGGTGACCACTCTTCAGTTCTCTGCCGGCATCTATGAGCAGACTGCCCGTTGCTTCTCGCTGAAGTGGCGTGAGCTCGACGATGGCGAACTGCCCGCCGATGTGGCGGCCATATTGGCCCGCTACCGCCGCTCCACGCTCCTGGAGTGGGACGACGAGCGACTCAGCAAAAAGCCCATCTGACGCCATCTGCTTGCGTCAGCATAGTTGAAGGGGAACTTTGGCTACCCCGAAGGGGAACTTCGGCATAGTCAAAGTTCCCCTTCGACGTGCCCGAAGTTCCCCTTTGGCATAGCCGAAGTTCCCCTTCTACTTAGTGCTACTCAGGATGCCCGTCTCCGTATCCCTGTGATTGAGCGTTCTGTTGATGTCGCGGTACTTGCGTCCGTGGGCGAAGTGCCAGGTCAGGTTCAGCGTCAGGCTGTTTCCGGCGTCGCTGTCGGTGCTTGCGTAGCTCTTCTTAATGTAGCGGTTCTTCAGCTCTGAGCGCATGCCCGTGGGGTGGGCGCAGAAGAAGTAGCCCGCGTAGGCCGATAGCGTAAGGCTGCGCGAGAGTCGGTAGCTGGCGCTCAGTTGCCAGTTGGCTCCCTGGTGTCCTTCGTTCTCGCCCTCCATCCAGTTCCATCCGTTGTCGCCATAGGCCGTAAAGGTCCAGCGTCCCAGGTAGGCTTGCAGCCAGGCGGCGCCGTTGGCCGAGGTGTAAGTATGGGTGTAGTCGTCGCCGTAGTTGAAGAAGCGGTACAGGCCGCAATAGGCAGTAAAGTCGAGCTTCTCGGGTATGATGGTCCAGCGTATGAGTGGCTGAATGAAGAAGAAGTCGCAGCCCTTCTGGTTTGTCTGGGTTGTGAGGAAGCGGTTGTTGGCCGTCCGCGTCACCTTCGGCATGTTGCAGTTGTCGTTCAGCCGGTAGTATCCCTGCAGTTCGGCCATCAGGGTGGGCGCGGTGTAGGTCAGCCGCAGGTCGTGCGAGGTCACCCGGTTGGGTTCAATATCGGGGTTGCCCAGTAGCGTTTCGCGGCTGTTTTGCTTGATGCTCACGCTGCTGATGAGGGCTATCTGCGACACGTGCTGCGAGATTTCGAAGTCGTACTTCAGCCGCAGACGGCGGGTGAGCGGGTAGGAGAGCGACAGCTTGGGGCGCATGAGCAGGAAGTCGTGCTTGTGGCGATCTTGGCTGAAGTAGCGTCGGCTCAGCCCGAAGCCGGCCACGTAGCCGAGCTTTTGCCACAGATGGCCGCTCAGTTGGCCAAATCCGTAGAGCATAGAAGTGTGCAGGCTGTTGTGGGCATCGGCATCTCCCGTGTAGTGATTGTCCATGTATCGCTGCCCGAACTGCAGTCCTGCAGAGAGATTGAAGGGTTGCAGACGGTTTTCGTAGACGGTTTCTGCCCATAGCGAGTAGGTCTTTCCGCGCGTGTCGTAGGCATAGGCCGAGCCTTCGTTGCTCTCCGTGTGGCTGCTGCTTCCTATGTAGGTGGCAACGACATTGGCCGTGAGCGACTGGTGCTGGCGGAAGTCGCGATGGAAGTAGAGGTCGAGCGACGGCGACTTTGACTTGCTGTAGCCTTCGTTGTCGAAGGTGGTCGTCGCGCCTTCTTCCGTGAACAGGCGGCGGTCGGAGCTGCGCGAGGGGCCGATGGGGGCGCTCATGTTCAGCTTTGCCTGGAACACATAGGCCGAGTCGCACAGGCTGTAGGTCAGCCCGATGCCGTAGCCTTTGCTGCTGGAGGTGCTCGAGAGCAGGCGTCGCTCGGTGTGGTAGAGGCTTCCGTCGTTGAGCAGATAGGTGGCCGACTCGTGCTGGCGGTAGCCGTTAGCGTGCTGATACTTGGCGTTGCAGCTCACGCCCAGCTCGCTCTTGCCCATGTTCCACTTGCCGAATACGGTTCCATTCCCGTTGGCGGTGGTAAGTGCCTGCGTCAGATCGGCGCCCACCACGTAGCCGCTGACGGGCTGAAGCACCTTGATGTCGATGACATAGGCCACATCGTCGCCGAAACGAACGCCCGGATGGTCGATGAAGTCGATGCGCTCAACGGCTTTCATGTCCATCGACAGCAGGTCGGCTACGGAGGCGTCCGTGTCGTTGATGCGTACCACCACGCGCCCTGAAGCGGTCAGAGCCGTGATGCTGTGAAGTGGTTCGTCGATGCGGATGTGGGGCAACGCCAGCTTGTTGAGCAGCGAATAGCCCGAGGTCGACGACTCCAGCTGCTGCTGTGTGGGGTAGATGACTTGGCGGTCGGCCTGCTGCACTACGCGTGCTCCCTTGACGACCACCTCTTTCAGTTCCACTTCCTGCGCCTGCATCCATGCAGCCGAAGTAGAAAGAAACACAAGAAAAACAATTCTCTTCATACGCTTGTCTCGTTTTTTTGTTGAGTGCAAAGGTATGAAGAGAATGTGGGAAAGGCGAATTATTTGTCTGACATTAGTCTGACATTTCGCTGACATTAGGCTAACTTGCTGTCTGTCAACTGATAGGAGCGTCCCCTGTCAGAGTCGATTCTGAGGTCGGAATGGGCTTCGAGCACGGTTTTCAAGCGCCGTATCAGCGTGTAGAGCGTCTCGCTGGCGTCGTCTTTCTTCGGCCACAGCGCCTCGCAAATCTCTGTTTTCGTCAGCCGGTGCTCGGCTGAGAGGAAGAACATGAGCATGAGTTGGTGCTGCATGGGCGTGAACTTCACCTCGCTGCCGTCGGCGGTGTAGAAGCGTTGCTGGCTGAGCGTGAGCCGGCCAAAGCTGAGGCCGCTGGCTGCCAGGCGGATGCCTTCCTTGCGTCGGAGCCTGATGCCGCAGCCGAAAGCCCAGAGTAGTGCCGTCGAGGCGAGCGCTACGGAGGCCCGCTGGTCGCTCATCTTCCAGATGGTGAGGGTCGGGCAGTGGGGCGTGATGCGTAGCGAAGCACGCCTCGTGTCGAGCGAAAGCACGGCCTGACCGCGCAGCTCCGGCAACTGCAGATGGCGGTTGAAGGTGCGAATGGTGTCGGGGGTGATGACGTCGCGCTGCTTCTCGCGCAGCGTCTGCATCAGCGCCTGCTGCATGTCGCTGTCGGCTTCGTGCTGGGCAACGCCGTAGTTGTGCCAGCCGACCAGCACCGACGAGGTGACGAGCAGCAGGAAAACGATGAGTGGATAGCGGTGCTTCATCATACGCTCATGAAGGTTTGCATGAATTCCTGCAGGCGCAGCAGGCCGTAGCCGCCCGATGCGCACGACACTTCGTCGTAGCGCTGGACGTCGTCGGGCTCAATGTCTCTGTGATAGATGAGGAAGGGAACGGGCTGCCCCACGTGGATGCGCATCTCTACGGGCGTCAGGTGGTCGGGCAGCACGGCGATGGCTACGGGGTCGCTCCACTGGAGGGTGGCCTCGTAGATGGGCTTGACGAGTCGCTGGTCGAGGTATTCGATGGTCTTCAGCTTCAGCTCGAGGTCGCCGTCGTGGCCGGCTTCGTCGCTGGCCTCTACGTGCAGGAAGACGAAGTCGTGGCGCTTCAGCGCCTCGATGGCGGCTTGGGCCTTGCCCTCGTAGTTGGTGTCGGCAAGCCCGGTGGCTCCCTCTACCTTGACGATGTGAAGGCCGGCATAGCGGCCGATGCCCTGAATGAGATCGACGGCCGAGATGACTGCGCCCGACTTCACCTGCGGATACTGCTGCATGAGCGTGGCCATAGAGGGCCGATAGCCGCCGCTCCAGGGCCAGATGCTGTTGGCTTGACGCTCGCCTCGCGCCGCGCGCTCCTGGTTGAAGGGGTGCTCGGCGAGCAGCTGCTGCGACTTCAGGATGAGGTCGTTCAGCAGGTTGGCGGTTTGTTCGGCCGACAGTTCGTTGTCGTCGGGGGCGTTCTCCTCAGGGCGAACGAGCAGCGGCTGCCACGCTTCGTTGGGATGGTCGTGGGGCGGAGCGCAGACGATGTGCTTCGAGCCGCCCTTGATGATGAGCAGGTGCCGATACTGTATGCCGGCGATGAAGCGCACGCGCTCGCTGCCCAGGTGCTGGTTGAGATAGTCGATGAGCACGCGGGCGTCGGCGGTTTGCAGGTTTCCGCCGTTGTGGGTGACGATTTTGCCGTCGGCCAGGGTGATGATGTTGCAGCGCAGAGCCAGGTCGCCGTCGGCCATATCGTAGCCTATGCTGGCGGCTTCGAGGGGACCTCGCCCTTCGTAGACCTTGTTGAGGTCGTAGCCGAGAATGGCGGTGTTGGCCACTTCGGAGCCGGGCGGAAATCCTTCGGGCACGGTGATGAGCCGGCCAGTGCGCCCCTGGCGGGCAAGCAGGTCCATCGTGGGCTTATGGGCGTATTGCAGGAGCGTCTTGTCTCCGAGGCGCTTTACGGGCAGGTCGGCCATGCCGTCGCCTAATATGATGATATGTTTCATGGGCGCAAAGCGATTATATGTTAGCGATTGACATGATGTTGGCGAAGACGCCGGCGGCCGTCACGCCTGCTCCGGCACCGTAGCCCTGAATGAGCATGGGGTACTCCTTGTAGCGCTCGGTGGTGAGCAGCACGATGTTGTTGGAGCCCTCGAGGCCGTAGAAGGGGTGGTGCTCGCCAACGGCTTCGAGCGATACGGTGGCCTTACCCAGCTCCATCTTGGCCACGAAGCGCCAGCGCTTGTGCTCCTGTTCGAGCACCTGGCGGCGGGCTTCGAAGTCGGCGTCGAGCTGCGGCAGGTTCTTCCAGAAGTCGTCGAGCGTGCCTTCGAAGAAGGAGTCGGGCATGAAGAGGTGCTTCTCTACGTCGTCTTGCTCCACCTGATAGCCAGCTTCGCGGGTCAGGATGACGAGCTTGCGGATGACGTCTTTGCCGCAGAGGTCTATGCGGGGGTCGGGTTCGCTGTAGCCGCGCTCCTTAGCCAGCCGCACGGTTTCGGAGAAGGGCACTTCGGCCGAGATGGTGTTGAAGATGAAGTTGAGGGTTCCTGAGAGCACGGCCTCAATCTTCAGTATCTTGTCGCCCGAGTTGCGCAGGTCGTTGATGGTGCCGATGATGGGCAGGCCTGCGCCTACGTTGGTTTCGAAGAGGAACTTGACGCCTCGGCTCAGGGCCGTCTGCTTCAGCTGCCGGTAGTTGTCGTAGGCCGACGAGGCGGCTATCTTGTTGGCCGTCACCACCGAGATGTTGTGGCGCAGGAAGTCGAGATAGAGGTTGGCCACGTCGGCAGAGGCGGTGCAGTCGACGAAGACGGAGTTGAAGATGTTCATGCCGATGACCTCGTCGTGCAGTCGCTGTATGTCGCTTGTCTCTGCGGCGTCGAGCTGCTCGCGGTAGTTCACGAGGTCGAGCCCGTCGCGATTGAAGATGGCCTTGCGGCTGCTGGCTATGCCGACGACGTTGAGCTTGAGGCCGTTGCGCTGCTTCAGCTCCTCGTATTGCGAGCGTATCTGCTCAATCAGGTTGCCTCCCACGGTGCCCACGCCGCAGATGAAGAGGTTGAGCACCTTGTATTCTGACAGGAAGAAGGAGTCGTGAATGACGTTGAGCGACTTGCGCAGGAAGCGCCCGTCGACGACAAACGAGATGTTGGTTTCGCTGGCGCCCTGGGCACAAGCTATGACCGAGATGCCGCTGCGACCCAGCGTTCCGAACAGTTTGCCGGCAATACCTGGCGTGTGCTTCATGTTCTCGCCGACGATGGCGATGGTGGCAAGGCCGGTTTCGGCGTGCATGGGGAACATGGCTCCCGTCTCAATTTCCTTGGCAAACTCGTTGTTGAGCACTACGACGGCGGCATTGGCGTCTTCGTCGCGCACGCCGATGGACGTGGAGTTCTCTGAGGAGGCCTGCGACACCATGAACACCGAGATGCCGTTGTTGGCCAGACACGAGAAGATGCGGCGGTTGACGCCGATGACACCCACCATCGAAAGGCCGGTGACGGTGATGAGTGACGTGCCCTTGATGCTCGAAATACCCTTGATGGGCTTCTCGTTTTCCTCAATCTTCGACTTGATGAGCGTGCCCGGATGCTCAGGGTTGAAGGTGTTCTTCACCTTGATGGGGATGTTCTTCACGCAGACGGGATAGATGGTGGGCGGATAGATGACCTTGGCGCCGAAGTTGCAGAGCTCCATTGCCTCGACGTAGGAGAGCTCGTCGATGGTGTAGGCCGTCTTGATGACGCGCGGGTCGGCGGTCATGAATCCGTCTACGTCGGTCCATATTTCCAGCACTTCGGCATTCAGCGCTGCCGCGATGATGGCGGCTGTGTAGTCGCTTCCGCCGCGTCCCAGGTTGGTGGTCTCATTGGTATTCTTGTCGGTGCTGATGAAGCCGGGGACGACTGCCACCGGCGGCATCTCCTGGAACTGCTCGCGAATGAGGCGGTTGGTCAGTTCGGCATCGAGCACGTGCTTTCCGTTCTTATGTTCGGTCTTGATGAACTTGCGTGAGTTCATGCGGCGTCCGCCCTTGATGAGCGTGGCCACAATGTGCGACGAGAGGCGCTCGCCGTAGCTGACGATGGCGCACTGGGTCTTCTCCGAGAGGTCGTGGATGAGGTAGACGCCGAAGAAAATGCTCTTCAGCTGCTCGAACAGCTGATCTACCTTATTGAATAGGTCGACGCGCTTCTGTGGGTCGGTGATGATGGTGTCAATCATCTGGTGATGACGTTCCACCATTGCTTCGAACTCGTCCTTGTAACGTTCGTCGCCGTTGAGGGCCAATTGCGAGGTGGCCAGCAGCTTGTCGGTGATGCCTCCCAGGGCGCTTACTACTACTACGACAGGTTGAGTCCGTGCCTCTGCCTCCACAATTTTCTTTAAGCTTAGAATGCTTTTTACGGAACCTACGGACGTTCCGCCAAATTTCAATACTTTCATTTCTGAATTACGTTTAGTTCTTGGCGCCCCGCAACAACCGGGGTGTTACTCCATTCGGGGTGCAAATTTAGTAAGAATTATTCTTATGACCAAAGGTTTGGGCCATAAAAATGGGTTGAAAAAAGCTGTTAGGCGCACTAATCGCTGCGATTAGTGCCGTGAATCCACCCGATTAGTGCCGTGAATCGCTTCGATTAGTACCGTGAATCCCTGCGATTAGTGCCGCTAATCTCAGCTGTTGATGGGCGTGAAAATAAAGAAGGAGGCCTCTTGTGAGCCTCCTTCTTGCAGTTACAGTAGGGTGATTAGTTCTTGTATTCCTTCTTGAAGCTAAGTCCGTTGCCGCTGACGGTAACAATGATTCTCGAGCTATGCCACTCTGTGTACTGGTTGATGAGGGCGGTGTGAGCAGCGCTTGCAGCGGTGTTCACGCGGTCGGATACCTGCTCTTTGGTCTCACTTGTCGACTTTGCCACAACCTTCAGAGTCTTGCTGCTGCCAGAACCTTCGATAGTTCCAACTGTCTTCAGGGCTTGGTCGTAGGCAGCCTGAATAGCCACCAGCTCTTGCGGCTCGGGGTTGTTGCTCTCTACTTTGTAGCTATAAGCATAGGTTCTGGGAGAGTTGTCGTCGTCGTCATCGTCGCTACCACATGATGTGAATGCGAAAGGCAGGGCAAAAAGCAGCGTTGCCATCAATACTTTAATGCTGAATTTCATTGTTTTAAATGTTTTAAGAGTTTATAATGTTAATTGTTTTGAGTGCAAAGATAGGCACTTTTTTTAAGATAAACAAAACATTTGCCGTCTTTTTGCAGATTTTTCTGTAATTTTGTACGCGATTAGATGAATGGCTAACGATTATGACCAACGAATACCAGATAAGGGTGCTGCCCCAGATAGCAGCCAGCGAGGAAGCCATCAAGCAGCTTCTGGCCGACGAACACGGGCTCGACGCAAAAAGCATCAACGGCATCCGCATCCTGAAAAGAAGTATTGATGCCCGCCAGCGCACCATTTACGTAAACCTGAAAGTGAGGGCTTACGTCAACGAGCTGCCGGCTGACGACGCGTTCACTCGCACAGAATATCCTGACGTCAGCGGCCGCCGGCAAGCCATCGTCGTAGGTGCAGGACCTGGCGGACTCTTTGCTGCCCTGCGGCTCATTGAGCTGGGTGTGCGCCCGATTGTGCTCGAACGTGGCAAGAACGTGCACGACCGCAAGCGCGACTTGGCCAACATCTCGCGCAGCCAGCAGGTAGACGAGGAAAGCAACTACTGCTTCGGCGAGGGTGGGGCAGGCGCCTACTCTGACGGCAAGCTCTACACCCGCTCGAAGAAGCGCGGAAGCGTCGACAAGATTCTCAACGTGTTCTGCCAGCATGGGGCTTCGACGGTCATCCTTGCCGATGCCCATCCGCACATAGGAACCGACCGCCTGCCGCAGGTGATTGAGGCCATGCGTAATAATATAATAAGGTGTGGCGGTGAGGTTCACTTCCAGACGAAGATGACAAGGCTCCTTGTGCAGGGCGATAAGGTCGTGGGTTGCGAAGCTGACGGCCAAGAGTTTCTGGGGCCCGTCATCCTGGCCACCGGCCATTCTGCCCGCGACGTCTACCGATACCTGGCCGAAGCAAGGATAGAAATTGAGGCGAAGGGCATTGCCGTAGGCGTACGACTGGAGCATCCGTCTATGCTCATCGACCAGATACAGTATCATCGTCGTGAGGGCAGGGGGCGCTATCTGCCCGCGGCAGAGTATTCGTTTGTTACTCAGGTCGATGGGCGCGGCGTCTACAGCTTCTGCATGTGTCCTGGCGGCTTCGTCATTCCTGCCGCAACAGGGCCGGAGCAGATTGTCGTCAACGGCATGAGCCCTGCCAGCCGAGGAACGAAGTGGAGCAACAGCGGAATGGTGGTAGAACTGCGACCCGACGATATTGAGGGCGACGACGTGCTGAAGGTGATGCACTATCAAGAGCAACTGGAACGCAACTGCTGGCAACAGGGAAACATGAAGCAGACGGCTCCCGCTCAGCGTATGGCCGACTTCGTGAACGCCCGCCTCAGCTTCGACCTGCCGCCTTCGTCGTATGCTCCAGGATTGGTGTCGAGCCCGCTTCACTTCTGGCTGCCCAAACCCATAGCCAGCCGACTGCAGCAGGGGTTTAAAACCTTTGGCCGTCAGGCACATGGCTTCCTGACCAACGAGGCTGTGCTCATTGCTACGGAGACGCGAACCAGCAGCCCTGTTCGCATTGTGCGCGACAACGACACGCTTCAGCACATTCGCCTGCAGGGTCTCTTCCCTTGTGGCGAAGGTGCCGGCTATGCTGGCGGAATCGTTTCGGCCGGAGTCGACGGCGAGCGCTGTGCCGAGCGTTGTGCCGAATACATGTGCAACCCATAAAAAAACATAGGTTTACGATGTGTAAACCTATGCTTTTCGTTGTATAAACCTATACTTTAGGTCTTCCGAACCTATGCTTTAGCAGAGGCGGCGCGAACCGTCGCCAATGACGACGTCGTATACCTTCGGCTCGTGGCCGTACTTCTCGTTGAACTTCTGCTTGGCTGTAGCAATGAACTTCTTGTAGAGGTCGTTGCGCACGAGGTTGATGGTGCAGCCACCGAAGCCGCCGCCCATGATGCGCGAACCCGTCACGCCGCACTCCTTGGCAATGTCGTTCAGGAAGTCAAGCTCCTCGCACGACACCTCATAGTCCTTCGACAGGCCCTCGTGCGTCTGATACATCAGCTCGCCCACCTTCTCGTAGTCGCCTTCGGTCAGCGCGTCGCACACGGCCAGAACGCGGTCTTTCTCGCCCAATACGAACTTAGCGCGCTTGTAGTCCTCTTCGCTGATTTCGGCCTTCACCTCCTCGAGCTCCTCCCACGTGCAGTCGCGCAGCGTCTCGAACTTGCCCTCCGGATGCTTGGCGGCAATGTGCTTCACCACGTTTTCGCACGATCTGCGGCGGTCGTTATAGGGTGAGCCGGCCAGCTGGTGCTTCACTACTGAGTCGAGCAGCACGAGGCGATAGCCGTCGGGCTTGAAGGGGAAGTACTCGAACTCGCGGCTGCGGCAGTCGAGGCGCATCAGGCAGCCAGCCTTTCCGAATACAGAGGCAAACTGATCCATGATGCCGCAGTTGACGCCGCAATAGTTGTGCTCAGTTGCCTGTCCGGCCAGCACCATATCCCACTGCGATACCTTGTTGTCGCCGAAAAGGTCGTTCAAGCCGCAGGCGAAGCAGCTCTCCATAGCGGCCGACGACGACATTCCTGCTCCGAGGGGCACGTCGCCGGCAAAGGCAATGTTGAAGCCCTTCACGGGAACGCCCAGCTTCTGCATCTCCTTAGCCATACCGAAGATGTAGCGAGCCCAAGAAGCCTTGGGGCCTGCAGGGTCGTTCAGGTGGAAGTCTACACGGTCTTTCAGGTCAATCGAGTAGGCCATCACGGTGTCTTCCGTTCCGTTGACGCGCATTTCGGCAACGATACCCTTGTCTACTGCACCTGGGAACACGAAGCCACCATTATAGTCGGTGTGCTCTCCAATCAGGTTTATACGGCCAGGCGACGCATAGACGTTGCCCGTTTTTCCATCGAAGTGCTTGATGAAGCGGCTTCTTACATATTCAATATCCATCATAAGTTTATAGTTGTTTTTCGTTCATTGATACTATTCGTTGATGCCAAAACGATACACCGTCTTCTGCTTGTAGCGCTGACCGGGGTTCAGAACCACAGAGGGGAAGTAGTTGCGGTTGGGCGTATCGGGGAAGTGCTGACACTCGAAGCAGATGGCCGAGCGGCGTGGGAAGGTGGCTCCGTTGGCGCCCTTGAACCCGTCTGACCAGTTGTCGCTGTACACCTGCATTCCCGGCTCGGTGGTATATACTTCCATTGTGCGTCCGCTCTTCGGCTCAATGACTTTTGCTGCGAAGCTCAGCTCGCCCTCCTCGCGCTTGTTGAGCACGAAGCAGTGGTCGTAGCCGGCGCCGTTCTTGATTTGCTCGTTGTCGGCATCGATGTCCTGTCCTACGGGTTTGGGCGTACGGAAGTCGAATGGCGTGCCTTCCACCTTGCGTATTTCGCCGGTAGGAATGGCGGTGCTGTCGATGGGGAGATAGAAGTCGGCATTGATTTCGCAGATGAGGTCTTCGATGGTGGGTGTGGGGTCGGCTGTGCCAGCCAGCGAGAAGTAGCCGTGATGGGTGAAGTTGACGATGGTCTTCTTGTTGGTTGTGGCCAGATACTCAAGCACCAGCTCGTTGAGGTCGGTGAATGTAAACTCGACGGTGATGTCTACTTCGCCCGTGAATCCTTCCTCGCCGTACGACGAGATGCGGTGCAGCGCCAGCGAGCGTGGGCCCATCTGCTTGGCATCCCAAACGCGGGCGTGAAATCCCGTAGGACCTCCGTGCAGGGCGTTGGGGCCGTTGTTGATGGCCAGCTGATATTCCTTTCCGTTCAGTGTGAACTGTCCCTTGCAGATGCGGTTGCCGTAGCGTCCGATGAGGGTAGAGAGGAAGGGTGCCGGTGAGTTGATAACCGATTGGATGTTGTCGTGTCCCTGAATGACATTGGCTACTTTTCCGTCCTTGTCGGGCACCATGATGGCGCAGATGGCGCCTCCATAGTTGGTGATAGCTACTTCGTAACCTTTGCGGTTGCGCAGATTGTAGAGGTCGGTCTTTTTGCCGTTGATAGTGGTTTGGAAGTTTTCGCGCTTCAAACCACACAAATTCGCATTTTCTGTGTTCGTCATATAACAATATGTTTTTTAGTTACTGTATTTTCTGCAAAGTAACAAAAAAAAGCCGACTTGTGCAAACAAATCGGCTAAAATGATGTTAAAAACACCTTAAACTCTTGATTTCATAAATTCAGCCACAATATATGTGCTTCCTCCGATGAAGATGAAGTCGTCGCCGGCGGCGCTGGCGAGGGCTTTCTTGTAGGCAGCCTCTACGCTTGGAAAACACTCGCTTTGGAGCCCGAACTGGTCGCCAAACACCTTGAGCGAGGTTTCGGGGAATGCTCTCTTCGACTTGGCTTTCGTAAAATAATAGGTGGCATTCTTGGGGAGCAGCGACATCACTCCGTAGACGTCCTTGTCGTCGACCATTCCGAAGACGATGTGCATGTGGTTGCAGCTTACTTCGGCGAGCTGTTTCGACAGGTATTGCCATCCAGCCACGTTGTGTCCTGTGTCGCAGACGACGGTGGGGTGTTGCCTGATGGTTTGCCAGCGCCCCATGAGTCCTGTCATTTCGCACACGTTCTGGAAGGCATTGTTGAGTTCCTCGGCGATGGGCTCCTTGTTTTCTTCGAGCTCGATGTTGCAGAAATAGCCCATTTCCATGAGCTTGTAGTTGGCGCAGAGCGTGGTGTTGGTGTTCTTTGGCTGGTAGTTTCCGGCTAAGGCTCCGCAGAACTTCAGCCCTGACTTCGTTTCGTATTCCCATCCCTTGCCGTTGGGCAGCGGGGTGGCCGAAGCGAGCAGGTGCTCGTCCTCGGCGTAGATGAGGGGTGTGCCCTTTTCCTTTGCTACAGCGTCGAACACGGGGCGCGTCTGCTGTGTTGCCTCGCCGATGACGCAGGGAACGCCTGGCTTCATGATGCCGGCTTTCTCCATAGCTATTTGCTCTACCGAAGCGCCCAGCAGCTGTGTGTGGTCGAGCGAGATGTTGGTGATGACGGAGAGAATGGGCGTGATGATGTTGGTGCAGTCGAGGCGTCCGCCTAAGCCTACTTCGATGACGGCGATGTCGACGTCTTGCTCGCTGAAGTATTTGAAGGCCATAGCCGTTGTGAGCTCGAAGAACGAGGGTGCAAGCGGCTCGAAGAAGTCTTTCTCGTTTTCAATGAAGCTGACGACGTAGTCTTCTGGTATCATTTCGCCATTGATGCGGATGCGCTCGCGGAAGTCGATGAGGTGGGGCGAGGTGTAGAGGCCCACCGTGTAGCCGCATCCCTGCAGGAGTGCTGCGAGGGTGTGCGATACGGAGCCTTTCCCGTTGGTTCCTGCCACGTGGATGGTCTTGAATTTTTGGTGCGGATGCTCGAAATGCTCGTCGAGGGCCAGCGTTGTCTGCAGGCCTTCTTTGTATCCGGCAGCTCCTTGTTTCTCGAAGCTGGTTGTCCGCGTAAACAGATATTCAGTGGCTTCTTCGTAGGTCATATTGGCTTGGGGTGTTGGGTTTTCTCAATCAGCTGAAGTAGTTCTTGAAGCGGTTGAAGATGGAGTCCTTCGTCTGCTTGTCGCCCTTGAAGTTGTCGCTTTCCTTGAAGGCTTCCAGTGCTTGCTTCTCGTCGCGTGAGAGCGTTTTCGGCACGTAGACGCTGATGTTCACCACCAGGTCGCCCTTTCCTGAGCCGTAGCCCTGTACTGCGGGAAGTCCTTTTCCGCGCAGTCGGAGCGTCTTGCCTGGCTGTGTGCCGTTGTCGATTTTCACCTTCAGGCGGCTACCCTCGATGGTGGGTATTTCCACCTCGCCTCCGAGTGCGGCTGTGGGGAAGTCGAGCAGCAGGTTATATATAAGGTCGTTGCCGTCGCGTACGAAGGTGTTGTGCTCTTCTTCGCTGATGAACACCTGAATGTCGCCGTTGATGCCGTTGCGCTGTCCGGCGTTGCCCTTGCCTGGTACGGTGACCACCATTCCTTCGGCCACGCCTGCGGGAATGTTGATTTCAACGACTTCCTCGCCCTTGACGACGCCCGTTCCGCCACAATGCTTACACTTGTTCTTGATGACTTCGCCCTCTCCCTGGCAGGTGGGGCATACGCCCTGTGTCTGCATCATTCCGAAGATGCTCTGCGTGGTGTGGGTGATGTAGCCGTTGCCGTGACAGGTGGGACACTTTTCGTGAGAGCTGCCGGCTTCGGCGCCACTTCCGTGGCAATGCTCGCACTGAATGTCCTTGCGCAGCTTGAACTTCTTGGTGACGCCGGTATTGATTTCCTCGAGTGTCAGCTTCACTTTCAGGCGCAGGTCGCTTCCACGGTGCTGCTGCGGGCGTCGCTGTCCGCCTCCGAAGCCGCTGAAGCCGTGTCCTCCGAAGATGTCGCCGAACATTGAGAAGATGTCGTCCATGTTCATCGACGCTCCTCCTCCGAAGGGGTCGAATCCGTTTCCGGCCATAGGGTCGTTGAAGCCGTACTGGTCGTATCGCTGTCGTTTCTGCGGGTCGTGCAGCACGTTGTAGGCTTCGGCAGCCTCCTTGAATTTCTCCTCGGCTTCTTTGTCGCCTGGGTTGCGGTCGGGGTGGTACTTGATGGCTATGCGCCGGTAGGCTTTCTTGATTTCGTCTTCCGATGCGGTCTTCTCGACCCCAAGCACCTCATAGTAGTCTCTTTTTTGTGCCATATTATTGTCCTACTGCCACCTTGGCGTGGCGAATTACTTTGTCGTTCAGCTTGTAGCCTCGTGTGAGACAGTCGATGACCTTGCCTTTCTTGTCGTCGCCCATGCCGGGTACCATAGCCACTGCCTCGTGTACGTCGGTGTCGAAGTCTTGGTTGTCGGTGTCGATGGTGCTGACGCCCTGTGCTTCGAGTATCTTCATCATTTTCTGGTGTATGAGCACCATTCCCTCGCGCAGCACTTCGGGGTCGTCGGTCTTTGCTCCGTTGTCGATGGCGCGCTCCATGTCGTCGAGCACGGGCAGCAGGGCGGTGATCACCTTCTCGCCTCCGTTCAGTATGAGCTCGGCGCGCTCCTTCATGGTGCGCTTGCGGTAGTTGTCGAACTCGGCCACCTGGCGCAGGTACTTGTCTTTCAGGTCGGCAATCTGCTCTTCGGCCAGCTCCAGGGGCGATTTCTCTTCGGCCTGTTCCTCGTCGGCGGGTGCTGCTTCGGTTTCGGCTTCTGTCTCTTTGTCAGTATCGGCGGCTTCTGCCTCTTTGTCAGTCAGGATTTCCTTTTCTTCGGTCTCCTCTATTTCTTCTTCTTTCATAATGCTTTGTATGATTGGTTTTCAGGTTAACGTGCAAATATCGTGCCGTTTTTTTTCCTGCCTTATGAATACATGCGTGCCTTTTGCTCCTTGATGGCCTCGTCGTAGATGTAGTCGTCGTATTGCATGAGCTTGTCGATGGTTCCCTTGGGGGTGAGCTCGATGATGCGGTCGGCAACGGTTTGGATGAACTCGTGGTCGTGCGAGGCGAAGAGGATGTTGCCCTTGAACTGCACGAGGTTGTTGTTGAAGGCCTGAATGCTTTCCAGGTCGAGGTGGTTGGTGGGGGTGTCGAGAATGAGGCAGTTGGCGTTCTTGAGCTGCATGCGTGCAATCATGCAGCGCATTTTCTCGCCTCCGCTGAGCACGTTCACCTTCTTCAGCACGTCTTCCTCGCGGAAGAGCATGCGTCCGAGGTACGACTTCATGAGCACTTCGTTTCCGGTTCCGTACTGCGACAGCCAGTCGACGAGGTTCAGCTCGCTCTGGAAGAAGGCTGTGTTGTCGAGCGGCAGGTAGGCGGTGGTGATGGTGACGCCCCACTTATAGGTGCCGGCTTGCGGCTCGCGGTTGCCGTTGATGATTTCGAAGAGGGCGGTCATGGCCTTGGGGTTGTGGCTGAGGAATACGGTCTTCTGTCCTTTCTCGATGGTGAACGACACGTTGTCGAACAGCACGGTTCCGTCGGGGTCGACGGCCTTCAGCCCTTCCACTTCGAGTATCTGCGTGCCCGGCTCGCGCTCCATCTGGAAGATGATGCCGGGATATTTGCGCGTCGACGGGGTGATTTCCTCTACGTTCAGCTTCTCGAGCATCTTCTTTCGCGAGGTGGTTTGCTTGCTCTTGGCCACGTTGGCCGAGAAGCGGCGTATGAACTCTTCGAGCTGCTTGCGCTTCTCTTCGGCCTTCATCTTCTGGTTCTGAGCCTGGCGGAGTGCCAGCTGGCTCGACTCGTACCAGAAGGAGTAGTTGCCCGAGAAGAGCGTCACCTTGCCGAAGTCGATGTCGATGGTTTGCGTAGAGACGGCGTCGAGGAAGTGTCGGTCGTGCGAAACGACCATCACGCATTGCTCGAGCGACGAGAGGTATTCTTCGAGCCACTGCACGGTGTCGAGGTCGAGGTCGTTGGTAGGCTCGTCGAGCAGCAGGTTGTCGGGGTGTCCGAAGAGCGCCTTGGCCAGCATTACGCGTACCTTTTCATTATTACTGATGTGGGCCATCTGCGCGTAGTGCGTGTCTTCTTTGATGCCCAGGTTCTGCAGCAGCTGTGCGGCCTCGCTCTCGGCTTCCCAGCCATTCATTTCGGCGAAGGCCATCTCGAGTTCGGCGGCGCGGTTGCCGTCTTCCTCGGTCATCTCGTCCTTGGCGTAGAGGGCTTCGCGCTCCTTCATGTTCGTCCAGAGGGGCTGGTGTCCCATGAGCACGGTGTCCATCACGCTGTATTCGTCGTACTTGAAGTGGTCCTGCTCGAGCACGGAGAGGCGCTCGCCCGGGCCCATTTCCACGGTACCCTTGTTGGGTTCCAGCTCGCCGCTGATGGCGCGCAGCAGGGTTGACTTGCCGGCGCCGTTGGCTCCGATGACGCCGTAGATATTGCCGTTGGTGAACTTAAGGTTTACGTCCTTGTAGAGGACTTTCTTTCCGAATTGAATTGCTAAATTTGTAACTGTTATCATTTGCTGTTTCTTAATTTGGGTGCAAAGGTACAAAAAAAAATCGAGATGGGCGAATGATGGCGCCAAATTGTTACTTTAAATCGCACAATGTTAAAATGTGGAGACGTGACACTGCTGCTCGATGTGTGGTCAAAGTGGTCATTTGGTCATTTGGTCATTTGGTCATTTTCGATTTCGGATGGTCATTTTTGCTCACTATAATAATAAATATATATATTTATATTATAGTGTCTGATTTTGACAATTGAAAAACGATTTTGACCAAATGACCAAATGACCAAAATGACCGCGCCACTTGAAACTTGAAACATGAAACTTGAATTTTTTTGCCCGCGCATTCGTGAACCGCAATGGCAATGTCGTACCTTTGCAACGTCGATGGGGTGAGCACATGTTTTGCGGATAAATGCAGCAGGAGAGGGGGCGGCAATGATTCTTTTGCTAAATCGGGCCGATTTGTTTTGCTGAATGGCGTCTTTTTGTTCACTAAATGCCGCCGGCGTACTGACTGACAAAATGGCACGGACGCGGCACGGAGCGCAGTAGGCACGCTTTTTGCAGCTATGAGGCCAGAAACGAAAACAAAAAAATAGAAAAAATAAGAATCATGCAAAAAGGTAACATCGGGGTTACGACCGAGAACATATTCCCCGTCATCAAAAAGTTTCTCTATAGCGACCAGGAGATTTTCCTGCGTGAAATGGTGTCAAATGCTGTTGACGCAACACAGAAGTTGAAAACACTGAAGGAAAAGGGCGACTATACTGGCGAGCTGGGCGACCTCACCGTGCGCGTCAGCCTCGATGCCGACAAGGGCACCATCACCATCAGCGACCACGGTATCGGAATGACCGAGGAGGAAATCGACAAGTACATCAACCAGATAGCCTTCTCGGGTGTGAGCGACTTCCTCGAGAAGTATAAGGACAATGCCAACAACATCATCGGCCACTTCGGATTGGGCTTCTACTCCAGCTTCATGGTGTCGAAGAAGGTGGAAATCGTCACCAAGTCGTACAAAGAGGGCGCCAAGGCCGTGAAGTGGAGCTGCGACGGCAGCCCTGCCTACGAGATTGACGACGCCGAGCGTGCCGACCACGGTTCAGACATCATCCTCTACATCGACGACGACTGCAAGGAATTCCTCGACAAGAGCAAGCTCGAGGGCCTGCTCAACAAGTACTGCAAGTTCATGGCCGTACCCGTGGCCTTCGGAAAGAAGCAGAAGTGGAGCGCCGACGAGAAGAAGATGGTAGACACCCAGGACGACAATATTATAAATAATGTGGAGCCCCTCTGGACGAAGACCCCTTCGACGCTGAAGGACGAAGACTACAAGTCGTTCTACCGCGCGCTCTATCCCATGAGCGACGAGCCGCTGTTCTGGATTCACCTCAACGTCGACTATCCCTTCAACCTCACGGGCATCCTCTATTTCCCCAAAATCAAGAACTCGCTGGAGCTGCAGCGTAACAAGATTCAGCTCTATTGCAACCAGGTGTTTGTAACTGACCAGTTGGAGGCAACAAGAGAACCAGATGGAACTGTCAAGACCGGAGGTATTGTCCCTGAGTTCCTTACTCTGCTCCATGGTGTTATCGACTCGCCAGATATCCCCTTGAACGTGAGCCGCAGCTATCTGCAGAGCGACCGCAAGGTGAAACAGATTTCCACCTACATCACCAAGAAAGTGGCCGACCGCCTGAAGGCTATCTTCAACGAGGACCGCAAGGCCTACGAGGAGAAGTGGGACAACCTGAAGCTCTTCATCAACTACGGCATCCTGACCGAGGAGAACTTCTACGACCGCGCCAAGGACTTCTCGCTCTTCAAGGACACCGAGGGCAAGTACTTCACCTTCGACGAATACCGCAAGCTCATCGAGGCCTCGCAGAAGGACAAGGACGACACGCTCGTCTATCTCTATGCCACCGACAAGCAGGAGCAGTACAGCTACATTGAGGCAGCCAAGCAGAAAGGCTACTCGGTGCTGCTGCTCGACGGACAGCTCGACGTGCCCACCATTCAGACGCTCGAGCAGAAGTTCGAGAAGAGCCGCTTCACCCGCGTAGACAGCGACGTCATCGACCGCCTCATTCCGAAGGCCGACGCACCCAAGAGCGACCTGAGCGACGACGACTCTGCCAATCTGTCGGCCGTCTTCCGCACGCAGATGCCTAAGCTCGACAAGACCGAGTTCATGGTCGACGTGCAGGCACTCGGCGCCCAGCAGCGCCCCGTCATCATCACTCAGAACGAGTGGATGCGCCGTATGAAGGACATGAGCCGCTTCCAGCAGGGCATGGGCTTCTACGGACAGATGCCCAACACGCTCAACCTCGTGCTCAACAGCGACCACCCGCTCGTGAAGAAAGTGCTCGACGACTGCAAGGCCAGCACCCTCGAGGCCCTGAAGCCCATCGACTCGGAGCTGAAGGGACAGGAAGCACGCCTGGCAGCCATACGCCAGCAGCAGGACAAGAAGAAATACGACGAGCTGACGCAGGAAGACAAAGACCAGAAGGCCGAAGCCGAAAAGGCCGTCGAGGAGCAGAAACAGAAGAAAGAAGCCGTCATTGCCGACTATGCCAAGCAGAACAGCATTGTACACCAGCTCATCGACCTGGCACTGCTTCAGAACGGAATGCTGAAGGGCGAAGCTCTCGACCGATTCCTCAGCCGGAGCATCGACCTCATCAAGTAGGCAAGGCACAAGCCCTCACGTTCCATTCACGAAATATAAAGATTTTTCGTATTTTCTTTGGCCGTCTCGTTTTTTTACCCTACCTTTGCAGGCAGACTTAATACTGAAGATGCCCATGAGACAACTGAAAATCACAAAACAGATCACGAATCGCGAGAGCGAAGCCCTCGAGAAGTATCTGCAGGAAATCGGCAAAGAAGAGCTAATCAGCGTCGATGAAGAAGTAGAATTGGCACAGCGCATCCGCAAGGGCGACCGCAAGGCGCTCGAGCGGCTGACGAGAGCAAACCTTCGCTTCGTGGTCAGTGTGGCTAAGCAGTATCAGAACCAGGGCCTCTCGCTGCCCGACCTCATCAACGAGGGCAACCTGGGGCTCATCAAGGCAGCCGAGAAGTTCGACGAGACACGCGGCTTCAAGTTCATCTCCTACGCCGTGTGGTGGATTCGCCAGAGCATTCTGCAAGCCATCGCCGAGCAGAGCCGCATTGTGCGCCTGCCGCTCAACCAAGTGGGCGCACTCAACAAAATCTCGAAAGAGCTGAACCGCTTCGAGCAGGAGAACGAGCGACGCCCGTCGGTAGAAGAGCTCTCAGAGAAAGTCGACCTGCCCGAGGACAAAATCGACGAGGCAATGAACGTCAACGGCCATCACGTGTCGGTCGACGCTCCATTTGCCGACGGAGACGACAACTCGCTGCTCGACATCATGGTGAACGACAACTCGCCGATGGCCGACAAACAGCTGGTCATGGAGTCGCTACGCACGGAGATTGCCAATGCGCTGAAAGTGCTCAACGACAGGGAGCGCAAAATCATCGAGGCCTACTTCGGAATCGGACAGCCGGAGCTCACGCTCGACGAAATCGGAGCCAAGATGGGACTTACACGCGAGCGCGTCAGGCAAATCAAGGAGAAAGCCATTCGCCGCTTGCGCACGTCGACCACCAACAAAACGCTAAAAACATATTTAGGACAATGAAATACGCTAAACTATTAAGGACCGCCTGCCTTGCTGCCGCACTCGTCTGTGGGGCAGCCGTAGGCAACGCCAAAAACGGGGTCGTACCGAAGATGTACATGTTCGGCTTTGCCGCCTCATTCTCCGACAGCATCGTACACTTCACCGACGTGCAGGAGCTGAAGGATGTGTGGATTGACACAAAGACCAACTTCCTCCTCGGCCGCGACAGCTATTCCTACCAGCTGCGCGACTATCTGGCAGGGAAAAACATGGGGCACCGCACCTGCGTCGTCGTCTTCAACAAAAGCCGCAAGAAGCTCGAGAAGGAGCTGCAGAAGATGAAGGAGCTATACGGCCCTGCAAAGGATGGCAAGCAATACTACGACGTGAGACATCTGTCGCCGTCCGATTTCAGCTTCAAGACCATCAGCTTCCAGGTTGAGGAATCCGACGAAGCGCCTGCTGCAGGCGAAACAGCGAAGCAAGAACCAAAGAAGGCTGCCCAATAGTAGGGTAGCCTTTTTTTCTTTTTCTATTCTTTTGTTGCGCTCTATTGCATTCTGAGCGTTCGCGTGTACATTCCCTTAAACTCGCTTTCAAGGTCAGAACAATCGTTGCCGAAGAGGCCGAACAGGGCACTTCCGCTTCCGCTCATCGAGGCGTAGGTGGCTCCTAAGTCGTAGAGGCGCTGCTTGATGTCGGCCAGCTCCGGATGCTGGGCAAACACGCTCTCCTCGAAGTCGTTCACCAGTTCGTCGCGCCACGTCTCCACAGGTTGCATCACGATTTCGAGGCAGTTCTTCTTGGGGCGATGCGGCTTGATGAGCGCAAACGCCTCCTTCGTGGGGACAGGAATGTCTGGGCGAACAATCAGTATGTAATAGTCAGACAGCGAGCGCTTGATGGGCGTCAGCTTCTCGCCTATGCCCTCAGCGTAGGCAGGCGCTGAGAGAATGAAGAACGGACAGTCGGCTCCCAGCTTCGCTGCATAGTCGATGAGCGATTGCTGGCTCAATTCGAGCCGGAACGCGCTGTTCAGCAGCGTGAGCATGCCAGAGCAGTCACTCGAGCCGCCACCCATTCCTGCCTGCGTGGGAATGCCCTTCCAGAGATGGGCGTGCAGGCGGGGCAGCGAGGGAAAGTCTTGCTTCAGCAGCTGATAGGCCCTCACTACCAGGTTGCGCTGTTCGTCACCCTCTATCTGAATGTTCGTCACCTTCAGGTCGCAGTCGTAGTCAGAGGGAAACTGCTCGTCCATCACGGTCACCTCGAGCGCGTCGCAGAGGGGAACGGGAAAGAACACGGTTTCCAGATTATGGTAGCCGTCGGGCCTTCGCTCAACAACGTTCAGCCCCAGATTGATTTTTGCATTAGGAAATACGATCATGGCTTGACAACGATAACCGGCTGTTCTACTTCTTTCTTCCACTTCTTGAGCCACTCAAACCACTCTTCCTGCGAGTGGAAGCCAAAGGTCTCGTTGGCCGAGCAATAGGCCACCTTGTAGCTCATCTGGCGTCCGGCCACCTTCACCACGAAGGCATAGTTGTCTTTGTTGGCAGGCTCCTCGCTGACAATGTTCTTCTGGGGAATGAGCACGGCCAAGCCTACGGTTTCCAGCTTCCACTTCGTCGTGTCGGCAGCAGGGTAGTCGGTGCCCCAGCAGGCGCGCAGACCTTTCTTGTCGCTAAACTCCGTTGAGCCCTTCACGTTGATGACGCCCGTAGAGAAGCGGTAGTCGCTGACGTCGCGGTTGAAGACGACGTCGACGTCGGTATCGCGGTGGCCGGCATACTGCGTGTAGCGCAGCGTCATATTGATGGGAGCCTTCGTAGCGTCGGCCTTCCAGCCGCGGTCAATCACTTCGACAATCGTGCGCAGAGGGCCGTAGCTGATGATGCGCTGGGTTCTTGAGCGCAAGGGCTCCACGAGCGTGGGTTGCTGTCCGTCCCATCCGCGAAAGGCGCCCAATCCGAACGTCTGACCCACCCACAGCACGTCGTCGCCATAGCCTTGCTGCTTCTGCTCGTCGCTGGTGTAGAACTGCGTCTCCTTCAGTTCCAGTTGCTTCTTGAACTTGCCGTAGAGGTCGAGCGTCTGACGGGCGTCGAAGTAGATGCGGATGCCGTTGAGCTCGCTCTCAAAGTCAACGCCGTGATGGTGTTGCAGATTGTAGGAGTAGGCAGCATCGCCGCGAGCCGTAATGGCCTCGATATAGTTGTTCTGCTCGTTCTTCTTCAGCTTCTTGTCGCGCGTGTTGCTCATCACCATCTCAGCATAGACGCGGGCAGGGTAGGGGCGAGGTTCGCCCTCTTCCGATAGTGTCACGGTGTATTGCTTTTTCTGCTTGCCGTCAAGGTCGGCCAGAAAGCAGAGCTCGTCGAAGTTTTCGTCGAGGTCGAGGTCGTCGAGCTGACAGGGAATCTCCTGTCCGTTGCAGGTGACGAGCGCTGAGCGCACGTTGCCGTATTGCTGAAGGCTGATGACTACGGGTTGGTCGGCTCGTGATTGTCTTGACGGATTGCTGACGCTGACGTTGAAAGTATGCTGTGCCGATGTGCTGATGGCGCAAGCGAACGACAATAATAATAGTAGGTCTCGTTTCATATTGTAGTTGTTGTTAAATACTTGACAAAGGTAAATAAAAATGCGTGAGGATTAAAAAAAATTAGCTTAATATTTGGTTTTTAAAATATATTTTAGTACTTTTGCATCGTAATTTAACAAAAAGTAAAGCTTCGGAATGCGTAAACTCTATCTTGCTTTGGCTGTCACAATGCTCGTTTGCTTAGGTTGCGAGTGGCATCTGCGTAGCGGTGCCGCTGGTGGTGAGGCCACCAAAGTGAGCATAGAGCGATACGACTTGATAGAGACACTCTATCTGACGACGGGCGACTATGCCGCGTTGGGACAACTCAACACGTCCTATCCCCGTCAGACGCGGATGCTCATCGAGGACATTCTGCAGCTGGGGAAGGTCGACGACCCCAATATCAATCAGAAGTTCCTGCATTTCTTTCAAGACTCTACGCTGCTGCAGCTGATCAGCGAGGTGGAGCACCAATACAAGCAAACAGACGATTTGGACAAAGAGCTCACCGACGCTTTCGAGCAGTTGTGCCACATGCTGCCCTCCATCGAGGTGCCGCAGATTTATGCGCAGATAGGTTCGCTCGACCAGAGCATCGTCGTCTCCGACGGCATGCTGGGCATCTCGCTCGACAAGTATTTGGGCAGCGACAATCCGCTCTACCTGAAGTATGGCTATAGTGAGCAGCAGCGAGCCATGATGCAGCGTTCCTACATCGTGCCCGATTGCCTGGGATTCTATCTGCTGAGCCTCTATCCGCTGCCGGCAGGTGCCGACTCGGTGAAGCAGCTGCGCGACGCCCACATGGGAAGAATCCAGTGGGTTGTCAACCGCGCCATGCAGCGCAAGGTGTTTGCAAATGAGTTTGTGGTCGAGGCCGACAAGCTGATGCGAGAAAGTCGTGACATGAGTGTTGAGCATCTGCTTAAACATATTTAAGAGCCTTTCGTGTGCAAAAGTCAGGAAAAAATGCTACCTTTGCACACAAAACAATTTGACAATGAAAAAGATTAGCATAATTTGTGCAGCCTTACTGATGGGTGCTGCTCAGTTGCTGGCTGGCAACAAGCTTGATTTGCAGGCCATTACGCGTGGCGAATTTGGTGCCGAAACAATGGCTGTGGTCGTTCCCCTGGCCGATGGTAACTACGCTCAGATATCTGACGACGGCAAGCAGATTGTAAAATATTCGTTCCGTACGGGCAAGCAGGCACAGGTGCTCTTCGATGCCGACAAGGCGCGAGGCCCCAAAGTGAAGCGTGTGGAGGGCTATATCATGAGTCCTGATGGGCAGAAGATGCTCATTCAGACGAATACCGAGCGCATCTATCGCCGCTCCTTCGCCTCCACCTATTATATTTATAGCTTGAAGAACAACACCCTTGAACCTCTTTCCGACGGAGGTCCCCAGCAGACGCCAGTGTGGAGTCCTGATGGCAATGTGGTAGCTTTCGTGCGCGACAATAACATCTTCCTCGTGAAGCTGCTCTATGGCAACGCCGAGAGCCAGGTGACGAAGGACGGAAAGCGCAACGAAATCATCAACGGCGTGCCCGACTGGGTTTATGAAGAAGAGTTTTCTACCAACAGCTCTATCGTGTTCTCGGCCGACTCGAAGCAGGTGGTGTGGATACGCTACGACGAGTCGAAGGTGAAAGAATACTCAATGCCAATGTTCAAGGGGCTTTCACCTGCCCGCGACGAGTATGCTACTTATCCTGGCTTCTACACTTATAAGTATCCGAAGGCAGGTGAAGAGAACTCGAAAGTGAGCGTGCTGAGTTTCGACATCAAGAGCAAGCAGACACGCACGTTGCAGGTGCCGCTCGATGCCGATGGCTATATTCCGCGCCTGAAGGCAACCAACGATGCTTCGAAGGTGGTTGTCTTTACCATGAACCGCCATCAGGACGTGCTGAAAATCTATGTGGCCAATCCGCTCTCTACGATATGCCAGCTGGTGATTGAGGACAAGGTGGATAAGTATATCAACGAGAATGTGCTGTCTCACACCACCATTACGCCCAATCATATTGTGATGACGAGTGAGCGCGACGGCTTGAATCACGTTTATATTTATTCGTTGACGGGACAGCTTCAGCGCAAGGTGACGCCGGCCAATACCGTTATCACCGATGTCTACGGCTACGACGAGCTGACGGGCGACCTCTATTATGCCGCATTGGCCGAAGAACCAACCGACCAGCGCGTCTATGTGGCACACAAGAATGGAAAGACGGATTGTCTGACACCTCGTAAAGGCTGGAGCCAGGCAATCTTCTCGAGCGACTTCAAGAACTTCATCTGCCAGTGGAGCGACGCCAACACGCCACCCTCCTACACCTTGTGCAGCAATCTGGGAAAGACGCTCTCCACGCTCATCGACAACAAGCAGTTGGCCGAGAAATACGCTACTTACGATATGGGCAGCAAGGAGTTCTTCACCTTCACCACCAGCGAGGGCGTGAAGCTCTATGGCTACATGGTGAAACCGCACGACTTCAATGCACAGAAGAAGTATCCTGTGGTCATGTATCAGTATGGTGGTCCTGGCTCGCAGCAGGTGAAGAACGCCTGGGGCATCGGCATGAGCGGACAAGGCGCTATCATGGAGCAGTATCTGACCCAGCAGGGCTTCATCGCCGTTTGCGTAGACAATCGCGGAACGGGTGGACGTGGCGCTGCCTTTGAGAAGTGTACCTATCTGCGTCTTGGTGAGCTTGAGGCACGCGACCAGGTGGAAACGGCCCTTTGGCTGGGCAGCCAGGCGTATGTCGACAAGAGCCGCATTGCCATCTGGGGATGGAGCTATGGTGGCTGGAACACGCTGATGTCGATGTCGGAAGGACGTCCTGTGTTCCGTGCCGGCATTGCGATTGCGCCGCCCACCAACTGGCGCTTCTACGATACTGTCTACACCGAGCGCTTCATGCGTACGCCGAACGAGAACCCACAGGGCTACGACGAGGTGTGTCCTATAGCGCGTGCTTCGAAGCTGAGCGGTGCCTTGCTCATCTGTCACGGGTTGGCCGACGACAATGTGCACTACCAGAATACTGCCGAGTATGCAGAGGCGCTGGTACAAGCCGACAAGGATTTTCGAGAACTTATCTATACTAACCGTAACCACAGCATCTATGGCGGCAATACGCGTAACCACCTGTTCCGCCAGTGCGTCAATTTCTTCAAAACCGAACTACAATGAAAAGACTGATTCTGTGTCTGGCCGTTGTCCTCGTGGCATGTTCGGCCTTCGGCAAAGTCCGTAAAAAAACAATCGTGAAGCAACCACAACTCTCGACGATAGAGATCATCGAGAAAGTGAATGACTACTGGCAACAGCACCACTCGCCAAAGGTGCGCTCCTTCTGGGACGAGGCTGCTTATCATACGGGCAATATGGAGGCCTACCGCCTGTTGGGTCATGCTCGCTGGCTCGACTACAGCGACCGTTGGGCACGCCACAACCTGTGGCAGGGTGCTCGCGAGAAAGACCCTTCGAAGTGGAAGTATAAGAATTATGGTGAGGGACAAGACTATGCGCTTTTCGGCGACTGGCAGATTTGCTTCCAGACCTATCTCGATATGTACGAGATGAATCCCGATCCCTATAAGATTGCCCGTGCCATTGAAGTGATGGATTACGAGGTACGTCAGCCTCAGAACGATTTCTGGTGGTGGGCAGATGCCCTCTACATGGTGATGCCTGTGATGACGAAGCTCTATAAGGCAACCGGCGACGTGAAGTATCTTGATAAGCTGAGTGCCAACTATCGATGGGCCGACGAGCTGATGTACGATAAGGAGGAGCACCTCTATTTCCGTGATGCCAAATACATTTATCCTAAGGCAAAGACGCGTAATGGCGGCAAGGACTTCTGGGCACGAGGCGACGGTTGGGTGCTGGCCGGATTGGCAAAGGTGCTGACCGATATGCCTGCCGACTATCGTGACCGCCCCTTCTTCGAGCAGCGCTTCCGTGAGTTGGCACAAGCCGTAGCCAAATGTCAGCAGCCGGAAGGCTACTGGACGCGCTCCATGCTCGACAAAGACCATGCTGAAGGCCCAGAGACGTCAGGAACAGCTTTCTTCACCTACGGCCTGTTGTGGGGATTGAACCACGGTATGCTCTCCGCCGATGAGTATCTGCCGGTGGTTCAGCGTGCGTGGACTTATCTTTCGCAGAAGGCGTTGCAGCCTTCAGGAGCAGTCGGTTTCGTTCAGCCCATTGGCGAGCGGGCCATCCCTGGACAGCAGCTTTCTGAGAAGAACGAAGCAAACTTCGGCGTGGGTGCTTTCCTGTTGGCTGCTTGCGAGAAACTGCGTTTCGACGAGCGCGGTACGGCTTCGTTTGTGGTTGAGGTCAAGAACCCCACCAACGACTATCGCAATGAGGTCGTAGCACTTGATGCTTCGCAGGTTTATAAGAAGTTGGGCATTAGCGGAGGCCGTCAGTTTGTGGTGCTCGATGCCATCGGACTTGAGGTTCCTTATCAGCTTAGCTACGACGGCAAAGTGCTTCTGGAAGCCAGTGTAAGGCCCCAGTCGGTAGCTCGTTTCACCTTGCGTCGCGGTATGCCCAAGGCTTATCACAACGTTTGCTACGGACGACAGTATCCTGAGCGCAAAGACGATTTCGCTTGGGAGAACGACCGTGGAGCTTACCGTGTGTATGGTCCTGCCCTGCAGAGAACGGGAGAACGCTCGTTTGGTACTGACGTATGGACAAAGAACACGCCAGAACTCGTCGTTGAGCAGCGCTATTGGGTGGAGGATGTTGTGTGGATGCCTACGGTAGAGAAGCTGCGTCGTGAGAACCGCCGGCAAGGCGACTCGCTTTATAACACCATCTCATACCATCATGAGCACGGACGTGGCCTTGACCCTTATAAGGTAGGAGCTACGCTGGGTTGTGGAGCACCTGCGCTGATGGGTAGCGACGGCAAGCTGGTGATGCCCTATTGCTATCAGCACTACACGCTGCTCGACAACGGTCCGTTGCGCTTCACGGTTCGACTGGATTATGGTAAGACGCCCTTCCGCGGCGACAGCATTACTGAGCATCGCATCATCTCACTCGACAAGGGTAGCAATTTCTGCCGCATGACCGTTAGCTACGATGGCTTGACGCAGCAAGCCGACTGGGCATCGGGTGTGGTTGTCCATGATGAGCGCCCTGAGGCTTCTGTACTGGGAGCTGACTACGTTGCCCATGTCGACCCGACGGATAATCCGCGAGCCATCAACGCACAGCTCTATGTGGCTGCCGTCTTCCCGCAAGGCGCTGTTGCTACGAAGAAAGCCGAAGGCCATTTGTTGGGCACCCTGCAGGGTTACGACGGCAAACCGCTGACTTACTATTTCGGTTCGGCGTGGTCGAAATATGACGTTCGCTCACTGGATGAGTGGAAATCTCGTATCGGCTGGTTCACTCGTTCGCTGAAGACACCATTGGAAGTTAGCTATGAGTAGACGTGCGCGTCATTGTTATTTAGAAACTTTTGCATCTATCGTCATCGTGCTTGCGCTGGTGAGGTGTGCTTTCCCCCATGTGGCCGGCTCACTTCATCAGCAGCAGGCTGACGAGAAGGGGAGTGCTGCTGCCAGTAGGTCTGCTGCTGGGTTGGCGAATGCTGTGTCGGTCATCGACTGGGGAGGAGAGCCACACCCCATCAGAAGCGTGCCCAGTTATCTTGAAGCCTTCCCCGATACCAACGACTTACAGCTGAAGGCTGCCCGCCAATGGGGAGTGCCTCCCGTGCTCGACCGTGCTGATGCTGAGCAGCGAAAGCGCGAGCTCGTCTATATCGGTAGCAATCCTTACTACTGTGTCGACCCGCTTCGCCAGAGCATTCCCTATCTTGTTCCTCGTGCAGCTGTGTTGCTCCAGGATATCGGACAGGCATTCTTCGACAGCCTTCAGGTGAAAGGGGTTCCGCTGACTCGGTTCATCGTCACGAGCGTCCTGCGTACTGAAGCCGATGTGGCCCGCTTGCGTCGTGTCAATAGGAATGCCACAGAGCGTTCGTGCCACCTTTTTGGCACAACGTTCGACATTACTTATAATCGCTATGAGACGGTATCAGACCCTCTGGGCGCACCTCGTCGTGACGTCTGCAACGACACGCTGAAGTGGGTGCTTGCCGAGGTGCTTCGCGATCAGCGCGAACTTGGCCGCTGCTATATTAAGTATGAAGTGAAACAGCCTTGTTTCCATATTACTGTTCGCTGAGAAACAAGGTGTTTTTCAGCGAACACTATTCTTCGTTGCTGAGTTTCAGAATGATGCTTGTGGCACCGATGGTGAAGAGCGTACCATCATAGATGACGCGGCGCTCGCGCGGAGGAATTTCCACGTTGTCCACAAAGGTGCCCGTATTGCTGTTGGCGTCGCGTAGTACGTATTTCAGTCGTCCCTGCTTATCGTAGCTCACGTTGATGACGCAATGCAGCAGATCTACGCTGGGGTCAACGGTTTCGATGGGCGTATTGATGGGATTTCCCTTCTGGTAGCGCCCAATCTGGTTGTCGCCCATTTGCAGCGGCAGCACCTGCTTGTAGTGGAAAACGTTCTCTATGACAACAATGCTGCCCAGTTGCGATGAGGTGTCGTCGACAGTAGGCGTGGCGCGGTTCTGCTCGTTTTCCTCGCGCTGTGTGCGGCGAAGTTTCGACACGCCCAGGCGAATGCCAAACTGCTTCCCGCATTCAGGGCATTGGAACACAAGCGACTGACCTTCGGCGTAGCGTGTCTCGTCGAACGTAATAAAGTTGTCGCACTTAGGGCATCGCACTCTCTTCATTTCACAGTGAGTTGGTGATGATGTTTGGGGTAGGGTGCTTAATCGTTCTTCAGCTTGTAGATCCAAGTATCCTTGAATTCCTTGCTGTTCTTTCTTAAGCTGGTCAGTTCGGTATAGGCTTCAGCTTCTGAGGCATACGAACCGTATATGACGCGAACCATCTTTTTATTGACGTACATTCTCGCCTTGTCAAAGCCCTTCTTTTGCATGTAGGCCACGTAGTCTTCGGCGTGGCGCTTGCTTGTCTGACTGGCCAGCACCAGCACGTATTCGTCGGCCTTCTGCTTTTCGGCCTTCACTTCCTGCGTGGCAGGCTTGGCTTCAGCAACGGTTGCTGCCTCTGTCTTTTGTTCGGCCTTTGGCTCTTCCTTTGGCTCAACGGCAGGCTTTTCGGCAACAGTTGTGGCTGCTACTTTCGGCTCGTCGGCAGCAGGCTTCTGGGCTTGCTGTCCGACAGCAGGCTTGGCCTTCGGTGTGAAGATGGCGCTTTGCTGGGTTTCGTACTGAATCTGACTGTTCGAGATAGGAGGCGTCAGCAGGAAGAAACACAGGATGGCAGCAGCAATGGCAGCCGTGTTGCGTATCCACGACATCTTGATGGCAATGATGCGCTCTTCGTTGGCTTCTTCTGCCTCTTCGTCGAACTGGCTGTTTGCGTCAACGTCTTCATCCTCAGCTCCTTGCGTCTTCTTGGCTGAAGCGAATGCTGCGGGCCGGCTGAGTTCCGTCGACAGATGCTTCCGTTCGCCGGTCAGGGGCATTTCGAACGAGCTTAGGCCGTAGAGCGATGGGGTCAGGATGCCTGCCTCGCAGGGCTCGAACTCATAGTGTCCCTCCTCGTTCAGGCGGAGAACGCCAATGTCGTACAGCTCGTAGTAGCCGTCGTTGTCCATGTGCTGTTTCAGCTCTATGACCTCACGCTCAATGCGGCGTAAGGCTTCAGGATAGCTCATGTCGTAGGCCTCCACGTACGACTGTGCCAGCAGCGAGTCGTTCATGGTCAGTTGCGGATTGAACCCGATAGTACGCAGCGGCGGCAGGAAGAGACTTTCTTCATCTTCATAACGCGCGTCAACGTGATGAGCCATAAAGCCTCCAAGGCCAGGCACAATCACGCAGTCGTTGCTCAGCAACAGTATTTCTATGTGTCTATCTAGTTCAATCACGAGTGCAAAAGTAGTGCTTTTTTCCGATTTATACAAATAATTGAGGACAAAAAACCGAAAAATTTATGCTTTTCCGATTTTAATTGTTACCTTTGCAGCCGAAAACAAATAAAGATGGAATACAAGGAAACTGCTATCAAAGGCGTTTATATTATCGAGCCGCGCGTGTTTAGCGACGCCCGTGGCTATTTTTTTGAGGCTTGGAAGCAGGCTGAGTTCGAGGAGCATATAGGCCATGTGGATTTCGTGCAGGATAATGAGTCGAAATCGTCTTATGGTGTTCTTCGAGGCTTGCATTACCAGAAGGGTGAGTACTCGCAGGCAAAGCTCGTGCGCGTAATTAAAGGTAAGGTGCTCGATGTGGCGGTCGACATCCGTCGCTCTTCTCCTACCTTTGGCCAGCACGTGATGGTAGAGCTGAGTGAAGACAACAAGCGCCAGTTCTTTATTCCCCGTGGTTTTGCTCACGGCTTTTTGGTGCTCAGCCAGGAAGCCATCTTCACCTATAAGGTCGACAACGTCTATGCTCCTCAGAGCGAGGCCGGCATCAGCTGGAACGACCCGGCTCTTGGCATTGAGTGGCCCATCGACCCGTCGGTCGTGCTGACCAGCGAGAAGGACTTGCGCCACCCGTTGCTGCGCGATGCTGAGGTATTTGAATGAGAAAACATTTCTAACTTAACTTGATAGTTTATGAACATTGCAATTGTAGGAACCGGTTATGTCGGTTTGGTCTCGGGCACCTGTTTTGCCGAGACCGGTATTAATGTGACTTGTGTCGATGTCGACGCCAAGAAGATAGAGCGTCTGCAGCAGGGCGACATCCCCATCTACGAGCCAGGTCTCGACGAGATGGTTCAGAAGAACGTGAAGGCAGGCCGTCTGAAGTTCACCACAGACCTTGCTTCCGTGCTCGACGAGCAGGAGATAGTGTTCTCGGCAGTAGGTACGCCTCCCGACGAGGACGGCTCGGCCGACCTGAAGTATGTGCTGCAGGTAGCCCGCACCATTGGTCAGAACATGAAGAAGTATGTGGTGGTGGTCACGAAGTCGACCGTTCCCGTAGGCACAGCCCGCAAGGTGCGCAATGCCATTGAGGAAGAGCTGCAGAAGCGTGGTGTCGACATTCCCTTCGATGTAGCCTCAAACCCTGAGTTCCTGAAGGAAGGCAATGCCATTAAGGACTTCATGAGCCCCGACCGTGTGGTGGTAGGCGTAGAGAGCGAGAAGGCCAAGAAGCTGCTGACGAGGCTCTACAAACCGTTCCTGATCAATAACTTCCGTGTCATTTTCATGGATATCCCCTCGGCCGAGATGACTAAATATGCAGCCAACTCCATGCTGGCCACCCGCATCTCGTTCATGAACGATATTGCCAACCTCTGCGAGCGTGTCGGTGCCGACGTCAACATGGTGCGTGCCGGCATTGGAGCCGATACGCGCATTGGCCGTAAGTTCCTCTATGCCGGCTGCGGCTATGGCGGTTCTTGCTTCCCCAAGGACGTGAAGGCGCTGATTAAGACTGCCGACCAGAATGGCTATTCGATGGAGGTGCTGAAGGCTGTTGAGCGTGTGAACGAACGCCAGAAGTCGGTGCTCTTCGAGAAGCTGCAGAAAGCCTACGAGGGCGAGAGCCTGAAGGGCAAGACCATCGCCATGTGGGGCCTTTCGTTCAAGCCCGAGACCGACGACATGCGTGAGTCGACGGCGCTGGTGATGATCGAGAAGCTGCTGGATGCCGGTTGCACCATCCGTGCCTACGACCCGATCGCGATGGACGAATGCCGCCGCCGCATTGGCGACAGCATTACTTACTGTCGCGACATGTACGATGCTGTGCTCGATGCCGATGCGCTGCTGCTGCTGACGGAGTGGAAGGAGTTCCGTCTGCCCACGTGGGGCGTCATCCGTAAGGCCATGCGCCGTCCGCTTGTCATCGATGGTCGTAACATCTTCGACATTGAGGAGCTCGAAGAGAACGAATTTGAGTATCATTGCATTGGTAAATAACACGTTATAATGATGAAGAAGAAGTATCTCCCCCTGCTGTTTGTTTCTGCACTTCTGTTACTGCTCTCCTGTGAGCAGCCGGCCCAAGCGCCTCTTGAGGAAAACCGCGAGGCAAAGTCGATGCTGCAAGGCATCTGGATTGAAGAAGAGAGCGAGGAAGTGTCGTTTCGTGCAGAGGGAGATACCATCTTCTATCCCGACTCTACCAGTCAGCCTGCCAGCTTCAGCGTGGTGGGCGACTCCCTGCTGATTGGGGCTCATTCCTATCATATCGTGAAGCAGACGCCCCATCTCTTCTGGTTCCAGAACCAGATGGGCGACGTGGTCAAGCTGCGTAAGAGCGACGACCCTCTGCACGAGCAGGACTTCGCTGCCGAGAGCCATAGCGCTGTTGTCATAGCCGACAAGGTGGTGAAGCGCGACTCGGTGGTGTTCTACAACGGCGAACGCTATCACTGGTATATCGACATCAACCCCACGAAGTACAAGGTGGTGAAGACCACCTACAACGACGACGGGGTGAGCGTCGACAATATCTACTACGACAACATTATCCACATCAGCATTTTCAAGGGTAGTGCCAGGCTCTATTCTTCGAACCTGCGCAAGCAGCAGTACGCGCAGTATGTGCCCGAGAACTTCCTGCAACAGGCCATACTTGGCAACATGCAGTTCGACCGCGTCGATGCGCAGGGTTTCCATTTCGCGGCTACGCTCTGCATTCCCGACGGTGCCAGCTGCTACATGGTGTCGACCGACGTCAGTTTCGACGGCCAGTTGACGATGAAGCTGCTGGAGTATTAGCGTCACTTTCTCCTTAGAACAGACTGCCTATCTGACTGACAAGGGCCGATACGACCCATGCCAGCAGGGTGGTGTAGCTGGCTGCGAAGGCTGCCCAGCGCCATGAACCCGTCTCGTTCTTGATGGCCACGATGGTGGCGATGCAGGGGAAGTAGAGGAGCACGAAGAGCAGATAGCAGAAAGCCGTCAGCGGTGTGATGCCCTCGCTGAGCATCTGCTGGCGCAGGTGGGTGTACTTCTCCGTGTCTTCCGAGAACGAGTCGTCGTCGGCAAACGAGTCGTCGTCGCTGTAGAGCACGCCGATGGTCGAGGCCACAATCTCCTTGGCACCCACGCCGGCAATAAGGCTCACGTCGAGTTTCCAGTTGAAGCCCTGCGGCATGAAGAGCGGTTCTATGGTCTTTCCCATGCGTCCGATGTACGACTGCTCCTGCTGTTCGGGGCCGGAGAGTGCGTCGTTGTGGGGGAAGTAGCCCAGTGCCCACACGATGACCGACGCCACGAGAATGATGCCGCCCATCTTCTTCAGGTATTCCTTTCCCTTCTCCCAGGTGTGGCGAGCGATGGCTTTGGGTGTGGGCCAGCGGTAGGGTGGCAGCTCCATGACGAAGGGTGTGTCTTCGCCCTTGACGAGGAACGACGAGAACAGCTTGCTCACCACGACGGCCGTCATGATGCCGATGGCGTAGAGTGCAATCATCACCCACGAGCGCCAGGCCAGCGAGAAGAATGTTCCCGTGATCATGATGTATATGGGCAGGCGTGCCGAGCACGACATGAAGGGCAGGATGAGCATCGTGACGAGCCTTGAGCGCCGGCTTTCTATGGTTCGGGTGGCCATGATGGCCGGCACGTTGCAGCCGAAGCCCATCACCAGCGGAATGAACGACTTGCCGTGCAGCCCCATCTTGTGCATCAGCTTGTCCATGATGAAGGCAGCGCGCGACATGTAGCCCGAGTCTTCCATGAACGAGATGAAGAAGTAGAGGATGAGTATCTGCGGCAGGAACACGATGACGGATCCCACGCCGCCGATGACGCCGTCGACGAGCATCGAGCGCAGCGGCCCGTCGGGCATGCTGCTCCCAATCAGTGCGCCCAGCCAGCCTACGCCCTCTTCAATCCAGTCCATGGGGTATTGGCCGAGCACGAACGTGGTTTGGAACATCAGGAAGAGTATGAGGAAGAAGATGGGGAAGCCCAGCCAGCGGTTCGAGAGCACGCTGTCGATGAGGTGTGTCACGCGGTAGGTGTCTTTCTTCGTGCCGGTGCGGTATTCGGCTTCGGTCAGTGCGCCGTTGATGAATCCGTACTTGGCGTCCATGATGGCTGTCTCCGAGTCGTCGCCCGTCTCCTGCTTCACGCGTGCCGATGCCGTGTCGCGTTCGTTCATCAGCTTCTGGAAGTCCTTCATGCGCTGCTCGCCAGCCATGTGGTGTCCCAGGTAGTCGAGCACGTGGCTGTCGTGCTCCAGGAGCTTGATGGCCAGGTAGCGGGTAGAGTAGTGCTGGGCAATGTGCTCGTCGGGCTTCAGATACTGCTGTATGTGGCCTATGCCGAGCTCTATCTCGTGGCCGTAGTTGATGTGCAGGTGTCGCGACTGCCGGCTCTTTCCCTCGTACACCTGTATGACGGCACGGAACAGTTCCTTCACGCCCATGCCGCTTCTGAACGAAGTGGGAATCATGGGCATGCCGAAGAGGGTGCTCAGCGTGTCGATGTTCACGTGGTCGCCGCGGCGTTCAAACTCGTCGTACATGTTCAGGGCGCACACCATGCGCAGGTTCATGTCGACGAGCTGGGTGGTGAGGTAGAGGTTGCGCTCCAGGTTCGAGGCGTCGATCACGTTGATCACCACGTCGGGCATGCGCTCGGTCAGGTGCTCTCTGACGTAGAGTTCCTCGGGCGAGTAGCACGAGAGCGAGTAGGTTCCCGGCAGGTCGGTCAGGTTGAAGTCGTAGCCGAAGAAGCTTGCGTGTGCCTCGGTTGCGTCGACGGTCACGCCCGAATAGTTGCCCACGTGCCCGTGGGCGCCGCTGGCAAAGTTGAAGAGCGAGGTCTTTCCGCAGTTAGGGTTGCCCACCAGTGCCACGTTGATGGTGCGCCGCTCCTTGAGCGCCCTGTGCTGCAGGTAGTCGTCTTCATGGCCCTTATACTCGATGCTGAGGGCTTGTGCTTCATCGTTGTCGGGTGCCGGCTGTGCTTCAGCCGTCGATACCACCTCAATCATCTCGGCCTCCTGATGCCGCAGGCTCACCTCATAGCCCATCAGCTTGTATTTCACGGGGTCTTGCAGCGGTGCGTTCAGCAGCACTTCAATCTCCTTGCCCT
Source organism: uncultured Prevotellaceae bacterium (assembly GCA_902771785.1). Taxonomy (GTDB): domain Bacteria; phylum Bacteroidota; class Bacteroidia; order Bacteroidales; family Bacteroidaceae; genus Prevotella. The sequence goes on from CACXYH010000005.1 coordinate 124,189, forward strand.
TGATGAATCCCATTTCGATGATGCGCTTGCGAAAGCCGCCGTGTCCCATCACCTTCACGATGATGCCTTTCTCGCCTGTCTTCAGCTCCGATAGTTTCATTGCAATTTCTTACTCGTATATCTTTCTGCAAAGGTACAAAATTTTCTTGAAATACGGAAACCTTTTGGCCAGAAAAACAGGCATATACCTACAAATTGTGATGCTTTTTTCGGCCTTCTTTGTGTTTACTTCTCAGTTTTTTCGTAACTTTGCGACGAAGTCGCGAAGTTACTTGCACTCGGAAGAGTCAAAGAAAAGCAAGCTTTCCTTTGGCTCTTCACTCGCTTTTTCGTAACTTTGCAGCCGAATGAACACAGAGAAGATTATCCTGGGCATCGACCCGGGCACCAATATCATGGGCTACGGCGTGCTGCAGGTGGCCGGACAGAAGGCGCAGATGGTGACGATGGGCGTCATCGACCTGCGCAAGTTTCCCGATGCCTACCTGAAGCTGGGCCATATCTTCGAGCGCGTGACGGGCATCATCGACTCGTTCCTGCCCGACGAGCTGGCCATCGAGGCTCCCTTCTTCGGCAAGAACGTGCAGTCGATGCTGAAGCTGGGGCGCGCCCAGGGCGTGGCCATTGCGGCTGCCATTCATCATGGAGTGCCCATTCACGAGTATGCGCCCATGAAGATCAAGATGGCTCTCACGGGCAATGGCTCGGCCTCGAAAGAGCAGGTGGCGGGCATGCTGCAGCGTCTGCTCGGCATCAAGGAGAGCGAGATGAGCCGCTACATGGACGCCTCCGACGCCCTTGCCGCCGCCTATTGCCACTATCTGCAGATGGGGCGGCCCGGCACTGATGCTCCGCACTATCGCGGATGGAAGGACTTTGTGATTAAAAACCAAGAGAAAGTATGGAAACCCAAGAAGTGATTGTCATGCGTGAGGCCAACGCTCGCAAGCCCGAATGGCAGCTGCCGAGGCCCGTCAGTTTCACGCTGCACAGGGGCGAGCACGTGGCCGTGGTGGGCCGCAACGGCTCGGGAAAGACTAAGTTTGTCGACATGCTCACCGGGCGCCACCCCGTAGGCCCCGACACCATCAGCTACGACTTCGGTCCCGACGCCCCCGAGCTGGTGAGCGACTGCATCAGGTACATCACCTTTCGCGACACCTACGGCGGCGACAACGACCGCACCTACTTCCTGCAGCAGCGCTGGAACCAGATGGAAATCGACGAGGAGATGCCCACCGTGGGCAGCAAGCTGGAGGAGGCGTTCCTCATGGCGGGCGACGACACCCCGGGCCGACGGCAGCTGCAGCGTCATCTCTACGAGCTCTTCCACCTGGGCGACCTGCTCGACAAGTACATCATTCTGCTCTCCAGCGGCGAGCTGCGCAAGTATAAGCTGGCTGCTGCGCTCTTCGGCAATCCGCGTCTGCTGGTCATCGACAACCCCTTCATCGGCCTCGATGCCCCCACGCGCGAGCAGCTGCAGCAGCTGTTGGCCACGCTCGCCAGCGAGCAGCATCTGCAGCTGGTGCTGGTGCTCTCGCGCCGCAGCGAGGTGCCGGCGTTCGTCAATAGGGTGGTGGAGATGGGTGCCGACGGCCCTGTCGCCTCGTTCGACCCTGCTGCGATGGCCGCCCTCGTGCCTCCCGCCCCTGCAGCTGAGGAGCCTATGGCAGGGCCCGTCATCAGCATGCAGGACGTCACCATCCGCTATGGAGCCCGCACCATCCTCAGCCACCTCGACTGGCAGGTGTGTCAGGGCGAGCACTGGGCCCTGCAGGGGCAGAACGGCAGCGGCAAGAGCACGCTGCTCTCACTGGTCTGTGCCGACAATCCGCAGGCCTATGCCTGCGACATTGCGCTCTTCGGCCACCGGCGCGGTTCGGGCGAAAGCATCTGGGACGTGAAGCGCCGCATAGGCTACGTGTCGCCCGAGATGCACCGTTCCTATCGGCAGAACCTGCCGGCCATACGCGTCGTGGCCAGCGGACTGAAGGATTCGATAGGTCTCTACGTGAAGCCCAACGAGGCCGAGCGCGAGCTGTGCCGCCGCTGGATGCAGGTGTTCGGCCTGCAGGGGTTCGACGAGCGCCCGTTCCTCTCGCTGTCGAGTGGCGAGCAGCGGCTGGTGCTGCTGGCCAGGGCCTTCGTCAAGAGTCCCGACCTGCTCATTCTCGACGAGCCTCTGCACGGCCTCGACGATGCCAACCGCCAGCTTGTGAAGCAGGTCATCGAGACTTACTGCAGCCGTCGCGACAAGACGCTCATCATGGTGACTCACTACGACGACGAGTTGCCTCCCTGCATCGACCACCGCCTCTACTTGAAGCGCAATTAGGGATCAGTCCGAAAGACTTGGTTGACTGTTGGCGCTTGAGTTCCCCTCCCTTGCTTCTTATGATATTGTGCAAAGAACTTTAGTTAATATTTTCTAATTAGGCGGACAATTTTTGTTTGCCTTTTCTTTTCTCTCT
>CACXYH010000006.1 GCA_902771785.1 uncultured Prevotellaceae bacterium
ATGAAGAACGGCCAGATTCTCATTGAGACTGCTGCCGGCACCTTCAATGCTGTTGGCGTGCAGGTGAAGTAATACGATTTTAACAGTACCACGAATTTCGCGGATTTCACGAATTGCCGTGCGGCCGTAGCTTCGGCGCAGCAACGGACAATTCGGACAAGGCGCGAAATTCGTGGTCTTTCTTTATCAAGGCTTATGAACAAATTAATTCTGCTACTATTCTCTTTCTTCCTGCCGACAGGGATGATGGCAGCCACGGGCGATGTAACGATGACCGTCAGCGGTATGACGACCAAGATGTCTGACGGCACGTGGAGCATCACCATCAACAGCAATGGGCGTGTCAGCTCGCTGCAGCGTAAGGGCACCGAGTTCCTGGCCAGCAACGGCATCTACTTCGACTACACCACTGCCAACGGCAACCAGGGCCTGAACCCCACGAAGGTGACTGTCGTCAAGCAGTCGGCCGAGCATTGCGAGGTGCTTTACAGCGCTACTTCGGGCAATACGATCTTCGAGCAGGGCTTCATCATGCGCAAGGGCGCTCCGGGTGTTTACACCTACGTCATTGCCACAGGCACTGCCACGTCGGCCAATGAACCCATCAAGGAGGCACGCGTGTGTAGCCGACTGAACGATGCGATGCTGAATGGCTACGTAGACTATCGCATGAACGGCCGCATTCCTTCGAACAACGAGATGGCTGAGGCCGAGAAGTCGGAGAACACGATACAGGATGCCACCTATCGGATGGCTGACGGCAGTATCTACACCAAGTACAACTGGGCCAACTACATTGAGCGCGACACGCTGCACGGCCTCTGTGGCATGAGCAATAACTACTACGGGCTCTACAACATCCCCGTGTCGTACGAGTGGCTGAATGGTGGTTGCGAGCGTCAGGAGCTGATGGTCCATTCCACCAGCAAGTCGCCCATCACTATCCAGATGCTGCAGGGTGAGCACTTCGGCGGTCAGGCCATGGTGCTCGATGAGGGCGAGAAGAAGCTGTACGGGCCCTTCCTTATCTTTACTACCTACAGCACCAATCCCGTTGCCAGCGCGCGCAACCGTGCTGCCAGCGAGGCTGAGGCTTGGCCTTACCAGTGGTTCGAGCACGAACTCTATCCCCGCGAGCGAGGCACGGTGAAGGGCCACCTCAACGTGACGACCGGACAGCGTAACGACAGCGTACGCATCGTGCTGGCCCAGGAGAAGGGAAAAGACCCCATTGCGATGATGAAAGGCTATCAGTTCTGGACGCTGACCGATGCCAATGGCGATTTCGAGCTCAAGAACGTGCGCCCCGGTACCTATAACCTCTTTGCCTACGCCAAGGCAGGCGAGGTGACCGACATGCTGGAACAGGACGGCATTGTCGTCGCTGCCGGCGACAATGACCTGGGCACCCTCGCGTGGACGCCGAAGAAATACACCCAGATGCTGTGGATGATAGGTCAGAACGACCGTCGTAGCAGCGAGTTCTGCTTCAGCGACGAACTGCGTCAGTATGGTCTGTGGGAGCAGGTGCCCCAGAACCTTACTTATAAGATAGGTGAGAGCAACGAGAAGACCGACTGGTACTATGCCCAGACGAAGAGCGGCACATGGACCATCAAGTTCAACCTCGACGAGCGTCCTGCCGGGCGCGTCTACCTGACGGCTTCGCTGGCAGGCTGCGCCGGCAGCGGTTCCACCATTACGGTGAAGGTGAACGGTACGCAGCGGGCCACATGGAAGCCTGGCTTCAACGATGCGTCGGTCTATCGCAGTGCCGTGAACAGCGGACGCCATTACGTCTATACCGCCGACTTCCTGAACACTGGGCTGAAGGTAGGCGAGAACACCGTCACCCTGCAGTTCTCTGGTGGCGGCAGCAAGGACGGCATCCTCTACGACTGCATCAAGCTGGAGGCAGGCGAGGCCGTCGTTTCAGGCATTACCGATGCTACGGCCGTTGTCCCGTCGGCTGAGCGGCCGGCCAAATATCTCAGGCAGGGACGCCTTGTCATCGAGAAGGGTGGGGAGCTTTTCTCTGTCGATGGCAAGAGAATTCAGTAGAAAAAAGAAGGAGTTATCGGGCCGATAACTCCTTCTTTTTCTTTATGATAGTCAAAAAGTGTAGCAAAAAAGCAAAAATAGTTGCTTGGTTTTTTGCGCTATATCAAGAAAAATACTTACCTTTGCAGCCGACTACTAGGAGTTTTTGCAAAAATATCGATACCTAATCATATTTTATTTATTAATAACTTAAAAGTTTCGTTTATGATGAAAAGACTACTTTTAATGGCTTTTGCCGTGATGAGTGCAGCAAGCTCTTTCGCTCTTTCTGAGGGTGAGTTTGTGTACACTCCGCAGGGACGTTTCCAGATTACGGGCGCAAACGCTGCTGCCTGTGACTTCAACGACCCCAACTTCACAGGATGGACGGTGATTACCGGTTCTGAGAAGACGATCACCGACCTGTTTAATCAGAATGCCAACGGCTATGCCGAGGGCCTGAACTCTATTCAGAGCAAGGAGGCTACTGCAGGTGAGGGTATGTACTTCAAGTTCTCTCCTTCAAGTGCAGACGCTATCTACGTTGTCAGCTTCAAGATGAAGGGTGCTGCAAACCTTTCTACTCGTATTGCAACTCCTGCCATTGCTACTGACCTCGTGAAGGTAGAGGGAAATGCTGACGGCGCTTTCGGTGGTGAGACCGACGTGCTTGTTTGCAACACAGCCGAGGAGCTGACCGAGAACTGGCAGACCTTCAACTATGCTATCGGTACTGATGGTGTTGCCCGTGACTACTACATTTCTTTCTCAGGAATGAACACCAGCATTGAGATTGCCGACCTTCAGATTGCACCTGCTGCTCAGTATGCTGACCTGCGCCAGCGCGATGCTATGCTGGAGCTGATGAAGGCTTACACTTCAGTCTACGACTGGTCTGCCGACTTGCTGGCTGAGTATGCCGTTACCGAGACGATTGAAGGTCTTCAGGCTATCGGCGACGAGTCTGCACAGTCTGAACTCGACGAGCAGATCAATGTCGCTAAGGAAGTTATTGCTGAATTCCTGAAGAACAACATGGACGACTACCTGGCTGGTGGCAACCGTGATAACTACTTCGACACTTGGAGAACCAAGATGCAGAAGTGGGAGAAGATTGGCGACTGGACCTGTCTGCCTTCAAAGCGCGGCTTCTGGGAGAATGCAAGCCAGGGTTGTGTTGACTTAGGTCACTTCAACGCCGGTAAGTGGAACAACGGTGATCCCACCAGTCCTATGGGTGTTTACATGCAGAAGGAGCTTTCTGCTGGTTCTTATGTCTTCACGATTGAGTCGAAGGCTAACGTGCGTGAAGCCAACAACCACTCTTCTTGGGCTATCAACGATGGTCTGAAGCCTGCCTATGGTGTGGCTTACATTGTAAAGATTGTTGACGGTGCTGCTACCGATACCATCGCTTCGGTGGTGAAGGAACTGCCCGCTCTCAACAGAACTACTTTCATCGTGCCTGCTAAGATTGCAGAAGACGGTACCTACGAGATTGGTTTCAAGTCATTCTGTAAGGAATCTTGCCAGGATCTCGCTCAGGGTTCTGTAACCTATGTTGCCAATGCTTCGCTCTGGGGTAAGAACAACAACAAGTACAACCAGGCTCAGCTTGGCTACGAGGCTGACGTTCGCGAGCAGATTACTACTGGCCGCACCCAGCTGACCACCGCTGCTGAATACATTGCCAATGCAGATTATCTGTGGGGCAAGGACGAGCTGAAGGCTTGTGTTGACACCGTTGAGGTGAAGATTGCTGAATATGAGAAGCTCGACCAGGACGCTATCATCGCCACCTACAATGAGTATGATGGTGACTACAGCAAGACGACCAGCAGCGAGGAAGGTATCTTGGTTTACCAGGTTTACCAGGCTGCTGTGAAGGACATTATCGCCGCCAACAAGAAGTTCGTGGCTGTCAACGATACGCTGAACTCGATGCAGACCGTCATCGACAATGCTGAATACACCCTTGGCCTGCGCGTTTACAGCTCAGTTACTGAGGCTGACAAGAACACGCTCACCTCTGCTATCGATGCAGCTAAGGCTACTCAGACAAAGATGAAGACGGTTGACTACACCGAGGATAACGCTAAGATTGTTACGGCTACCAACGATGCTCTGAACGAAGCTATTGCTACCTTCAAGAATTCTATCCCCGCTGCTTCTATTGCTTCTGTACTCGACATCGACTTCGAGAACGATGCTGTGCTGAACGAAGAAACGCAGCTGTATAGCGTAACTGGTGCTGTTGGCGCGATGGAGTTCTCGCGCTTCTCTACTGCTGACGTTCCCGTAGACGGTGCTTTCGAGCAGGGCTTCTGGAGCAATGGTGAGCAGCAGTGGAAGGGCTACGTACGCGTTGGTAACGGTATGGGTACCGCCCTGTTCGATGCTGGCGAAATGGGTACGAGCATCCTCAGAATCAACTGCGACTTCTTCCTGCAGGGTCTTTCTAACAGAAACGTAGGCTTCTACCTGACGAACGATGCCGACTCTGTTGTGACGGGCTTCTATGCAAACTACTACAACAACACGATTGACGGCACTTACAGCACTCTGCCTATCGATTTGGGTAGCCTGAAGTATGCTTCTGGTGGCTCTTACGACAATGGTTCGCCCGAAGGTGCAGAGCCTGCAACTGCCAACCCGCTGGCTAAGAACTCGTTCGAGGTGATCATGGACTTCGGTGAAGGTTCTATCTACTGCAACACTACTTCTGCCAAGGGCGTGGTAACCACCGAGAAGCAGGAGTTCGACAAGACCGTTCCCACCAAGTTCATCCTGCGCAGTAACTACGACGACAAGTTTGCTTCTCGCCGTTGCTGGTTCGACAACCTGAAGATTGAGCGCATCGCTGCTGGTGCTACCGATCCGTTCATCAGCGGAATCCGTGAGGTGAACGAGGCTGCTAAGGTGAAGGCTCCCACCAAGGTCTTCAAGAATGGCCGCATCATCATCAATGGCAAGTATGGCATCAACGGTATGCTGATTAAGTAAGCATCGCCGATAGATACATCTAAACACTTCCCCCGCAGGCACTGCTTGCGGGGGATTTTTGTTTTTGTAACCATAAATAATGGCTTGGTATGGTTTATATTACAGACCCCACCCCTGCCCCTCCCCTTGAAGGGAGGGGATTGCCCTGCGGCTTATCTTACAGCGGTGACCACACCTCCAGGAATGCCCTGCGGCTTATCTTACAGCGGTGACCATACCTCCTGGATTGCCCTGCGGCTTATCTTACAACGGTGACCACATCTCCTGGATTGCCCTGCGGCTTATCTTACAACGGTGACCACACCTCCTGGATTGCCCTACGGCGACAGCCAATCCCCTCCCTTCAAGGGGAGGGGCAGGGGTGGGGTCTGTAATTTTAGTCATTTGTACCACAAGGCGGGTCACGAAGTACCGTTTCGAGGGTCACGATGTACCGGTTCGAGGGTCACGAAGTACCGGTTCGAGGGCCTCGATGTACCGCTAGGAGACCCGATTAGTGCCGCCAATCCATGGGATTCATGCCGCTAATCCAATGGATAGGTGCCGCCAATCGGTTGGATAGGTGCCGCCAATCTCTATTCCTTAAGGTTCTGACGGCTTACTTTGAAAATTGATTTTTTTTGAATTTAGCATGTTAAAAAGTTGCAAGGTTGAGATTTTTTTTGTTATTTTGCATGCTAAAACAATACAATAAACCGAAAATTTATGATTTAAATCAAAAATAAGCTAAATAAAACAAACTATTATTTATGAAAAAACTCTTTTTGTATGCTTCCCTTTTGTGTATAGGGCTCGTGTCCTGTACAAAGGACTACGTAGTGCCGGAGGGAGAATTGCCATCATGGCTTGGCGAGAGTATCTACAAAGAGCTTCAGCAGTCCTCACAGCTTGAGGGTACGTTCAACACGTACTGCAGGCTGATTGACGACATGGGCTACACCGAGGTGCTGAGCAAGACAGGTAGTAAGACGATCTTCCCAGCCAACGATGAAGCCTTTGCAAGGTTCTTTGCAGGCGGCAACAACAAGTTTGGTGTGAGCAGCTACGAAGAGCTGACACACTCGCAGAAGGCAGAGCTGCTGTTCTCGACGATGCTCGACAATGCCATCCTCATCGGTACGCTTTCCAATAAGCAGAACGCTGCCGGTAACATGTTGCAGGGTCAGCTCGTGAAGCACTCTACCAACATGCGTCTTTCTTATGCTGTGACGAACTTCTCCGCCCAGCAGATGCCTGCCAACAACAAGTATTTCGCACGTTTCCAGAACGCAGCAAAACCCATGTTGGCCGTGTTCGACAATACCGTATCGCCGATGGTTCACCTCACCGGTGAGTACATGCTGAACAACAACATGACGGTGACGGGCGACGAGAGCGACTTCAAGGTGCTCACCGGTTATGACTACGAAGACGGCGATGCCTATATCTTCGACCGCAAGGTCATCAAGAGCGATGTGGTCTGCCAGAACGGTTATATCCATCAGCTCAACGAGGTGCTCGTCAATCCCGGCAACATGGCCCAGATCCTGCGCGCCGGTAGCGACACCCACTTCATCTCGCGCATGCTCGACTACTACGCATTCCCCGAGGCCGACATGACGCTCACCCAGCAATACCTCGACTCGGCAGCCACCGGCAATAGCCAGGACACCGTGTTCGCCATCCGCTACCTGAGCAAGAACTCTCAGCGCAGCAAGCTGTCGCAGCCCCTGCGCGGCGTGACCGTTGCCGAGAACCAGCTGCTTGACTTCGACCCGGGCTGGAACTACTACAACCCGACGCTGAAGGGCGGCACGAGCGACGACGATGCAGAGATTGCCGCCTTCCTCGCTCCTAACGACGAGGCTTTGGAGAACTACTTCCTCAAGGAGGGAGCCTACATCCTGAAGAACCTCGGCGTGCCTTCGCTCGACATTACGAAGGAGAACCTGGATGCTCACCTCGATGCCGTCTTCAACAACGACCCGTCGGTCTTTGCCAGCATCCTGAACAACGTGATGAAGCCCTATCTCACCAAGACCGTGCCCAGCACGTTCTCTACGGTGCAGAACGACGCCTTCGAGTTCCTCGACGTGACGAAGGACGACATCATCCGCCAGAGCGATGGCAAGTACGACGTCACCATCGCCAACAATGGCGTTATCTACAAGATGAACAAGCTGTTCGGTCCGAAGCTCTACAACTCTGTGCTCGGCCCGGCATCAGTATATAAGGACATGCGCACGATGGGCGAGATGCTCAACGACCACCAGACCACGGCCGGTGTTGCCTCGAAGCTCGGTGCCGACATGTACTACTACCTGCTCTCGATGAAGGCACGCTACGGTTTGTTCGTGCCTACCGACAACGAGACGCAGTTCATCGTCATCGACCCCACCTCGGTGAGAGACGAGGACGGCTTGAAGGGACTGCGCTTCCGCTTCAACCCGCAGGCCGACGGCTCGTTCCACGTGCTGGTCAAGAAATATGCCTATGTGTCAGGTCCTTACAATCAGCTCAGCTCTTACGCAGAGATTGCCAACTCTCCTGAAGTCAACATCGAGAGCGGCATCTATAACAGCCAGATTAAGGACCTGCTCGACTACTGCACCATCGTCCTGGCCGACTCTACCGAGACGGGTAAGGGCAGCCCGCAGTACGGCCTCTATGGCAATAAATACTACAAGACGAAGCATGGCGGCGCCATCGTCGTCAACGGCAGCAAAGTGGCTGGCGGCCTGCAGATTGCCGACCCCTCGCAGTGGTCGACCATCACCGAGACCTTCGACGCCAACAGCGCCGACGCCAAGATTGAGAATGGTACCGTCTATCGTCTCGACTTCCCCCTGCAGCCCACTATCACCAGCGTCATGCAGACCCTGGAGCGTCCGGAGTTCTACGACGAGAATGCCGACTACGACAACATCGACAATGCTCCCGACTACGACCACTTCCTCAACTTCTGCCTGCAGTTCAACAATGAGGAAATCTACAACTTCGCCGGCATCCTGGGCGATAACGACAAGGCCGAGCAGGTGGCTACCAAGCTGAAGGCTTACCGCATTATCGACGACAACGACAACTGGGGCATGCTCAGCTCCTATAACTACACTATCTATGCTCCGACCTTCGAAGCCATGAAGACGGCCCAGCAGTCGCTGGGACTGCCTACCTGGAAGAAGGTGCTGGAGATTGTCAACGACTGGGAGAGCGTCAAGGACGAGTATGGCTTCAGCAGCGAGGCCGACGCTTCGGCCTACGTCAAGGAGCAGCTCGACAAGATGAACCGCTTCGTGCGCTACCACACGCAGAACAGCTCGCTCTTTGCCGACCGCTACTTCAAGAACTACGACCCTGAGACCGGCCTCACCAGCCCCACTCCCTCGTTCTCTACGTTCTACTCGAATGCCATCGGTATTGCTCAGTCGCTGGTGGTCACCGGCGGTGGCGACAAGCTCGTCATCGAGGATGCCTCCGGCACGAAGGTGACGGTCAATGCCTCGGCCAGCAATGCCAACATGATTGCCCGCGACATTACAACCTCTGATGCCACTAATGCAAACTATGGTAGCTACAAGAAAATCGAGACGTCGGCCTTCGTGACCATTCACGGCATCGACACTCCCTTGTGCTACAACAGCAATCGGAAGTATTAGAAATTAGTATTTAGAATTTAGAATTAGCATATATACTTATGTCAAAATCAAAAATCCTATTGACGCTCCTTTTCACCTTCATTGCCCAGGCGATGATGGCGCAGGGAAAAGTGGTCATATCAGGTACGGTGGAAGATGCCTTGGGCCCCATTATGATGGCCAATGTGGTGGAGCGCGACGGCAATAACCGTATTGTCAGTGCTTCACAGACTGATATGATGGGTAACTTCTCTATGGAGATAAAGAACCCGAAGAACAAACTTGTTGTCTCCTACGTTGGTAGCAAGACAAAGATAATCACCATTGGCGACCAGAGAACCTTCAAAATCAAGCTCGACGACGACAAAACCACGCTGGGCGAGGTGAAGGTCGTGGGACGCCGCTCTACCTCTGGCGGACTGAACATCGACAAGCGCGAAATCTCTGTCTCGCAGCAGACGATGAGCATGGCCGAGGTCGAAGGTATGGCCTTTACCTCTGCCGACGAAGCCCTGCAGGGTGGTATTGCCGGTCTCGATATCGTCACGAACTCTGGTAACCTCGGTGCCGGTACGTCGATGCGCCTGCGTGGTGTGTCTACGCTGAACGGTAGCGCCGAGCCGCTGATTGTGGTCGACGATAAAATCTTCGAGTACAATGCTGCCGACATCGACTTTGAGAGTGCCGACGAAGAGGCCTTCTCGTCGCTGCTGGCCGTCAGCGTCGACGATATTGCCGACATTACTGTGCTGAAGGATGCTGCTGCTACCGCCATCTGGGGTTCGCAGGGCGCCAACGGTGTCATCCAGATCACCACCAAGCGCGGTGCACGCGGAAAACCCAAAGTGATGCTGGGCTATAAGTTCACGGGTACGTGGATGCCGAGCGGCTACGATCTGCTGAATGGTGACAACTACACCATGATGCTCAAGGAAGAGTTCTACAACCCCACGCAGAGTTCTTCTGCCACCTCTACCATCAACGAAATCAACTACGTGCCCGCCGAGTCGTGGGCCGAGGCCAACAACTGGAACAAGAACACCGACTGGGTTGACGCCATCAAGCAGTTTGGTGAGCAGCACGAGGCCAACTTCAACATCTCGGGTGGTGGACAGAAAGCTACCTTCCGTATCTCGGCCAGCTACAACCACCAGACGGGTACGGTCATCAAGCAGAAGATGGATCGTCTGACCACGCGCCTGGTGTTGGACTACAACGTGTCTGACCGCATCCGCTTCTCTACCAACTTCGCGCTGACCTATACCGACAACCTGAAGAACTACACCTATGGTAGCAGCAAGAACAATAGTTCGAACAGCGCCCTGCTGGCAATGGCCCTGGCTATGGCTCCCAACGCAGCCATCTATCGTCACGACCGTTACAACAACAATACGGGTGAGTACTTCCTGATGAATCCCGTTGTGAGAGGAATGACGCCCGATGATGGTAACTACACTTCAGAAGCGCTCGACGATATCCGTGCCATCGGTAACCCCGTGGCCTACGCCAACCGTTCCTGGCAGAAGGAGCAGACTTACAGCATCGTGCCCGACTTCAACCTCAAGTACGAGCTGCTCGGCACAGAGAACGGCCAGCACCGTCTGACCTTCAATGGACGCGTCTACTTCGACATCTATGCCTATTCGAAGCCTACCTACATGCCTGGAAGCCTCTCGAACGGCAGCTATACCGACACCAACTATAACTATCTCACGAATACCGAGACCAACCAGTTCAAGATGGGTTCGCGCTTGGAGCTGATCTTCACGCCCGCCTTCAAGAACGAGGACTACTACCTCACGATGTTGGCTCGCTATGAGGCTGGTACCCAGAAGAATACCTATCAGTTCAATGCGCAGAGCTCAGTGCCCAATGGCATTACATCGCCTACGGTCGACGCTCGTCTGCTCGACATGAACAACCAACCCGGTACCACCAAGTCGGCTTGGCAGGACTTTGTCCTCAATGCCCACTTCTCTTATAAGTCGCGCTACAATGCCACCGTCGGTCTTCGTGGCGACGGCAACTCTAAGTTCGGCCCGAAGAACCCCTGGTTCTATTCGCCCTCTGTTTCACTTCGTTACAACCTCAGCGAGGAGCCTTTCTTCGAGCGACTGAAGAAGTACGTGTCGATGTTCGGCATCCGTGCCTCATGGGGTATCACGGGTAGCTCCAGCGTGGGTGTCGACAACTACTTCAACCAGTACAGCTCGCGTGCCGGTCGTTACGGCTCGGGCTACTACACCACGATGAGCGGCATGAAGCTCGACGACCTGCGCCCGCAGAAGAAGGTTGGTCTGAACCTCGGTTTCAACCTCGGCCTGCTGAACGATATGTTCGAGGTTGACGTGAACTTCTATAAGGAGAATATCAAGGACCTGATCATGAAGAGCCTGCCTATTCCCACATCTGCAACGTGGAACACCTCGACGGCACTCTCGTTCGGCAACGTAGGCGAGATGGAGAACAAGGGTTGGGAAATGACGATCTCGGCCAACAAGTTCGTCAAAATCGGAAAGTTCTCTGTTTCTGCCAGCCTGAACATGGCCCAGAACGTCAACAAGCTGTTGGAAATGGACCAGCGCGTGCTCGACAACATGAACTCTGAACCCAGCTGGAGTAAGCGTGGCTCAGCCTCTATCCTCAGCCGCGTCGTGGTGGGCGACCCCCTCAGCTCTATCTACGGATACAACAACCTGGGCGTGTACCAGTACACCTACGACTATCTCAAGAACTACAACACCAAGCAGCTCCAGCTGCAGTCGCAGGCCGCCGCTCGTGGCGAGGACTACTACTGGAACTATGAGGAATGGATCAACCAGCAGCTCGCTGCAGGCAAGACCTTCCCCGTGGCTACCGACGAGAACGGCAAGGTCATCATGAAGAATACGGGCGAGCCCAAGGAGCTTACCTATTATTATGGCCAGACCGACTATAAGTTTGCCGGTGGTGATGCCATCTACGAGGACGTCAACCACGATGGTACCATCAACGAGCTCGACATCAAGTACCTGGGCAACTCTCTGCCTAAGATGCAGGGTGGTTTCAGCCTCACGCTGCAGTACGAGAACTGGAAGCTTGTGGCCCGTTTCAACTACCGTTGGGGCAACAAGATCATCAATACGGCACGTATGGGTCTCGAGAGCATGAGCGGTACACAGAACCAGTGCTCGTCGGTCACCTACCGTTGGCGTAAGGATGGCGACGAAACGCAGATACCGCGTGCATACTATGGCAGTAACATCTACAACACCCAGGTGAGCTCGCGCTTCGTCGAGGATGGATCTTTCGTCCGTCTGAACAACCTGCAGCTGTCTTACAGCGTTCCTAAGAAGAAAATTCAGAAACTTGGTCTGACCGGCCTCTCAGCTTACGTGACCATGAACAACCTCTTCTGCTGGACGAAGTACACGGGTATCGACCCCGAAGTCACTGCCGGTACTTACACCCCGGCATCCGACGGCGCTACTACCCCGAGGTCGAAGTCGTTCACTGCTGCGGTTAACTTCACCTTCTAAGAAATGTGAAAATTAAAGAATGGAATAATCAAAAATGATTGAGCTATGATACGAAATAATTTTTTAATGAAGTTGTTTAATTTTTGCATTCTTGCAGCTGCCTTCGTGACGACCAGCTGTGTCGACACGGTGATCCTGCCTGACAACAAGACCGTCGACGACGACTACTGGCAGAAGAAGAGCGAGGTGGAAGCCGTTGTGGCTACTGCCTATGCACAGCTGCGCGACGCTTCGGCCATACGCAACATGATTGTCTGGGGCGATTTCCGCTCCGACGAGCTCGTCATGTCGTCGACGCTGCCTGTCTCGGCTGCCTACAAGACGGCCCTGTCGCAGATTTACTCGATGAACATTGAGACTGAGAATACATTCACCACGTGGGCTCCCTTCTATTCTGCCATCAACTATTGTAACCTGGTGCTGGAGAAGGCCGAGGCAGTAATTGCTGCCGACCCTGACTATATGCAGGGCGACTACGATGCCAATAAGGCTCAGGTGCTCGCGCTGCGTGCGTTCTGCTACTTCTATCTCACGCGTATTTTCCATGATATTCCTGTGACGCCGGGTGCTTACCTCAACAGCAGTGCCGACCTCAATGCGCCCCAGGTGGCTCCCGATACGGTGCTCACCATGTGCATCAACGACCTGCAGGAAGCCTCGAAGTATGCTGTTTCAGGCTCTACCTATAATGACTGGCGCGACAAGGGCTACCTGAATCAGGATGGTATCAATGCACTGCTGGCCGACATCTACCTGTGGCGTGCCTCTGTAAACCGCGATGCCAGCGACTATCAGGCTTGCGTGGATTATTGCGACAAGGTCATCAAGGCTAAGAAGGAAGCCTACGAGCAGAGCGGAGCCATGCGTCGCGGCAATCAGGAAAAACTGGACTACTATCTGTCAGCCTACGACGACATGTACGATGACCTCTTTGGGCAGAACGGACAGAATGCCGAAGAGAGCTTCTTTGAGCTGCAGTTCAGCAGTTCAAGCGTCTCTAACGCCGGTCTCGACCAGATGTACTATCGCTACAACAATGCCAGCGGTAACGGCTATGGCTATTTTAAGGCCTCGTCGCAGTTCGGCAGTGTCAGCGGTGCGGGCAGAAGTGCCTGGATTAATGATGTCGACCAGCGACTTTACGAGTATGTCTATGATGCAGGCAACTCTAACGTTGAGCAGTATGGTATCCGCAAATTCGTGGGCCTCACATCGGCCGGCCTTAACAAAACGGTCGAGAGCGACCCCAAGGCTTCTCGTACCAACAGCATGAACAGGAACTGGGTGTTCTACCGTCTCACCGATGTGATGCTGATGAAGGCCGAGGCCTTGGTGCAGCTCTACAACCTGGGCGGCAAGGCCGAGGGTGACACCCGCAACGAAGAGGCATTCAATATTTGCCAGTTCGTCAACCAGCGTGCACTGTCTGATGCCAACAAGACCAATGCCAGCTACACGCTGAAGTATTCTACCTACAGTTCCAGAATGGAGGAGCTGGTGCTCGCCGAGCGTGCTCGCGAACTCTGCTTCGAGGGCAAGCGCTGGTTCGACCTGATGCGTTACAACTACCGTCATACGGCCACACCTGCTAACCTGAAGAAGAAACTCTCTGACAGTGACTATGTGGTGGTTGCCAATAGCGATGAGTTCTTCGAATTGGCACTGCGCAAGTATGCTGTTCCTACAGCCATGAAGGCCAAGATGCGCGACGAGCGCTTCCTCTACATGCCTATCAATCAGGATGAGATTGAGCTCAACCCCAACCTGAAGCAGAACCCTGTTTATAAGTCAAAGGCTTCTTCTAAGAGACAATAATCCATTGTATAACAAATTCACTGTACTGAAAGATATGAATAAGATGATAATGAATATAGGAAGGACGTTAGCACTTGGGTTTGTGGGTGTGATGTGTCTCACGTCATGCAACGAGGAGCCCGACGGTTCTAACCTCTTCGCTTCCGACCAGAAGACCATCGCCGAACTGCTGCGCGACAGGAGCGAGCTCTCTGCTTTCTATCGTATCCTGCAGAAAGGCAAATTCGATAAGTATATGGGAACCTATGGCGAGTATACCTGCTTCGCACCTGTGAACGACGGCGTGAATGCTTATCTCGACAGCCTCTATAACGACGACTCCTACCTCTTGTCGAAGTCGAAGCTGAAGCACAACGGCATTACCGAAAGCGCCAATTGGAACAGCCTTGACGTGATGTCGAAAGTCGACCTGATGTCCGATTCGCTGTGCGACGACATTGCCCGCTATCACCTCTCGGGTGAGGCCCACATGCAGGTAGACCTCGACGGACAGGGCACCACATGGTCGACGATGAAGATTGGCCGTAGTATCCATGTGAGCACCTTCGGCCTGAATGCCTATAATCCTGACTTTGTAGGCCTCACCAGCCTCAACGACATCTCGGCCATCATCGATGGCGACATCGAGGCTATCAACGGTGTGCTCCATGTGTGCTCGAATGTCATTCCGCGTTCCGACCGCACGACTGACGACCAGTTGCGTGTGGAGGGAGAGAAAGACCTCAGCATCTTCTACGCAGCCCTTGAGGCTACCGGCTATACCGATACGCTTCTGATTGAGAATAAGCGCAACGCCGATGGCACGGCCAAGACCTATGATATGGGAAACAATCACAACGACCGTGACGGAAACCCGCTCTACTATCCAAAGGAGTGTCTGGTCAAGTGGACCGTCTTCGCAGAAACCGACGACGTGTTCAAGGCTGCCGGCATCAACAACTTCGACGACCTGAAGGCCAAGTGCGCAGAGTGGTACGGCAATTGCGGTGCGTGGTATGACTACATCAATGAGAAGAACATCAAAATCAGCACGGGCGACGACTATACCAACCCGTTCAATGTGGTGAATATGTTCGTGGCTTACCACATCCTGCGTGCTGGTATGCCGGTCGACCGTATTGTCTATGAGTACACTCAACAGAACCAGAACTGGAACTTCTGCTTTGGCTACGAGCCGCAGGAGTATTTTGAGACCATGCTGCCCAACACCCTGCTGAAGGTATGGCAGACCAATCCCAAGACGACCAAGAACTTGTGGCTGAACCGTTATATGACGAACAACACGCTGACGTCGAAGCTGGGCCTCTTCGGTATGCCTGGTGATGGCGACCACGACCTGATTTTTGCCGGTGTGCCCATCGACCGTAATGCCAGTGTTGAAACCCTGAATGGTTACATTCACCGCATCAAGGGCATCCTGAAGTACGACCAGAATGCCAAGGACGCCCTGCACGAGCGCCTGCGTCTCGACTCGTCGACATTCCTCTATGAGCTGATCAACAATGACTTGCGCGGTGCTACTCCCGCAGCGGTGAGCATGCTCAACGGTGGTGGTAACGGTGACCGCGTAGCCTTCGAGAACACCTTCTTCGACAATATCGTATGCTACAATCCCGGAACGCTGCTCCGCTTCAATGTGCAGGGTGCTTGGCGCGCTCACAACGCCGACCAGTTCCAGGGTTGGGACGTCTACGACTTTGCCATTAAGCTGCCTCACGTGCCGACCGGCGACTACGAGTTGCGCATCATCTATCCCCCGATGGTTCGCGGCGGACTGATGCAGTTCTATCTGGGCAACTCCTCGAAGCAGTCAGATATGGTGGCCATTGGCATTCCTTTCGATGCCTGTGCTAATCCTGATGAAGATGCAACCTTTGGCTATGAGCGTATTATGAGTAAGGATGACGATGAACTGTCGGACTTCGGCGTTGCTGCCGGTCAGCGAATGCATGTACGTGGCTATATGTATGCTCCGGCTTCTTTCTCGCGTGGTACCTATAATACTATCACCGACCCGCTGACCTATTCTGACGACGACATCTATTCGGCAGCCAGCCAGATCGTTGGTTCTACCAGCTGCCGCTCAGAGGTGGGCTACGGCACGATGATGCTGCGCCGCGTCATCACTACCCAGCGGTTTGAGCAGGGTAAGGACTACTGGCTGCGCATCAAGAACCTCGTGAACGATGCCAACCTGGGTTGGTCGTTCGACTTCATCGAGCTCGTGCCGCTTGATATCGTCAACAGTCAGACCATGACAGAAGACTGGTATTAAACGGAAAAGTGAAAGTGAATAGTGAATAATTTGCTACCGCTATAAAGAAAACAAAATGAGTATGAAATATATGAATAAAATAGGTGTGATGCTGACGGCGGTCCTCGGACTTGCTGCCGCATCGTGTACTGATTACGACGACTACAATACGGTACCTACCGACGCTCAGGAAGGAGCTACCAAGACGTTGTGGGAGAATATTTCGAACGACCCGCAGCTGACGAAGTTTGCTGCCCTGGCCCGTCAGTGTAAATACTCGGAGACTCTCAACAGCCCACGCTTCTTCACGGTCTGGGCTCCCGTCGACGCTGCTTTCAGCGATGACGACTACAACCGCCTGCTGGCCAGCGACAGTGCTACCATCGTGAAGCAGTTCATGCAGCACCATATCACGGAGTATAACTATCCCGTTTCGGCTGCACTCGACAGCACTACCATTATTTCGCTGAACGACAAGCATCATGCTTTCACGCAGTCGGCGTTCGATGGTTACGCTTATGCCGACACAAACGTGCCTTCGACGAATGGTGTGATGCATAAAATCAGCGGCATGTCAGAGTTCTACTATAATCTCTATGAGAACATTGACAACCTCAAAGGTTGCGACTCTATCAAGAGTTACATCCAGAAATACGATGAATATTATCTGGACGTGAATGCCTCGGTCATCGGCCCGCTTCGCGACGGTAAGCAGACCTACCTCGACTCGGTGCTGAAGAAGCGCAACAACATTATCAACACCATCATGCGTGCCGACCTGGAGAATGAGGACAGCACATTCTGCATGCTCCTTCCCAACGACAAGGCCTGGAATGATGCCTACGCAGCTATCAACCCGTGCTACAACTACATTCCGAAGCTCGACTACATGGACCTGACAAAGAAGGCAACCGTTGCTTCGTCGATCAAGGCTACCGATGCCAAGGCCGACAAGGCTGCCGAGGCTGACGACGAGCTGCAGGACTCGCTGACGCGTCGCAATATTGTCAGCAATCTGGTGTTCTCCAACAGTACGCGTTATAACCAGCCGCTCTTTGGCAATGGTTCTTATGCCGCCGGCGACTCTGCCTACTCTACGGGACTTAGATTCCTGACTAACATGCAAGAGGTGCTGAACCACACGACGGGTGTCTACGAGATGAGCAACGGCATGAGCCGGGTTGTCGACTCGCTTCCCTTCCGCTCTTGGCAGACCTATAATCCGGTCATTCGCACGATGGTTCCTGAAGCTACGCTGAAAGTGTCGGCGCTGACGGCACACAATATTCCGCTGGACAGCCTGGCCAAGCGCGATACGCTCTTCAGCAAGGTGCCTAAGATGTTCCATCAGTGGCTCTTCCCCAGAACGTCGCAGTTCTTCTCTTATGTGGCCGTCGACAGTGCTAATATCGAGGGTACAACGGGTAAGCCCGAATTCGACTTCGCATTACGAATCCTCGATGGTAGAGGGAATCCTTCGCAGGGCGTCCGCTCTACCACCTATCACATCTACGTGATTACCGTGCCTGCACAGGTGGAGAATCCGCTGGCACCCGTGAAGCCTTACTACCTGCGCTTCTACCTGAGCTGGACCGATGCCGCCAATAAGCAGCAGCTGACGGTGCTGCCACAAGGAGTGAGAAGCACTTACAAGATGACAACTGCCGAAGGCACCAGCACTTCGACGCAGCAGTTCCTGGGCGACCCGGGCCGAGTGAACGTCTTCGACCTCGGTGAGTTCACCTTCCCCGTGTGCTATCATGGTCTTGATGCCTATCCAAGTCTGATGATGATGCACACAGAGAGTTACACTTCTTCCGGTAACCGTGCGAAGTACGACCAGCAGATGCGAGTAGCAGGCGTCTATCTCGTTCCGAAGGAATATAACGACATTTGGGCTAATTCTGATAATGAATAATGACGACGATGAAAAGTACGATTTATAATTTCCTACAGCGTCAGAGTCTCAGACTCTCGCTCTGTGCCATTGCTTTGACAGTAAGTTCAGTGGCTTTCGCTCAGGATGAATTCGACGACGAGGATGCCTCGGCGGGGCTCAAAGCTCCCAAGCGGGCCAAGGTGGTCGATACCAATCCAACCATCAACGTGCAGGGCATCGTTGTCGACGATGCCACCAAGGCTCCTCTCGCAGGTGTTCGCCTGCAGGTGCTGGGTGACAACCGTTATGCAGCCATGACCGATGCCGATGGTAAGTTCACCATCAAGGTGCCTACTTTTGCCACCTCTTTATATGTACAGTCGCCTAATTACCTGTCGCAGCAGGTCGCCATTATTGCCGGCGACGAGAAGCAGCAGGTGCGCGTGAGCTTGCTGAGCGATGCTTTCGCAGCGATGTACGAGAATGGTACGACCATCACGGCCAGGAACAGCTTCGTCTCCGACGGCCGCGGACTGACCATCGACGAGGAGATGCAGAAGAAGCTTGGTGCTGACATCCGCATGACCATGCATTCCGGCAACCTCGATCAGGGAGCAGCCATGTTCATTCGTGGTATCGGCTCAATCAATGCCAATGCACAGCCGCTCGTCATTCTCGACGGCGTGGAGCTCGACATGCAGCAGGACAGACAGTCGCTGCATGTGGGCGATATCTTCAACATGCTCTCCACGATTTCGCCTGACGACATCGACAAGGTGACCGTGCTGAAGAATGCCACAGCACTCTATGGTGCTCGCGGTGCCAACGGCGTCATCCTGATTGACACGAAGCGTGGCCATTCGATGGCAACACGCATTGATGCCAACATCGGTGTGGGCTGGACCTTTACCCCCAGCTATCCCACAATGATGAATGCCGCACAGTATCGTAACTATGCCGTGGAGCAGCTGGGTACCATTCCCGAGGTGCAGGAGCGCATCGGTTCTTCTGCGAACCCCTTGCAGTTCAACTTCCTCAACGATGCTAAGGATGGTTTCTATTACAACACTTATCACAATGATACCAACTGGAGCGACTACGTTTATCGTACGGCGCTGACCCACAACTACAGCATCAATGTGCAAGGTGGTGACGACATCGGTATGTACAACCTGGCAGTAGCTTATATCCAGACGATGAAGAACGTCAAGAAGACCAGCTACGACCGCATCAACGTGCGCTTCAATACCGACATCAACCTGCTCTATAACCTCACGACGAAGTTCGACATGTCGTTCTCGCGTTCGAACACGAACCTTTTCGACGACGGTATTCCTGCCGACCTGAACGCCGGTGTCATTACCAGTCCGACCTTCGTGGCGCTGATTAAGAGCCCCTTGCTCAGTCCGTATCAGTATAACCAGAACATCAAGGCCTTCACCTCGTCGCTCTCTGATGCCGACGACCTCTACAGCACCTTGAAGGAAGGCAACTACTCGCAGCCCAACCCGCTGGCACTGCTCGACAACGGAGTGGGAGAGCGCAAGAACCGCAATGAGAACACCTTCTTCAATGTGGCCATTGCTCCTACCTATGAGATTAACAGCGACTGGAAGATTACGACCCACTTCAGCTACTACCTGAACCGTAACTCGCAGGGTTACTACCGTCCCAACATCGGTCTGCCCTCCTTTGCCATTGAGAACTTGGGTACCGTCTACTCTAAGACGTCCTCGATTTTCTCCAAGGAGACCAATGTGCTGAGCAACACCCACATCGATTGGAACAAGAAGATTGGCGCTCACACGATTGCAGCCATGGGCGGTTTCCGCTACAACTATTTCTCTTACGACAACGGCGACCTGTCTACCGAGTACTCTACGAAGCTCGAGGATGATAAGAACCCGCGTCTTGCTACCGGCAACGCAGTCTATTCTACCATCAACGGTGCCGACGACGTCTGGAAAAACATGCAGTGGTATGTGGCTGGCGACTATAACTACATGAACAAGTACTTTGCAAGCGTCTCGCTGCTCGCCGAGGCTAACAGCCGTTTCGGTTCGAAAGCCGATGGCGGTGTGAAGCTGCTGGGCGTCAAGTGGGCTATCTTCCCCAGCGTGCAGTTGGGTTGGGTGCTCACCAATGAGAAGTGGTTCCCCAAGCATGCAGGCATCAACTACCTGCGTCTGAATGTGGGCTACGACATCAGCGGTAACGATGGTATCAGCAACTATGCTGCCCGCACGTCGTTCAGCCCGGTGCGCTACAACTATACCGAGATTGGTATGCAGCTTACCAATGTGGGCAACGAGGAAATCAAGTGGGAGACCACGTCGAAGTTCAACATCGGCATGCAGGCCCATTTCCTCAACAACCGTCTGAGTGCTCGCGCCGACTACTACATCCACACCACCAAAGACCTGCTGGCTCTCAAGAGCTTTGAGAACCCCATCGGCGGTATCAACAACTACTGGACCAACGACGGCGAGGTGAGCAACACCGGTTTTGAGGTAGGTCTTAGCGGCAAGCCTGTGGCTACCAAGGACTGGCACCTGGAGATTGGTGCTACGGTGGGCCACTACGTGAACAAGGTGAAGAGCCTGGCTAACGGCAACTACACCACTTCTATCTATGGTACCGACAACGTGCTCACGGCAGAGGGCAATCCTGTAGGCGTGTTCTACGGCTACAAGACCAACGGCGTGTTCTCGAAGACATCCGATGCTCAGGCCGCCGGTCTCTATCTGGTCGACGAGACGGGTGCCAAGAAGTACTTCGCTGCCGGCGATGTCATCTTTGCCGACGTCAACCCCTACAATGCCGAAGGCGAGTATGCCCCCGGTCAGATCGACGAAGCCGACAAGGTGATTGTAGGCAATCCCAATCCCGACATCTATGGTAACATCTTCCTCAACCTCAGCTGGAAGCGCTTCAGCCTCGGTGCTATCTTCAACTACAGCCTGGGCAACGACATCTACAACTACCAGCGTTCGCTGCTCAACAGCGGTTCTACGCTCTACAACCAGCAGGTGGCTGAGATTGGACACTGGCGCTATGAAGGACAGCAGACCGACCTGCCTCGTGTCGCCTTTGGCGACCCCATGGGCAACAATCGCTTCTCTGACCGCTGGATAGAGGATGGTTCCTATCTGCGCATGAAGAATGTCCGACTCAGCTATCAGGTACCCATCCCCGACTCATGGCAGTCGTGGCTGCAGGGCATTTCGGTGTGGGCAGAAGGCGGCAACCTCTTCACCCTTACCAAATACACGGGTAGCGATCCTGAGGTGTCTGCCAGCAACTATCAGCTCTATCAGGGCATCGATTGTGGCAACGTTGTTCAGGGACGCAACTTCTCTATGGGTGTCAAGATTAATCTC
Source organism: uncultured Prevotellaceae bacterium (assembly GCA_902771785.1). Lineage (GTDB taxonomy): Bacteria > Bacteroidota > Bacteroidia > Bacteroidales > Bacteroidaceae > Prevotella. The sequence continues at coordinate 21,504 of CACXYH010000006.1, forward strand.
TAACAGAATGCATCAATCATCATTCATAATGCATAATTAATATGAAAAAGATAACATATATAGTAATGGCAATGCTCAGCATCCTCGGCACGACTTCGTGCGAGGATATGCTTGAGACTGAAAGCACGCGCCAGTTGTTCGACCCAGCACTCGACCAGAAGACCGACTCCGTCTTCTATGCTTATGGCATCATGCAGGCCATGCAGCAGCTGGCCGACCAGTATTACTTCCAGAACGAAATGCGTGGAGAGTTGGTGAAGCCCACCGCTAAGGCAACAACGCACCTGCGCGATTTGTCGGCGTTTACGGCCGATGCCAGCAACAAGTACGACAGCGTGTATCTTTATTATAAGGTCATCAACAACTGCAACTATTATCTGGCCCATCGCGACACGACGCTGGCCACCGGTGCACGCAATGTCGTGAGCAATGAGTATGCAGCTGTTGCCTCGTTCCGTGCATGGGCCTATCTGCAGCTCACCCGCCAGTATGGTGCCGTTCCTTACGTCACCGAGCCCGTCACCACGATTGGCCAGATTAATGCCAACACCAGCATGACGAGCTACGAGACCATTCTCGCCAATGAGGCTGCCATGCTCGAAGCCCTGAAGGCTCGCTACAGCGACGAACAGCTTTCCGTTCCTACCTTTGGCGTAGCAACGCGCAGCATTGGTATCCTTAACTGGAAGAATGCCCGAGGCGGTGATGTGACGAAGACCATCAGTGCGCGGAAGTGCTTCATTCCTCTCAATGTCATCCTGGGCGACCTTTACCTCGAACTGGGTGAGTACGAGAAAGCTGCCACCTGCTACTATCAGTACCTGCGCTATGAGGGAATGCAGAGCTCGTCGAATATTGATGTGAACTACAAGAACCCCGTGGGCACGGGTTACGGCCAGTGGTGTCCTATCTTCAAGAACTTCACGGAGTGGCCTGCTGATTATAACATCGGCTATAACTCTCGTCTTTACAACGGCACGCATGTGTGGGAAAACTTTCTGGCGCATACAGCAACTGCCGGTGATGTCATTACCTATATTCCCATGGCCGTCAACTACACCATGGGTCAGACGACCGACATCCCTGCCACTTTCGGTTTCAACTACTATGGCACTGAGCGTCCTTCGGGAAATAATTACGTCATCTTCGACTGTCCCACGACAACCGATATCCAGGTGGTTCCTTCGCAGACATACGTTGATTCGGCCAGTCGTGCGCAGTACTATTACAACACCGACTACACGAAGACCAATCCCCGCTATATGATTACGAAGAGCGTTCCCGTTGGCGACGGACGTGCTTCCATCATCTTCCAGGGCGACGGTGCCGACTCTATCTACACCTACATTGAGAAACCTTCTACGGCTTACATCTATCTCTATCGTAATACCACCGTATGGCTCCACCTGGCCGAGGCCATCAACCGCATGGGTTATCCCGATGCAGCCTTTGCCGTGCTGAAGAATGGTATACAGGCCGACCTGGTTGACTTCTGCTATAGGGAAGTCTACCTGAAGGATGCTCAGGGCAACGACTCTCTCGATGCCAGCGGCAACAAGATTCTCGACATGACGCAGTCGCGCATCGACGACAAGTACTATCTGTCTCCCGAGTCCTACGAGCTGCTTACCACTAAGCTGCCGTTCCTGGCTCAGGAAAATTCAGAGGTCTTCAGGAATACTGCCACCAATACATCGATTATCGGTATTCATGCCCACGGTGCCGGTGCTATCGACGATATCTATTCTACTTATCGCTTCCGCACCGTGCTCATGGCCAAGCTCGACGACATCAACGCCAAGTTCAATCTGGGCCTGACCACCTACACCAAGGACGACTACATCAATGCGATGGAAGACCTGCTCTGCGACGAGTATGCACAGGAGTTCGCTTTCGAGGGAACACGCTTCTCCGACCTGCGCCGTCTGGCCATTCACAAGAACAAGTCGGGCCTGTATGGTGGCAACTTCGGCGACAAGTGGCTCAGCCGCATGCTGCAGAACAATGCTGCCGGCATCACCACGCTGAACTGCTATCTGCCCTATAAGTAAGCAGCGCAGTCGCCGATACGTGCGTTGAATACGCTATTCTGACGCATATGTCCTCATAAATCGCGCAATATTTCACCGTATTGCGCGATTTATTTTGTATCTTTGCCCCCGAATTACTTACCAATTAATCGACGATAATAATGAAACAGACTTTATTACTCCTTTGGTGTGCACTGGCCTTCGCCTTGGGCACCCGCGCTGTCGAGAATTATCCTTACCGTAGCGACTATCTCTGGGTCACGGTTCCTAACCATGCCGACTGGCTCTATCAGACGGGCGAGCAGGCCCTCATCGACGTACAGTTCCTGAAGTATGGCATTCCGCGCGACGGAACGGTGGCGTGGAGCGTGGGCGGCGACCTGCTGCCGGCCGACAAGACCGGCACTGCCCAGCTGAAGAACGGACGCGCTACCATCAACATGGGCACGTCGCGCCAGCCCGGCTTCCGCGACCTGCGCCTGAAGCTCACGCTCGACGGCACCACCTACGAGCACCATGTCAAGGTGGGCTTCTCCGTCGACAAGATACGCCCCTTCACTCAGCAGCCCAAGGACTTCCGTGCTTTCTGGGACAAGGCGCTCGACGAGCTGAAGCAGTTCCCGATGAACTACACCATCGAGCCTTATCTTCCCTACACGACCGACAAGTGCGAGACGTTTCTCGTCAAGCTGCAGGTAGACCGTCGCCATTGGCTCTATGGCTATCTGATGAAGCCCCGCGGCGCCAAGGCGGGCAGCTGTCCCGTGGTGCTCACGCCTCCGGGCGCCGGTGTGAAGTCCATCAAGCAGGCCTTCGAGCGCACCTATTTCCAGGATAATGGCGTCATCCGGCTGGTGACCGAAATCCACGGACTCAACCCGACCATGACCGACAAGGAGTTCAGTGAAATCAGCTCGGCCTTCAGCAATTACCTGGAGATGGGACTCGACCGTCCCGACCACTTCTACATGCGCCACGTCTATCTGGGTCTCGTGCGCTGCATCGACTTCCTCACGCAGCTGCCCGAGTGGGATGGCCGTAACGTGGCCGTGCTGGGCGGTTCGCAGGGTGGGGCCCTGTCTATCGTCGCTGCTGCCCTCGACCCTCGCATCTCGCTCTGTGTGGCCAATCACCCTGCCCTCAGCGACATGGCTGCCGGCTCGGCCGGCCTCACCAGCGGCTACCCTCACTACAATCCGGAGTTCTATACGAAGGAGAACGTGGCGACCATGGCCTACTACGACGTTGTCAACTTCGCCCCTTACGTGAAGGCACGCACCTACATGACGTGGGGCTATAACGACAACACTTGTCCGCCCACCACGAGCTATGCCGTGTGGAACGTCCTGCAATGCGAGAAGGAGAGTCTCGTCACTCCCATCAACGAACACTGGACGAGCGACGTCACCAACCGTCAGCAACTCACCTGGCTCTTGCAGCATTTCGTCAAGTGAAGGGGAACTTTGACCATGCCGAAGTGCCGCTTTGACCATGCCGAAGTGCCCCTTTGACCATGCCGAAGTGCCCCTTCGGGTGGGCCGAAGTTCCCCTTCGACCCTGCCAAAGGGGCACTTCTGCTGGGACAAAGAGCAGTTTTTGGGCTTTTTTCTTGTTTGTTTGCGGCTTTTATCGTACTTTTGTAGTGTCATTAGCAAACAACAAGACAATAATACTACTTACTACTACGATGATCATGATGACAAGGTTTGTCAAGATGCTGGCAGTGCTGCTCTGCGCTGCAATGATGGAACAGAAGGCACGGGCCGAGGGACGCATCACCCTCTTCAGCGGCGAACAACCCTTGAGCTATCACGTGGAAGGCAAGGCGGCTCCCGTGGTGACGAAGGCGCTGCAGATGTTTTCCGACGACGTGAGGCTGGTGCAGATGGGAAAGACGGACGTGGTGTCGAAGCCCGACGCCACGATGCTGATTTACCAGCTCGATGCCAACAAGAAGGCATCGGCTGCCCTGCGCAAGCTGCAGGTGCCCGTTGGCGAGGTGGCCTCGCGCATGGATGCCTTCTGGATAGGCGTGCGCCAGGGTAAGCTGCTCGTTGTGGGCAGCAACGGGCGCGGCACGGCCTACGGCATACTCGAGCTTAGCCGCCTGATGGGCGTGTCGCCCTGGGTGTGGTGGGGCGATGTGAAGCCCCACACGTCGAATGCGTTTTCGCTGCCTTCCGACTTCGAGTCGCTGCAGTCGCCTTCAGTCGAGTATCGCGGCATCTTCATCAACGACGAAGACTGGTCGCTGCGCCCCTGGTCGGCAAAGAACTTCGAGCCCGGCCAGCCCATGGGCCCTAAGACCTACAGGGAAATCTTCAAGCTGCTGTTGCGCCTGCGTGCCAACGCGCTGTGGCCGGCCATGCACGAGGGCACGCCCGCTTTCTTCAGCGTGAAGGGCAACAAGGAGATGGCCGACTCGTTCAGCATCGTTATCGGCACGTCGCATTGCGAGCCCCTGTTGCGCAACAACGTGGCCGAATGGGACGTGAAGCAGCGCGGCCCCTATAACTATATGACCAATCGCAAGGCCGTCAGCCAGTACTGGACCGAGCGCCTGCAGCAGGTGGCCGGCTCTGAGGAGCTCTTCACCATCGGCATGCGTGGCATTCACGACGGCTCGATGGAGGGCGTGAAGACGCCCGAGGAGAAGCTCAACGGCCTGCAGCAGGTCATCGACGACCAGCGCGAGCTGCTGCGCAAGTATGTGAATAAGGACGTGACGCGCGTGCCGCAGGTGTTCATTCCCTATAAGGAGGTGCTCGAAATCATGGAGAGCGGCCTGCGTGTGCCCGACGACGTGATGCTGATGTGGTGCGACGACAACTACGGCTACCTCACCCGCCTGCCCGACAGCCTGCAGCAGCAGCGAAAGGGTGGGGGCGGCGTCTACTATCACCTCAGCTACTGGGGCCGTCCGCACGACCACCTGTGGCTCACCACCACGCAGCCCGGTCTCATCTACAACGAGATGCGTGCTGCCTACGACCACAACTGCCGCCGCCTCTGGATTGCCAACGTGCACGATCCGAAGGTGGCTGCCTACGACCTGGAGCTCTTCCTCGATATGGCTTGGAACATTGACTGCGTGCAGCCCCAGACGCTGCAGCAGCACTTAGAGCGCTGGCTCTCGGTGCAGTTCGGCCCGGTCGTGGGGCATGCCATCGCTCCGGCCATGCAGGAACTCTATCGGCTCAACGCCATCCGCAAGCCCGAGTTCATGGGCTGGACGCAGGTGGAGCTCGATAAGAAGAAGTATCCCGGTGGCAAGTCGGTGCCTACGACGACCGAGTTCACCCTGAAGCAGGCCTACGAGCGCATGAACGACTTTGCCCGCATCGAGGCCACCGTCGACGTCTATGCCCCGTTGGTGCGCGAGAATGCCCGCGATGCCTACTTCGCCCACGTGCTCTATCCTGTACATGCCTCGGCTGCGATGACGCGCAAGATGCTCAGCCAGCCGGTGGAGAGCCGCCGTGCCTACGAGGAAATACAGGCGCTCACCGAGCGTTACAACGCGCTGAGCGACGGCAAGTGGAGCGGTCTCATGTCGGCAGCACCCCGCCAGCTGCCCGTCTTCGGACAGGTGCGAACAGAGTTGCCGCAGCATCCCGTGCCCGGTCGCTGCGTGGCCCGCAATGCCTGCAGCTATACCCGCGCCACAGAGGGCGTTCAGCCCATACAGCTGTTAGGCCATTCGATGAATGCCGTCAGCATTCCCAAGGGCGGCTCGCTGACCTTTGAGTTCGAGACCGACATAGCGGGCGATGCCCAGCTCTACACCGCCATGATACCCACCCAGCCCAGCGATCGCGGCGACCTGCGCTACAGCGTGAGCCTCGACGGGGCGGCGCCTGTGGTCATTTCGCTGAAAGAGCCCTACCGCTCAGAGCGCTGGAAGCAGAACGTCTTGCGGGCTCAGGCCTTGAAGGCAACGCCTGTCCGCGTGTCGAAGGGCAAGCACACACTTGTCGTCAAGGCGCTCGACGACCATATCATCCTCGACCAGTGGATGCTCGACACGCGTCGCGACCGCTCGTTCTACGTAATCCCCGTCCATGCCAATCATGAATAGACTCTGTCCTCTTTACCTCCTCGTAGCCCTGATGCTGGGTGCTGCGACCCCCAGTGTGCTGGCTCAGCCATCGCTCGAACAGACATTTACGAACCCTCCGCAGGAAGCCCGTCCGCTGATGATTTGGCAGTGGATGGATGGTGTGGTGAGTCGCGAAGGCATTACGGCCGACTTGGAGGCCTATCAACAAGCAGGTATTGGCGGCGTGCAGCAGTTCCTGGTGGGTGGCCCCATGCAGGGCGTTATCTGCGACACGACGAACGCCATTGGCACGGAGTCGTGGAAGCGCCTCATGCGTCATGCTATCAGCGAATGCCAGCGCCTGGGCCTCACGTTTGGCACCCACAACTGCCCAGGCTGGTCGTCGAGTGCTCACCCATCGGTGGAACCTCGCTATTCCATGCAGAAGCTGGTGTGGACGACGGTAGACTTCACAGCCCCTGCCGCAGGTGCCTCGATAGCTCTGCCGCAGCAGCCAGAAGTAGACCCACGATGGAACTACTACGAAGATATAGCCGTGTTTTTGCTTCCTGCCGACAGCTTGTTCCGGCTGGAAGATGTCAAGGTACTGCGCACGTCTGACTTTCCCTTGCGGCTGAAGAATACGACGGGCCGCTTGCTGCGCCTGGGCCATACTACCAACGGCAAGACCAATGGCTCGACGGCCCCTTATGGCGGCGTGGGCCTGGAGTGCGACAAGATGAGCCGCGAAGCAGTGCGCCGCTATTGGGCCTCTTATCCGCAACTGCTCTTAGACGTGGCTGGCAATGCGGCTGGCAGCGCTTTCCAGCGACTGGAGATTGACAGCTACGAGGCTGGCGGCCAGGAGTGGACTCCGCTCATGGCTGCTGAATTCCAGCGCCGTTGCGGCTACGACATGCTGCTCTGGCTGCCTGTGCTCGCAGGCTTCACGGTCGAGAGTGCCGACCGCACCAAGCACTTCCGCAGCGACTATGCCAAGGTGGGGCAACAGCTCTTTGCCGAGAACTACTATGGCTACATGGGCGAACTGGCAGCGCGGCATGGCTTGCACCTGCTCTATCAGCCCTATGGCACCAACAGCTCTAAGCCTTTCAACCCCATTAATACCGAGTTGATAGCCCGTCAGCTGCCCAACGACTACTTCTGCACAGAGTTCTGGTATCGGCCCACCAACTGGGGCTGGCCCAGTGTGCCGCGCCATACGGCTGTGGCCCATAAGCTGGGCTTGCAGCGCATCTTTGCCGAGAGCTTCACCTGCTGGCCCATGCACGCTTGGCAGGAAGACCCTGCCTCGCTGAAGGTGATGGCCGACCGTGCCTTCTGCATGGGCGTCAACTCGCTGATGCTCCATGCTGGGGCGCAGAACCCTTGGCCACAGGCCGTTCCAGGCATGACCTTTGGTAAGTGGGGTTCGTGGTTCACGCCAGGACAGACTTGGTGGCGCAGTGGTGGCGCCCGCTTGCTGTTCCTCTATTTCGCCCGTTGTCAGGCACTCTTGCAGCGCGGACAGTGGGTCGACGACTACCTGTCGAAGAGTCCGTCGCTGACGTCAGACAATAAGCTTTTGCAATGGACGCATCGACGCGAGGCTGAGGCCGACGTCTACTTCCTGTCAAATCCCCAAGATACCGTGCTTACGACGACCGTCGTCCTTGCAACGAAGGGCCGCGTGCCAGAGCTGTGGCATCCCGATACGGGTAGCAGCGAGCAGGCGGTAGCGTGGAGCGCGAGTGGCGGGCAGACGCGCCTGTTGCTCTCCCTGCAGCCCCATGAGTCGTTGTTCGTCGTTCTGCGCCATGCTGCTGTCGACGAAGGGCCAGGGCTGTCGTTCCCGTCCCCTGTGCGGCTTGCCGAGCTGCCTGTCGATGGTCCTTGGACGCTCAGCTTCCCAGCAGGGTGGGGCGCTCCATCCTCCGTGGTGCTGAATGCCCTTACGCCTTGGAATGAGCATGCCGACGAGGGCGTGCGCTATTTCTCGGGCACGGCCAGCTATACGGTCGACTTCCGTCTGAAGCGCCTCGACAAGTCGGCTCGCTACGTGCTCAGTTTGGGTGAAGTGAAGAACCTGGCGCGCGTCTACATCAACGAGCGAGAGGTGGCCCATCTGTGGAAACCGCCCTTCTCTTGCGATGTGACGGGCAGCCTGCGCAAGGGGCGCAACACGCTTCGCATCGAGGTAACTAACCTGTGGCCTAACCGCATGATAGGCGATGAACAGTGGCCTGACGATGTGGAGTGGGACACCCACTTTAACTACGATTATGCTCCTGGCAAACCAGAAGTGGGCTCCTTTATGAAGACCGTGCCCCAGTGGCTTCGCGAGGGTACTCTGCGTCCGGAGCCTCGTCGCAAGACGGTTGTCTCCTTCAAGTACTTCCGCAAAGACAGTCCGTTGCTGCCTTCCGGTCTGCTGGGGCCTGTCAGCATCAAGGTCTATCGTCCATAAAAATACAACTGGCATGAAACGAATTGCATCCCTCTATTTGGTGCTGGGCCTGCAGGCCTGCATGATGGCGTTGCCCATCCATGCGCAAGAGCTTCCGCAGGGTCACGCCCAGTGGATAACGGGTAGTGGCGAAGGCGAGGCACTACCGCTTTTTCAGAAGACGCTGCGGCTGAAGTCGCTGCCCAGGCATGCTGTGCTGGAGGCAACGGCGCTGGGCGTCTACGATGTGACCATCAACGGACAGCGAGTAGGCATGCACGAGCTGAAGCCTGGGTGGACGGACTATCGGAAAGAGGTGACCTTCCAAACCTTCGACGTGACGTCCCTGCTGCGTAAGGGGAATAATGAGCTGCGCTTTCAGCTGAGTAGAGGTTGGTGGGCTGGCGGAATTAGCCGTGGCGAGTATGGCAAGCATCCGCCGCTGGCGCTGATGGCCCGGCTGACTGCCGATGGTCATTGTCTTGCCCAAAGCGATGCGTCATGGCTGTATAGCGTTGACGGGCCTTTGCTCGTGGGCGACCTCTATCTGGGCGAGACTTTTGATGCGCGCCGTTCGCCTCAGACGTGGCGACCCGTAGCCATCATCGACACCCTGCACGTGGCTGTCATTCCGTTTGAAGGGCCAGAAGTGCGCGTTCGCGAAGAGCGCTTGTGGCGCCATCCGCAGACCATCACCATCTACCGCGACACCCTGGCCACCGGCACCACCTTCGGACAAATCAAGGTGGAACGCACGCTGGGCGACGAGCCTTTCGTGCTGCATCGTGGCGAGACGGCTGTCGTAGACCTGGGCCAGAACATGGTGGGCTGGATGCTGCTCGACGCCAAGGCTGCGAACGGAACGGTGCTGACGCTGCGCCACGGCGAGATGCTCAACTATAACGGCGACCGGCAAGGCCGTTTGGACGATGGCCCTGGCGGCAGCGTATGGACGTACAACCTGCGCGAGGCCAAGGCTACGCTGCAATATATCTTTCGTGGCGATGCTCAGGGCGAGCGCTATCATCCCTCCCACACGTTCATGGGCTTCCGTTACGTCTCTGTGACGGCATCCGACGATGTCGAAATACGTCGCTTGACAGGACAGGTCGTCGGCTCCGACGTGGCGGAGTGGGGCGAGTTCGAGTGTTCTGATGCCAGTATCAACCAGCTCTACAGCAACATCTGGTGGGGACAGCGTGGCAACTTCCTCAGTGTGCCCACCGACTGTCCGCAGCGCGACGAGCGTCTTGGGTGGACGGGCGACACGCAGATTTTCTCGCGCACAGCCCTCTATCAGTCGGACGTTGCCTCTTTCTATCGGAAGTGGATGCGCGACATGCGCAACTCCCAGCGTGCCGATGGTGCCTATCCAGACATTGCACCCTTCCCCAACTTCTGGGGCTTTGGTACGGCCGCCTGGGGCGATGCGGGCGTCATCGTGCCTTGGAACGTCTACGAGATGACGGGCGACAAGACCATCCTGCAGGAAAACTTCGAGAGCATGACGCGCTGGATGGAGTGGCTCGCCACGCAACAGGAAGACGGCTACCATTATATAGGAGCCGGAACAGCCACAGGCGACTGGCTGGCCTATGACGAGCTGGACCGTCGCTACGTGTCTGTGGCCTACTATGCCTATGTGGCCCAGCTTATGGATAGCGTCAGTACGGCCCTGGGCAGGTTCGCTGAGGCTCAGCACTACGCCCGGCTCTACCAGCACATTCGCGAGGAATTCCAGCAGCGCTATGTGAGGGCCGACGGACAGCTCAGCAAGACCACGCAGACGGCCTATCTGCTGGCTCTGCGGCTGGGACTGCTGCCAGAGCCGTATCGAGCAGCTGCCCGCGATTCCCTTCGCAGGAAAATCGAGACCAACGACTATCGGCTGTCTACAGGCTTCGTGGGTACGGGCATCCTCTGCACTACGCTGTCAGACGAGGATATGGACGACTTGGCCTACGCCCTGCTCTTACAGCGCAAGAACCCCTCGTGGCTCTACAGCGTCGACCAGGGGGCCACCACCGTCTGGGAGCGTTGGGATTCGTACACCCTTGAAGGAGGCTTCCACAAGCACCCCTGGAACATGAACTCCTTCAACCACTATGCCTATGGCGCCGTGGCTGAGTGGCTCTATGCCTATATGGGCGGCATCCGTCCTGGTGCGCCAGGCTTTCGTCACATCATTCTCTCGCCCCATGTCGACCGTCGTGACGAGGGGCATCCCACACTGCAGTATCAGCCCCGCATCACGTGGATGTGCACCAAAATCCATACTCCGCAGGGCGACGTCTCGTCGGCTTGGCGCCGCATGGCCGACGGACACTATGAGTATGAGTTCACCCTGCCCAAGGGTGTAACCTACGACGTCAGCATTCCGCATAGACAACCGCAGGACAAGGTCGTCGTGAGCCAGTAGAGTGAGTGGACGAATAATCTCACAGACCGTATTTTCTGAGACATTCTTTGGGCATTCTCAGAAAAAAGCACTAACTTTGCAACGAAAACAGAAAACAAGCTATATGAAACGAATTGCATCACTACTATGGCTGTCGGCCCTTGTGCTCGCCGTGCAGGGACAGACGCTGCGACAAATCAAAGTAAACATCACGCCCGACGGGAAGAGCAACATGGTGGGCTATCTGCCTGCCGAGCCTACGGGGCGCGCCATCGTCGACTGCCCGGGCGGCGGCTACGTTGGACTCTCCATGCAGAACGAGGGCCACCAGTGGGCCGAGTGGTTCAACCGTCAGGGCATTGCCTATTTCGTGCTGACCTACCGCATGCCCAAGGGCGACCGCACTATTCCCGTGGGCGACGCCCAGCAGGCCATCCGCACCGTCAGAGACTCGGCCGCCGTCTGGGGCATCAATCCCCTCGACGTGGGCATCATGGGCTTCTCTGCAGGCGGTCATCTCGCCTCTACCGTCTCCACCCATAGCGAGTTCGACTGCCGTCCCAACTTCTCTATCCTCTTCTATCCCGTCATCTCGATGAACGAGCGCGAGGGCCATAGGGGGTCGAGCCAGAACTTCCTGGGTGCCGAGGGACTGAAGAACGAGCGGCTCGTCAAGCAATACTCCAACCAGAACGCTGTGGTGAGCCACCTGACGCCACCCGCCATCATCCTCACGGCCAACGACGACCGCGTGGTGCCGCCCGTGACCAACGGCATTGCCTACTACACGGCCATGCGCCGTGCCGGCAACCACTGCTCGCTCTACGTCTATCCCACCGGTGGACACGGCTTCGGCTTCCGCACCAACTGGGCCTACCACGAGCAGATGCTGAACGACCTCTCGATGTGGCTGCGCACGCTTCCATCGCCCAAGAAGGATGCCATACGCGTGGCCTGCATCGGCAACAGCATCACCCACGGCTCTGGCATCGACATGCAGGAGCAGAACGGCTATCCTGCCCAGCTGCAGCGCCTTCTGGGCGACGGCTATCTGGTGAAGAACTATGGCGTGGGCGCACGCTGCATGATGTCGACCTCCGACCATCCCTACATGAAGGAGCGGGCATGGCGCGACGCCAAGGCCTTCCAGCCCGACGTGGTGCTGATAAAGCTGGGCACCAACGACTCGAAGGACTTCCAGTGGAACCAGGAGCAGTATGAGCGCGACTACCAGCTGATGATCGACACGCTGAAGCCTCTCGTGCCCGTGCTCAACAAGAAGGGCAAGCCCACGAAGAAGATGGTGCGCGCCGCGAAGCCGGACATCTACCTCTGTACGCCTATCAAGGCTTTCCGCGACAAGTGGGGCATCACCGACTCGGTCATCGTCAATGGCGTCATACCTACCATTCGTCGTGTGGCCGAGCGTAACGGGCTGCCCGTCATCGACCTGCATCCCGTCGTCGACGACCCCAGCCTGATGACCAGCGACATGATACATCCCAACGACCGCGGCGCACGCCGCATAGCCGAGACGATTAAGGAGAAGATAGGAGGTGAAAGATGAAAAATGAAAGATTGATGAGGCTGATGGTGCTGCTTGGGGGCATCTTCGCCTTGCTGACGGTGCAGGCCCAGACGGCGAAGCCCAATGAGCGGGCGCTGTGGGCCTCGATCAACGGCAATAAGAACGCATCGCTGGGCGACTACCAGCAGCACACGGGCAAGGTGCTCGTCACGTGGCGCATGCTGCCAGGCGACGATGCCACCACGGCCTTCGACCTCTATCGCACCATCGGCACGGGAAAGGAGACCCGCATCGCCTCGGGCATCAAGGCCAAGACCAACTACCAGGACGCAGGCGCCAGCAAGTCGAGCGACAACCATTATCGGCTGACCTACGCCGGCAGCGACTCGACGCTCTCCACCTTCACCCTCACCCGCCAGCAGGTAAGTGGCGGGCTGCCCTACATCAGCATACCCTTGAAGGACACGAAGGATGTCTATGAGAATACCGACAAGATTGTCTACACGGCCAACGACGTCAGCGTGGGCGACCTTGACGGCGACGGCGAGTTCGAAATCATCGTGAAGCGGCTGCAGAGTGTGAAGGACGCCAGCGGCAACATCGTCAGCGACGGCTCTGGTGCCAGCTACTCGCAGCAGGACTGTCTCTGGGCCGTCATCTGGGATGCTTATAAGCTCGACGGCACATTCCTTTGGCGCGTCAAGGGCGGCCCGGGCGTCATCCTTGGCAACAGCTCGTCTTTTGCAGTTGCTGATTTCGATGGCGACGGCTGTGCCGAGATGGCTATCCGCACCTGCGAAGGCACCGTCTTTGGCGACGGGCAGGAGATTGGCGACACCAATGGCGACGGCAAGAGACTATCGCACGTGGGGCAACCTGAACTCCAGCAGTCCCGGATGGGTCGACCACTACAACGCGGCCGGTCCTGAGTTTATCTCCGTCGTCGACGGAAAGACAGGCCGCGAGCTGGCCCGCGACCATTTCATTGCGCGCGAGACCTCGGCCTCCTGGGGCGACGACTATTGGAAGCGAGCCTGCTCCTTCCGCGTGGGCGTGGGCTGCTTCGACGAGACCGGACTGCCTTCCGTCGTGCTGGGCCGTGGCGTCTATGGGCACAGCGTCGTCGAGGCGTGGGACTATCGCGATGGCAAGCTCACCCGCAAATGGCGCTTCGACACCAACGACGGCAAGACGGGCCGCGACGGCAAGCGCCACAGCACCTACGCAGCGCAGGGCAACCACTCGCTCAATGTGGCCGACCTCGACGGCGACGGACTCGACGAGGTGATGTATGGTTCGATGGCTGTCGACCACGACGGCATCGGCCTGTGGAACACCCGGCTGGGCCACGGCGATGCCAACCACGTGGGTAAGTTCCTGCCCGACCGCGAGGGCCTGCAGATGTTTCATTGCCTGGAGTCGGGCAAGACGATGGTGGCCCTGCACGATGCCCGCGACGGTCAGGTCATCTGGAAGAAGGACGCCGCCAGCGACAACGACATGGGCCGCTGCCTCGTGGGCGACTTCCTGCCCCAGTACCCTGGCTGCGAGTTCTTCTACTATCAGGGCAACTACATTCAGCAGGACGGCACAGAGACCACCATCAACACCAAGGGGCAGAAGGGTGGTTGCGGCATGGCCCTCTGGTTCGACGGCTCCCTGTCGCGCCAGCTCATCGAAGACAACATCATTCACTCGCCTGCCAACGGACGCACGTTCACCATGTATCGCTACAGCGAGACTTTCATCAACGGCACCAAGTCGAACCCCTCGTGGTATGGCGACCTCGTGGGCGACTGGCGCGAGGAGGTCATCCTGCCCGATGCCACGCGGCTGCAGGACCTGAAGATCTTTGCCACGTGGTATCCCACCACGCATAAGTTCCCATGGCTCATGACTGACCATTGCTACTGGATGAGCGCGCTCAACGAGAACATAGGCTACAACCAGCCAACGAACCTGGGCTACTATCTGGGCACCGACCTGAAGAGCGACCAGGAGGCATGGGAACAGGGCGGCTATCTGTCTACGGGCATCCTGACAGTTGAGGCTGCACCAGCCAAGCCCGCAGGCATCTACAACCTGATGGGCCAGAAGCTGCAAAAGGCTGTTCGCGGCCTCTATATCGAGAACGGAAAGAAGAAACTAAAGTACTGAGACAAATGAAAAGACACCCACTGCTACTACTGATGCTATGGGGTTGCCTGACATTGGTGCACGCCCAGGTTTATAACGTGCGCGACTATGGAGCCGTGGGCGACGGCCAGACGCTCGACTCGCCTGCCATCAACGCTGCCATCGAGGCGGCCGTGAAGGGTGGGGGAGGCCAGGTGCTGCTGCCCGCGGGCACCTATCTGAGCGGCAGCATCCGCCTGAAGTCGAACATCGACCTGCACCTTGCGGCGGGTTGCACCCTGCTGGCTGCTCCCGCCTCGATGAAGGCCTACGACCCGAGCGAGTCGTTTGGCGGTTTTCCTGAGTATCAGGACGGCGGACACACCTATTTCCACAACTCGCTCATCTGGGCCGAGGGCCAGACCAACATCTCGATTACGGGCCACGGCATGATAGACGGTAAGGGCCTGACCAGACGCGACACGGAGCGAGCCGGCAACTTGCAGGGCGGCTCAATAGGCACAGGCGACAAGGCCATCGCCCTGAAGCTGTGCCGTCAGGTCACCATCCGCGACATCACCATCTACCGCGGCGGACACTTCGGCATCATCATGACCGGCTGCGACCTCTCGACCATCGACAACGTAACCATCGACACCAATCGCGACGGCTTCGACATAGACTGCTGCAAGTATATGACCATCACCAACTGCCGCATCAATACGCCCAGCGACGATGCCCTGGTGCTGAAGTCGTCGTATGCACTGAAGAAGCCTGTGCTCTGCGAGCACATCGCCGTATCCAACTGCAACATCACAGGCTTCAAGTGCGGCACGCTGCTCGACGGAACCTATGTGCCGGAGCCCGTTGGCTGGGTGTGCGGACGCTTTAAGCTGGGCACGGAGTCGAACGGCGGCTATCGTAACATCTCGCTCACCAACAGTACCTTTATGTACAGCAGCGGACTGGCCTTCGAAGAGGTGGACCAAGGCGTGATGGAGAACATTGTCGTGTCGAACATCACCATGAGCCACGTCCACCACTATCCCATCTACATCACCACGGGTTGCCGCAATCGTGGCCCCAAGGAAGTGACGCGGCCTTCCAGCGCACGCGACATTCAGATATCCAACGTCATTGCCGACGACTGCGACTCGCTCTGCAGCATCATTGTCACGGGCATGAAAGACGAGCCCATCCGCAACGTGTGGCTCTCGAACATACGCCTCACTTTCCAGGGTGGCGGCGCTCGCGAGCTGGTGAACAAGGACTATCGCGAGCAGGACACCAACTATCCCGAGCCGAAGTTTGCCGGACAGACGCCTGCCTACGGTCTCTACGCCCGTCACGTTGAGGGACTCCACGTCAACGATGTCACCTTCCGCTACGTGCGTCCCGACTATCGTCCGGCCGTCGTGCTCGACGATGTGCGTGACTGCACCCTGCGGGCTCTCGATGCTCCCACGGAGAAGGGCGTCAAGCAAGTGGTCACCTTCCGCAGCGAGAATGTCGTGACGGAGTGAGCACGGAGTGAAGAAAAGACAAGAGACGCGCCGACACACTGATGTGCCGGCGCGTCTCTTGTGATTAGAGTGCCCGGGCGAGCGTCTACTTGTAGCACTCGAAGATGCTGTCGACGGTCTTCGCCGGCAGCTTCTTCGTCAGGAGACTGACGATCCACACTACGGGGAAGCCGCCCACCATGGCGATGGCACCGCAGTTGATCGGGTTGATGGGATTGCCCACGAGCATGTTGACCACCGTGAGGCCTACGCCCCAGATGAAGCAAGCCCACACCGAGGCGGTAGTGACGCCACGCCAGTAGAGACCCAGCATGAAGGGAGCCAGGAAGGCACCTGCCAGCGCTCCCCATGAGATGCCCATGAGCTGGGCGATAAACGTGGGCGGATTGAGGGCGATGAGCAGCGAGATGGCGATGAAGAACATAATCAGTACGCGCATCACCACAACCTTGCGGCGCTCAATTCTCTCAGCCACCAAATCGTCGATAGAGCCTTCCTCTACTTCGCCAGGCAGCGACTTCTTGTCGCGATAAATCAGGTCGAGCGTCATCGTCGACGACGAGGTGAGCACCAGCGAGGCCAGCGTCGACATCGAAGCCGAGAGCACCAGCAGCACCACAAGGGCAATGAGCACG
Organism: uncultured Prevotellaceae bacterium; assembly: GCA_902771785.1. Taxonomy (GTDB): domain Bacteria; phylum Bacteroidota; class Bacteroidia; order Bacteroidales; family Bacteroidaceae; genus Prevotella. The sequence continues at coordinate 38,218 of CACXYH010000006.1, forward strand.
TCGGGCAGGGTGACGAGCATCGAGGGGACGATAGAGTCGAAGGCTATCTTGCCATTGACAATCACGGGGTCGTAGAGGCGTCCGAACCCTCCGAGGAAATAGCAGCCGCCAGCTACAATCAGGGCGAAGATGGTGCTGATGATGGTGCCGCGGCGAATGGCGCTCTCATCGGTAATCGAGTAGAACTTACCTACCATCTGCGGCAGTCCCCACGTGCCCAAAGAGGTGAGGATGACCACGCCCAGCAGATTCCAGGGATCTGGGCCAAACCAGGTGGCGAAGCCTCCGTTGGCGCTGGCGTCGGCATCGGCTGGCAGCTCGGCCAGCTTGGCAACGGCAGCCGACAGACCGCCCTGCACGTTGAGCACAGCCACGATGACGGCCACAATGCCGAAGAGCATGATGATACCCTGGATGAAGTCGTTCATGGCAGTGGCTTTGTACCCCCCAAGAATCACGTAGACGGCCGTGAGAATGGCCATAATCACTACGCAGTACTCGTAGGGAATGCCGAAGCCCATCTCGAAGAGTGTGGAGATGCCTTTGTAGACGCCTGCGGTATAAGGGATGAGGAACACGAAGGCTATGATGGAAGCTGCCACGCGCAGTCCTTGGTCGGCGAAACGGGTGCCGAAGAAGTCGGGCATGGTGCGGCTCTCAATGTGCTGTGTCATCAGCTTCGTGCGCCGTCCCAGCACGACCCACGCCAGGAGCGAGCCGATGAGGGCGTTGCCAATGCCTATCCACGTAGCCGAGAGTCCGTATTTCCATCCGAACTGTCCGGCATAGCCCACGAAGACCACGGCCGAGAAGTAGCTGGTGCCATAGGCAAAGGCCGTGAGCCAGGGGCCTACGGCGCGTCCGCCCAATACGAATCCGTCGACGCTGCTGGCCTGTTTGCGCGAGTACAGTCCCACGCCTACCATCACGACCAGGAAGATGATAGTGAGTGCTATTTTGATGAACATGGTAAATGCTTTTTAAGTCTAAATTCTAAGCTCTTAATTCTTAATTCAAAATCAGAAGGCCACCTGCACTTGTGCTTGCAGCCAGTTGTAGTCTTTTGTGCTGATGAGCTCGCCACACAGGCTGCGCGTGTATTGCAGCTGCAGGCGGCATTTCTTGTAGAACCAGTATTGCAGTCCCAGTGTCAGGTTCGTCTGGTCCCATCCGTCGACCTCCGTGTTGCGGTCGAACGTCTCGGCAGAAGCCACGAGGTCGAGCGCATCGACGACGGTGATGCTGGCGGTGACGTAGCCACCGCGCGAGCCTACGTCGCCATCTTCGCCACCCAGCCATTCGGCACGGATGCTGGCAGGACGTGCCTCCTTATACTGTCCGGCCGAGTAGGCGGTCGTCTTGTATTCGGCACCCACGCTATAGCGGTTGCGCTTGTAGTTGTCGCCTCGCTGAATGGTGGGATTCCATGCGGCCGTACCTACGGCATTACCTGTGCCTAAATAGCCAGAGCCCACGATGCGTAGTCCGTCGAAGGGTCGCACCTCGAGTTTGGCGATGAAGTCTTTCTGATTGTTGGCATCCTTGCGGTTGATACCCTGTCCGCTCATCAGTGCCAGCTCGTAGTGCAGGCTCTTGTTGAACAGGTCGCCGAAGACCATGAGACCCTGGTCGCGACCATAGTTCACGCCATTGAGTGGGTCGGGGCCTTCGCCGGCCAGATAGAGCACGGCCTGCGAATAGACGTCGATGAGTTCGAGCATGGTGGGCGAGAGTGGGTTCTCCATGGTATAGGAGTGCTTGAACTGTCCCAACCGGACGGTGAGCGCGTTGTCGTTGCTGATGCGATAGTCGGTGTAGAATTCCTGAACCACGCTCGAGAAGTCGTGCATGAAGAGGAACGACCATCGGTCGGTGATGCGGGCCTTCGCCCAGAGAAGTGTGCGTTTCAGATTGTAGGAGTTGGTCTTCTGTCCGTTGATGTCCTGATAAGACCATCCGCCCTGTGCATAGCCGTTAAGGGTGATGCGTGAAGTGAAGTCTTTCATCCAGTCTGTGTCGGATGTTGTCTGTTGTCCCATGGCGGCAACACTACTGAACACTGCCAGCACCGCTGCCAGTGTTCTTGCTTGCAAGTTTTTACGTTTCATTTTGTCATAAGTTAAAAAGAATTATAGTACCTTGCGTCGGCAAAGGTACTATAACTCTATCAATCTGACAAAGATTTTTGCGAAAATCTTCTATTTTGTTATAATTATTCCTCCGTTGGGCTCGATGGTAATCTCGTAGGCTCCTGTCCGCCTGTTGGTTGTCAGGTAGCCCAGACGGGGAGCCGGGGTGGCTACGGCGGCACGGCGTGAGCGGCGTTTCTTCGGACTGTCGGTATAGAGCTTGACGCGCTGCCCCTTGCCAAACATCGAGAGGTCGATGTTGAGGGTGATGGCTTCCTGCTGGGCGTTCAGTCCTGCCACGTACCAGTCTTGCCCGTGTCGGCGGGCCAGCACCACGTACTTGCCTGGGTAGCCGTCGATGAAGCGCGTCTCGTCCCATTGTGTGGGCAGCTGCTTCAGGAAGTCGAGTTCGAACTGCGGCAGCTCCTTGAGGTTGTTGGGCTGCATGGCTACGCAGTTGATGACGCTCTGGTTGGTGATTCCCGTTGCCATCTCGAAGATGTCGGTCGTCTTGCGGGTGTGTCGGCTCTTGTTGTCCTTCGACAGGTACTTGTTCATGATCACGCCGCCCCAGTCCATGGTGCCCGACGTATTGCGGCAGAAGGGGTGCATGGTCAGGTCGAAGGGCTGGCGGATGGCAGCACCTTCGTTGAAGAACACGTTCTCAGATGCCAGTACGGCTTCGCTCGACACGTAGTTGGGATACATGCGCTCCCAGCCTCGTGGCAGCGTGCAACCATGGAAAATCACCTGCAGTCCGTAGCGGTTGGCATCGTAGAGAATGTCTTCGTAGAGCTTCATCGTCTCCTGCTTATCGCCTCCGAAGAAGTCGACCTTGATGCCCTTCACGCCGATGGATTTCAGCCAGGCCATCTCCTTGTCGCGGGCCATCCCGGTGCTCATGCAGTCGCGAGGGGTCTGAGGCGCATCGTTCTCATAGCCGTTGGAGTTGTACCACAGCATGAGGCTCACGCCCTTTGACTGTGCATGTTTCGACAGCTGCTCCATGCGGGTGCGGCCGATGTTCTGATCCCACCAGTTGTCGACGAGGCAGAGCTCGTAGCCCATGGCCGAGGCGAGGTCAATGAACTGCACCTGGTCGTTGTAGTTGATGCTGTTGTCCTGCCAGATGAGCCAGCTCCAGGTGTAGCGTCCGCCTTTGTAGTCGGTGCTGGGTTCATAGAGCGGGTCAACCACGTCGTAGGCAATGGTAGTCTCGACGATGGGCTTCAGCGTCGTTCCCAGGGTGATGGTGCGCCAAGGCGTCTGTCCCGGGAGGGGTATGCCGGCAAAGGGCGAGCCGTTGCCGTTGTTCTCGCCAGCCTGCGGATAGGCGATGGTGTAGCCGTTGTCGGCGTTATAGTCGCTGAGGTGCGAGCCGCAGTAGGCCGACGAGACACCCGTCTCGGAGATAAGCATCCATGCGTTGGGGCTCTTGAAGAGGCAGGGGAAGGTGTAGCCCTGTCCGTACTGTGACTTGGCCGTCATGGGGGCATCGGCCTTGTACTCCTCCTCGTAGCTGGGCTTTGTGCGCTCCCAGCCTGTCATGGGAGTGATTTGCGGCGTGAGGAATGTGGTGGTCTCTGAGGGCAGTCGGAAGGCCGTCAGCTCGCGCCTGACCACAGCGCTCTTGGGGTTGTCGTTCTGCTGTCGTGGAATGAGGTAACGGAAGGCCAGGTCGTTGTTGGCCACCTGAAACTCTACGCTCATCTGCTGTCGTTTCTCGTTCTCTATGCTGACCAGCAGTTGGTTGGCCCGGAAGTGCATCTGGTGCTGCTTCACCTGCCGCATCTCATAGTCTTTTTCCACTTTGGTCGTCAGCGTGTCGCTGATGTGCAGACCGGTGGCAAACGTGCCGAAGTCGGCTTCGAAGCCCAGCTGCGAGGGCTGTATCACGGTCTGTCCGTTCAGGGTTACTTGATAGGTGAGTCGTCCGCCCTCGTCGCTGATGGTGACAACGACATTTCCGTCGGGCGACTTGACGTTTACGTCCTTGGCAGCAGCCATCAGCGGCAGCATGAGCAGGACAGCGAATAGTTTTTTCATAAGTGCTTGAATATTTTATTTAAGATAATCTTTCTTGTCGGGCCCGATGTAGTATCCAGGTTCGGGCGGCTGGTTATAGCCTACGTTCTGATAGGCCACCGAGAGGCGGTAGGGCACGTCGTGCATGAGGCAGTCGATGCGATAGTCGGTGGGTATGGTGGTGGTGTAGATGCGAAGCTCGGTGCTCTCCCTGTTCTTGACCATCACCTCCTCGCGCCAGTCGCCCAGCATGTCGGCCTGCAGGCAGGGGTTCGACTTCGTTCCGTTGTTGAAGCGTACGCCCTCGAACTTCTGTACGTTGACGATGCTGTGGTTCTTCCAGTCGTACTTCGTCACCGTCTCTCTGTCGAGCAGTTCCCTGAGGAGGTCGCCGTCCCACCAGATGCCGAAGTTCACGGAGAGCCATCTTCCGTTGAGCACCAGTGCGTTGTCGTGCTGCGGGTCGTCGGCGTCCTTTGCAGCATAGAGCACGTCGCCCTTCATGGTGCGTATGCCGTGGCTGTCAGACGACCACATCTCGCATCCCGGGTTGGTGGGGTCGATGTCGGCGGCCATGCAGCGGCCCACGTCGGTTCTCGACTTGACCTGGAAGACGACCTCGCCGGTGCGGGCGTTGCGCAGGTCAGAGCCGTCGCGCTTGTTTTCGTGGCAGTCCCAGATGTAGAGCTGGTTGTCCTGCGGGTCGGCTATGAGGTGCATGGCGTCGCCGTGGCCGAAGCCGGTGTTGTAGAGTCCGCGGCCGTCATGGTCGACGGCCATGGAGCCGTAGGTGATTTCGTCGCATCCGTCGCCGTCAACGTCGGCCACGCGCAGGTTGTGGTTACCCTGTCCGGCGTAGCTGCGCCACTCGGGCTGGTTGGTGTCGAAGGTCCAGTGTTCGCGCAGCTGCTGTCCGTCCCAGTCCCATGCGGCAATCACGGTGCGTGTGTAGTATCCGCGGCAGAAGATGGCCGATGCGTGTTGTCCGTCGAGATAGCCCACGGCAGCGAGCATGCGGTCCGAGCGGTTGGCGTTGTCGTCGCCCCATTCCTGCGGATTGCCCCGCTGAGGTATGTAGGGTTTGCTGTCGAGCACCTTGCCGGTGAGTCCGTCGAACACCGAGATGTAGTCGGTGCTGTGCAGGATGCGTCCCTGATAGCGTCCGGGCTCCTTCTCACGGTAGTCGGCCTCGGCATTTCCGATGACGTTTCCCAGGGCGTCGCGTGTGCCGTCAGAGGTTCTGACGATGAGTTCAGCGCGTCCGTCGCCGTTCAGGTCGTAGAAGATGAAGGGCACGTAGTGGGCTCCGCTCCTGATGTTGTGTCCCATGTCGATGCGCCAGAGGCGGGTGCCGTCCAGCCGGTAGCAGTCGAAGAGCGTGGGGCCGGTGAATCCGGCATGCGCATTGTCGCGTGCGTTCGTGGGGTCCCATTTCAGTACAATCTCGTATTGTCCGTCGCCGTCGACGTCGGCAATGCTTGCGTCGTTGGCCGAGTATTGGTAGGGTCTTCCGTCGGGCGTCGTTCCTCCCTCGGGCTTCTGCAGGGCGATGGTGTGGTAGCCGGGCTTGGCCTCGGCACGCAGCACATATTCGCCGTCGATGCCTCCTCCCTTCACGGCGTAGGTCACGTCGGCTTCCGACTTCACATCGTTGTCAATGTAGAAGGTACCTCCCTTGGTGAGCGGCTTCGTGTTCAGCTTCTTGCCGTTGCGATAGATGTCGAAGGGCTCGCCCTTGCGGTCGCTCTTCAGCGTTCGCCAGCTGACGGCTACCTTGCCGTCTGTGGTGCGTACGGCCACCACGCCACGGTTCAGCCTTTCGGTCTGCAGTCTGGTGAAGTCGTAGCGTGGCTGAGCCCATGCAGTTGTGCATGCGACGACGGCCATGATGATAGTTTTCAGTAGTCTCATGTCAGCGTCAGATTAGTTATGTTAGTGTTTGCAAAGGTACGAAGAATTTACGAAAGTCATGTATTTTTGTTGTTTTTTCTTGTGTAATTCGTACCTTTTTATTACTTTTGCGCTCGAATACAAATATAAAATACTGCAAACTGAATGAAGGAGTTTGTCATCTCCGAGGCAAAGGCCGAGACTGCCGTGCTCGTTGGTTTGATAACGAAGGAGCAGGACGAGGCCAAGACAAATGAATATCTCGACGAGCTGGAGTTCCTGGCCGACACCGCTGGTGCCCGCACCGTGAAGCGCTTTACGCAGAAGGTGGGCGGACCCAGTCAGACTACCTACGTAGGGTCAGGAAAACTGCTCGAAATCAAGGAATACATCAAGCTGATGGCTGACCTGGCCGACGACGACGAGACGGGCGAGGCTCAGCCCGTGGGCATGGTCATCTTCGACGATGAGCTGTCGGCCAAGCAAATCCGCAACATCGAGAAGGAGCTGCAGGTGAAAATCCTTGACCGCACGTCGCTCATTCTCGACATCTTTGCCATGCGTGCCCAGACGGCCGAGGCCAAGGCGCAGGTGGAGCTGGCCCAGCATCGCTACATGCTGCCCCGCCTGCAGCGCCTGTGGACTCACCTGGAGCGCCAGGGCGGCGGCTCGGGTTCGGGTGGCGGCAAGGGAAGCGTGGGACTGCGCGGCCCCGGCGAGACTCAGCTGGAGATGGACCGCCGTATCATCCTGCAGCGCATCACGCTTCTGAAGCAGCGCCTGGCCGAAATCGACAAGCAGAAGACCACGCAGCGCAAGAACCGCGGGCGCCTTATCCGCGTGGCCCTCGTGGGCTATACCAACGTGGGCAAGTCGACGCTGATGAACCTGCTGGCCAAGAGCGACGTCTTTGCCGAGAACAAGCTTTTCGCCACGCTCGACACCACCGTCCGCAAGGTGACCATCGAGAACCTTCCCTTCCTGCTGGCCGACACCGTGGGGTTCATCCGCAAGCTGCCCTCCGACCTGGTGGAGTCGTTCAAGAGCACACTCGACGAGGTGCGCGAGGCCGACCTGCTGGTGCATGTGGTCGACATCTCGCATCCCGACTTCGAGGAGCAGATCCGCGTCGTCGAGCAGACGCTGCAGGAGCTGGGCTGTGCCGAGACGCCGCAGATGCTGCTCTTCAACAAGGTCGACGCCTACCGCTGGACGCCTCAGGATGCCGACGACCTGACGGAGCCTACGCGCGAAAACATCTCGCTCGACGACCTGCAGCACACGTGGATGGCCAAGATGAACGGCGACTGCCTCTTCATCTCAGCCCGCGAGCGGCAGAACATCGAAGAGCTGCGCCGCGTATTATATAGTAAGGTGAAGGAGCTTCACGTGCAGAAGTATCCCTACAACGACTTCCTCTATGCCATCGACGAGTGAGCAGGCACCCCTTTGTGAAATGATAAAGTAAACTACACATACACACAACACATTTATTTATGAGAGACTACAGATTATTGAACCGCGAAGAAATTAACGTGCTCGAATCCAACGGCTGCTGGGCCGAAGACTGGACGCGGGTGCAAGTGGCACAGGACTTCCGTCCCTACAACTTCCATCGGGTCGTCTTCTACGGCGACATACAGCTGGGCTCCTTCGAGAAGCAGGTAGAGGTGAGCAAGGGCTTCGTGAAGCACTCCGGCATCAACGATGCCACGCTGCGCAACGTCAGCGTGGGCAACGACTGCCTCATCGAGAAGGTGGGCAACTTCATCAACAACTACACCATCGGCGACGACTGCTACATCTCCAACATCTCCACCATCGAGACCACCGAGGGAGCCACCTACGGCGCCGGCTCCACCATCTCCGTGCTCAACGAGATGGGCGACGGCAACGTCACCCTGTTCCGTGAGCTCAACTCGCAGCTGGCCGCCTTCATGGTGAAGCACGAGCACGACAAGGCCCTGCGCCACGCCCTTCATCAGCTCATCGACGACGAGGTGCGTGTGTCGACCCCCGAGCGAGGCGTGATAGGCAACAACGTGAAAATCATCAACACCAAGGAGATCACCAACACCGTCATCAAGGGCGACTGCGAGATCAGCGGCGCTGCCCGGCTGTCCGAGTGCACGGTGATGTCGTCGAAAGACGCCTCGGTGTACATCGGCACGGGCGTCATCTGCGAGAACTCCATCATCTGCGACGGCTGCAGCATTCTCAACTCCGTCAAGATGCAGGACTGCTTCGTGGGCGAGGCCTGCCAGATAACCAACGGGTTCACGGCCGAGGCGAGCCTCTTCTTTGCCAACTCGTTCATGGCCAACGGCGAGGCCTGCGCCGCCTTCTGCGGCCCCTTCTCGGCCTCTCACCACAAGTCGAGCCTGCTCATCGGCGGACAGTTCTCGTTCTATAATGCCGGCTCCAACACCAACTTCTCCAACCATGCCTACAAGATGGGGCCCATGCACTACGGCACCCTGGAGCGCGGCTCCAAGACGGCCAGCGGAGCCTACGTGCTGATGCCAGCCACGATAGGTGCCTTCTCCGTCTGCTTCGGCAAGCTGATGAACCACCCCGACATGCGCAACCTGCCCTTCTCCTATCTCATGGCCTATGGCGAGACCATGTACATCGTGCCCGGCCGCAACATCACCACCGTCGGCCTCTACCGCGACATCAAGAAGTGGCCTAAGCGCGACAAGCGCTCCAAGCAGTCGAAGAAGTCCATCATCAACTTCGACTGGCTGTCGCCCTTCACCGTGGGCGAAATCCTTGAGGGCACGAAGATTCTCGACGCGCTGCGTCAGGCCTCGGGCGACAACGTGACCACCTACAACTTCCATGAGTACGTCATCAACGCCTCGTCGCTGCGCAAGGGCCAGAAGTACTACGACATCGCCCTGCGCATCTACATGGGTGCCGTGCTGAAGCGCGCCGTCAAGGAGGGCTTCTTCGGCCATCCCACCAACAAGACCGGCGAGGGCCGCTGGGTAGACCTCAGCGGACTGCTGCTGCCCGAGAGCGAGGAGCAGCGCCTGCTCAACGACATCAAGGACGGCACCATCGACAGCATCCAGCAGGTCATCGACCGCTTCGAGGACATCAACGACCACTACCGCGAGTACCAGTGGGCATGGACCTACAGGCTCATCCTCGACTACTACCACCTCGACACGCTCACCGACGCTGTCTGCCAGCAGATTCGCGAAGACTACGTCAAGGCCCGCCGCGCCTGGATTGCCGAGATTCGCAAGGACGCCCAGAAGGAGTATGCCATGGGCGACGTGGCGCAGGACGTCTACGAGGACTTCCTCTCCAAGCTCGACCACGAGATTGACTACGAAGAATGAAGAATGAAGAATGAAGAATGAAGAATGAAGAATGAAGAATGAAGAATGAAGAATGAAGAATTTTATAAACATATAATAATTAGGAATGAAGAATGAGAAAATTGGTGCCGCAGGGCGGCACGTGAGAGAAACGGGAAAGAGAATGGGAACCATCATGAAGTTGCTCGCTGCAGCATTCTTCGTCCTTCATTCTTCACTCTTCGTTTCCTGCGAGAAGTACAAGTATGAAGAGGTGAAGGGCGACCTTTCGAAAACCCGCATCTACACCCTCGACAACGGCCTGAAGGTGTACCTCAGCGTGAACAAGGAGAAGCCCCGCATCCAGACCTACATCGCCGTGCGCACGGGTTCGAAGAACGACCCCGCCGAGACCACCGGCCTTGCCCACTACCTGGAGCACCTCATGTTCAAGGGCACCGACAAGTTCGGAGTGACCGACCCCGGGCAGGAAGCCCCGCTGCTGGCCGACATCGAGCAGCGCTACGAGCACTACCGCACGCTCACCGACCCCGCTGAGCGCCGCCAGGCCTACCACGAAATCGACTCCGTGAGCCAGCTCGCCGCCCGCTACTTCATCCCCAACGAGTACGACAAGCTCATGTCTGTCATCGGCGCCGAGGGCACCAACGCCTACACCTCCAACGACGTCACCTGCTACACCGAGGACATCCCCTCCAACCAGGTCGAGAACTGGGCCAAGATTCAGGCCGACCGCTTCCAGCACATGGTCATCCGCGGCTTCCACACCGAGCTCGAGGCCGTCTACGAGGAGTACAACATCTACCTCACCGACGACGGCGACAAGCTCTTCCAGGCCCTCGGCAAGAAGCTCATGCCCACTCACCCCTACGGCACGCAGACCACCATCGGCACGCAGGAGCACCTGAAGAACCCCTCCATCACCAATATCAAGAACTACTTCCGCAAGTGGTACGTGCCCAACAACGTGGCCATCTGCATGGCCGGCGACTTCGACCCCGATGCCGTCATCGCCACCATCGACCGCTACTTCGGCTCCTGGCAGCCCGGCGACGACGTAGAGCAGCCCCGCTTCCCCGAGCAGCCTGAGCTCACCCAGCCCGTCGACACCACCGTCGTGGGCCAGGAGGCCGAGACCCTCTGGCTCGGCTGGCGCTTCGACCCGGCCGCCTCGGCCCAGGCCGACACCCTCGAGGTCATCGAGAGCATGCTCAGCAACGGCACCGCCGGCCTGCTCGACCTCGACATCAACCAGCAGATGAAGATGCTCGACGCCCGTGGCGGCGCCCTCGCCCAGATGGACGCCACCTTCTTCCTGCTCACCGGCACACCCCTGCAGGGCCAGAGCCTCGACAGCGTGCGCTCGCTCCTGCTGGCCGAGGTCGAGAAGCTCAAGCAGGGCAGCTTCAGCGACGATCTGCTGCCTTCCGTGGTCAACAACCTCCGCCTGCAGTACTACAACCGCCTGGAGAGCAATCAGGCCCGCGCCCGCATGTTCGTCAACTCCTTCATCAACGGCACCACCTGGCAGCAGGAGGTCGAGAAGCTCCAGCGCATCGGCGCCATGACCAAGGAGCAGATTGTCAGCTTCGCCCGCCAGCACTTCGCCGACAACTACGTCGCCGTCTACAAGCGCCAGGGCATCGACCCCAACCAGAAGAAGATTGACAAGCCCGCCATCACCCCCATTCCCACCAACCGCGACACCGTCAGCCAGTTCGTCAAGGACATCCAGCAGACCGAGGTGAAGCCCATCGAGCCGCGCTTCGTCGACTTCCAGCGCGACCTCACCTTCGGCAACACCCCCGCCACGCTGCCCTACGTCTACGTGCAGAACACCGAGAACGGACGATTCCAGCTCGCCTTCTGCTACGACTTCGGCGAGGAGACCGACGTGCGCTACTCCTATGCCGCCGACTACCTCAGCTACCTGGGCACCGACTCGCTGTCGCCCCAGCAGGTGCAGCAGCAGTTCTATAAGCTCGCCTGCAGCTATAGCATCAGCGTCAACCCCCGCAACATCTTCGTCAGCCTCGCCGGTCTGGCCGACAACATGCCTCAGGCCCTCGCCCTGCTCGAGCACCTCATGCAGCGCGCCCAGCCCAGCCCCGAGGCCTACGAGCGCTACGTAGCCTCCGTAGAGAAAGCCCGTGCCGACCGCAAGCTCGACCAGCGCTCCAACTTCAGCGCCCTCACCGACTACGGCCTCTACGGCCCCTACAACCCCACGCGCAACGTGCTCAGCACCCAGCAGCTGGCCCAGACCCGTCCCGACGACCTGCTGCAGCTGCTGCGCCAGCTCTCCCGCTATCAGCACACCCTCGTCTACTACGGACCCCTCAGCGCCCAGGAGCTCGCCCAGGCCGTCGATGCCGGCCATCCCGTAGCCACGCCGCTGCAGGCCGTGCCCGCCGGCCGTCACTACGAGCTGCAGCCCACGCCCGCCAACGAGGTGCTGCTCGCCCCCTATGCCGCCAAGAACATCTACATGCGCATGTACCACAACGAGCAGCGCCCCTGGCAGCCCGAGGAGGCAGCCGTCAAGGCCCTGTTCAACGAGTACTACGGCGGCGGCATGAACAGCATCGTGTTCCAGGAGATGCGCGAGGCCCGCGGACTGGCCTACAACGCCTACGCCGCCTATCGTGAGCCCACCTATCAGGACCAGCCCGAGTACTACTTCACCCACATCATCACCCAGAACGACAAGATGGCCGACTGCATCACCCACTTCCACTTCCTGCTCGACAGCATCCCGCAGAGCGAGGCCGCCTTCCAGGTAGCCAAGGAAGCCGTCGTGAAGCGCCTGCAGAGCCTGCGCACCACCAAGTTCGGGCTCATCAACGCCTGGCTCGCCGCTAAGCACCGAGGCATCGACTACGACCCCAACGAGCGCATCTACCAGGCCCTGCCCGCCCTGCAGCTCACCGACATCGTCAGCTTCGAGCAGCAGCAGATGGCCCGCAAGCCCTATCGCTACATCATCCTCGGCGATGAGCACGACCTCGACATGAACGCCCTGCAGCAACTTGGCCCCATCCGTCGCGTCAGCACCGCCGAAATCTTCGGGTATTAAGAAGGGGGAGCTGAAGCAGTTCCGCGCATAAGAGAATGGTTAGGCTTCCACACACTCGTGGCGCCTGACCATTTTTCTTTTATAAAGATTCTTCGTGATTATTGCAATAATTTTCCATGATGTGTGTATATATAAGTAGAAGGCATCACAATGGAACAAGATATAGCCATCCTGATTAGCAACCTGCGACAGAGGAAGCCTGCCGCCTGCCAGCAGATACTCACCGAGTATGGACCGGCGGTGTTCCGCATGGTGCAACGCATCGTGACGCGGCGCGAGGATGCCGAGGAGGTCTATCAGGATGTGTTCGTCAAAGCCCTGCGCGGCATCGAAGGCTACAACCCCCGTCAGGCATCGCTCGCCACATGGCTGGGTCGCATTGCCTACCACGAGTCGCTCAACTTCGTCCGCGGCAAGAAGCCCGTCGTCGTCTCTATGGACGACCGTGCCGCAGGCATCGACACCTTAGAGCTGCCCGACGACCCTCCGCCCGACGAACAGACCATCTGCCAGCTGGAGCAGGCCCTGGCCATGCTGTCGCCCCACGAGCAGGCCATCGTGAGTATGTTCTACTACGACAATCAGAGCCTTGCCGACATCGCATTCGTCACAGGCTCCAATCCCTCTACCGTTGGCTCACAGCTGAGCCGTATCCGCAGAAAACTCTACCGAATCATCAAAACGCTCTGAACAATGAACTCCATCAAAAGCGATACCAATCTTCGCGAAGCCGTCAGACGGCGTGAGCAGCAGTTGCCGCCGTTGCCCTGTGACCTGAATGAAAGGGTGCAGAAGCGCATTGCCGAATCTGCGCCGTCCCCCAAGTCTCGCCGGCTGTGGGTCTATGCCGCCGTAGCCGCCAGCTTCGCCGTGCTGATGACCTTAACTTTTGGAATTCAGCAGCGCCCGCAGGAGCCTCGTGTGGCGCAGCAGAAGGTGAAGCCGGCTGTTGTCCCGTCGCGCCCCGTCGTTCCGCAGTCGCGCCCGGAGGTTGTGGCCGTCGGGCAGCCTGAGGAAAAGCCGGCGACGGCAGCCATCGGCGCTGCACCTCAGCAGTCGGCGCCGGCATCGGCCGAAAGCGTCAGTCCCCTGCCATCACCCCCCGAAGGCGAGGCTCCCTCTCTTTGGGAGGAGTCTGAGCGGGAGTCTGAGCCCGTCTTCGTTACCTCCACATCCCCTATGGGTGTGCATAGGATGGGGTGGCGGCCTCCCCGACAAAATGCGCCTGCCGATAGCGGCGACGACGTTCTGAAGAGGACGGGACGCCTGAGGGATGGGCCGATATGACGAAGTGGAGCCATCGCCAGCTGAGCCGTCATAAGCCGTCGAAGAAAGAGCGGCAGCAGGCGGCTGTGCTCGGTGCCATAGCCCGGAAGCGCTGGCATATCGACGTCACTTCGATGAACACCCTGCGCTACGGGTCGCGAACGGTGACGTCCGACTTCTATCTCGAACTGCGAGGCGACACGCTGCGAAGCTATCTGCCTTATCTGGGGCAAGTCCACATGCCGACGCTGTCGCCCTCGATAGGTCTGAACTTTGAGGAGCCTGTGCTGACCTACAAGGAGGGCAGGCAGATTGACATCGACGTCAAGACCCTTGAAGACTCCTACCACTACGTGATAGACATCAGCGACGATGGCCAGGCGCATATCCGTGTGCAGCCCCTCAAGCGCGACCCCATCAGTTTCGATGGTACCTTGGAAACAGAATAACCAAAACAACCCAACTGACGTATGAAGAAAACACTCACCACCATCGGGCTGGCACTCGTCGCCAGCCTCGCCACAGCCCAGACAGGCACCACCTTCACGGTCGACGAGCACCTCTCGCCTGTTGCCGACGTTTCTATAGAGAAATACAGGAGCAGCGGCACCAGGGCGCTCAAAAACATCTTCCGCGACGAAGGCGTCCCCGGCGACACCCGCGCCATGATTGCCAGCAGCGTCGGTCCCGACGAGCAGTTCTACACCCTCACCGGCAAAGACCCGTTCTTCCAGACCATCGTGCGGGCCTACGCCGAGCACCGCCCGCTCGTGCTCTCGCCCGACATGATTTGGCTGCTCGTCAGTCAGGGCTTCGCCCGCTATGTCAACGCCCACCCCGAGCAGCTGCGCGACCAGCTCGTGAACCACTCGGGAAAGATGGACCTCGTGGTGCAGTCCGACAAGGACCTGCTCTCCGGCGATGCCGACTGGCAGAAGCTGATGGCCGACTTCACGGCACAAATCAACGATGCCACCAAGGGCGACATCGCCAAGACCATCACCGCCGACTTCACCACCACGGGCACCACCGAGCGCATCGCCTCGCAGATAACGCTCATGGAGACCATGAAGAGCTATTTCGACTATGTGGTCCATTATATAGCCTGCGGCATCCCGTCCGTCACGCTTACCGGCACGCCCCAAGACTGGCAGAAAGTGCTTGAGAAGACGCAGCAGCTGCAGAAGTATGGCGTCGGCCCGTGGACAAAGCGTCTCGTCCCCATCCTGACCGAGTTCGTCAAAGCATCCGAGGGGAAGGCCGACCAAGCTTTCTGGCAGGACATGGTCAAGAAGGGTAGGGTGGACAAGCTGAATGACGGTAAATGCCTCCCCCGCGAACCAACGAAGCTGGACGGCTGGATACTCAAGTTCTTCCCCGACGAGAACGGACAGGCCCCCGACCAGGTGCCCCACACCCACAAGATGCCGTCGGAGCGGGTGTATGTCGACTTCAAGTACCAGGTTGTCAGCCCGACCGACGGTACCGTCGTCTCCGACATCCCCCTGCAGCTCGTAGCCGGCTTCATCGGAACGGATGTAGACACCCTGACGCATGCCCTCACACCCAAGATGGGGTGGGTGGTGCGCCAGATGGAGGGCAGCAAAGGTCTGGTGAAGATATTCGAGCGCATGAACTCAGAGAGTTCGCTCTCAGGCATCGAGCTTCGCGTCAGCAAGGTGCCCGAACAGCTCTCCCTGTTGCCGCACATCAGGCAGCTCACCCTCTACTTCACCGGCAAGGTCGAACTGCCCGAGTGGTTCTACCGCCTGCAGATTGACAGCCTGCACATCAGTGGCGCAATGACCCGCGAGCAGGAAGCCGCCATCAAAGCCCGTTTCCCCCATGCCGATGTCTGGCGTACCGGGGGACCGAAATAGCTTTTCACGTTGCTCGGCCCCCATCCGCTCAGAACGTAATGCGCAGGCCTAAGGGAATGGAGAAGGTGAAGGGGTGGGCCGTGTTCCACGTCTCCCGGCCGTGGCCGCTGCCGAAGTAGTGCTGCAAGGTGGGCTCGGCGAAGAGGCCGATGCGGGGCGTGAGCGCGTAGTGCAGGCCCAGGCTCATGCCGGCAGACCACAGCAGCGGGGCGTGCGGATGGTCGGTGGTGGGCGCATAGGGCTGGCCGCCCAGCAGGTAGGTACTTTCGAGCCTCGTGTTGAGCGGCACGTCGAGCGTAGTGTTGAGGGCAGCGTAGGTGGTCAGTCGCGGCATGAGCTGCCAGTGGTAGGAGAGGCTGATCGGTATGCCCAGGTACTCGGCCTTATAGTGCTCGTGGAGCGAGGCGTAGGTATTTCCCTGATAGGTGTCGCTGGTGAGGCGGGTGTATTGCAGGCCCGTGCTCAGTTGCCAATGGTCGCTGAGCTGCTTGCTCAGCGTGAGGGCGAGCTTCAGCGGCAGATGGTGGGTGGTGATGTTGTCGCCCTCGTCTACGTTGGCGTCGCTGTTGGCATAGGGTAGGCTGGGCGTGCTGGGAGCTGGCGTGCTGGTGCAGGCCAGCGCGAGCGTCCAGGAGCGCTCCGGCGTCCTGACGGCATTCGATGGGAGCGCCGGCGTCGTCGCCGGTCGGTCGGGGACTTCGTGGGGCTTGGCGGGAGCCGGCGTGGCGTTCAGCGTGTCTTGCTCCTGAGGCTTCTGCTCCTGGGCGATGAGCTTCTGCGGCTCGTCCTGCTGCGGTTCTTCCTGTGGCGGTTCGCTCTCTTGTAGCGTTTCCTGTTTCGGTTTGCTTTGTCGCATGCTTGGCTGCGGCTCGTCCTGCTGCTGGCGGGGCGTAGGCGCTTCCGGCGCTGGCGTTGGCTTCTTCAGGTCAGCAACGGCTTCGTGTGGCTCTGCCGTCATGGGCGAGTCCTGCCGGGAGAGACGGTAGATGCCCAGAGGAAGAACGACGGCAAGGAGGAGCAGTACCAAGGGACCGAGCCACTTGCGCAGCAGCAGCTTGGCGCGCGTGAGCTGCGAGGAGGAGCTATGCGGCTCGATGCCCAGCAGGTCGGCTATCTGCGGATGGGTGAGCCCCTCGAAGACGGAGAGGCGGAACACCTTCTGATAGCCCTCGGGCAGGGCGTCGACCATCGACAGGATTTCGTCGTAGAGCAAGGGCTGCGGGCTGATGGCGATGCTTTCGGCCACGTCGTCGAGTGGGGCTGTGTCGTAGTGCTGCAGGTTGCGCAGATAGAGCAGGGCCGTGTTGCGCATGATTTGCTGCATCCACGCCATCGCCTTGGCGGGGTCGTTCAGCTGGGCAATGTGGGTGATGATGACGACGAAGGCATCATGGAGCAGGTCGTCGGCTACGTTCTCGTTCGGCACGTAGCGCAGGCATAGCGTGCGCAGCTGGTCTCGGCTGGCTGTGTAAAGCAGTCCGAAAGCCTCGCGGTCGCCCTGTTGGCAGCGTTCTATGATGTTACGCAGTTCCATGATGCTTCGTTCCTTATTCTTACTTGACGACCACCTTCCGGCCGCCTACGAGGTAGATGCCGGGTCGCAGCCCCTGCTGCCTCAGCTGCTGTCCGCTGAGCGAGTAGACGGCTGTGCCCCCTGCCTGCCTGTGGTGCTGCAGCTCGCTGATGGCTGCCGGCCCTGGGGGCAGGTCATGGTCGGCTCCCCAGGCTTCGTCGTTGAAGAAGAGGTAGTCGTAGTTGCTTGGCGAGGCCGACGCGTTGTCCTCCATATAAGCCTGGAACGGGGCAACCCTCATGCCGCTTCGCAGCACGAAGTGGCGGTCGGCGGGGTCGTATTGATAGGCCGCATGCTGCACCTGCCTGGCAACCGTCGTGCCTACGAAGCTGATCTGCTCGCCTCGGATGATGGCGTCGCGGGTGGGTGGCACCATCGTGTGCTCGCCGATGAAGAGCAGTCGCGAGCCTACGTAGACGCCCAATATATAGGGCGTATAGGCTTGCATCTCGCTGAAGTTGCCGATGCGCGAGAGGATGAGCGAGTCGCCGCCGTGGCCGTCATAGCGCAGCACCTTCAGCATCTCGGCCGTCAGCTGCCCCGTCTCGTCGTTGATGTCGTAGAGGCTGGCGTGGCTCACGTCGAAGGGTAGCAGTATGGTTTCTGAATATCCCTGGCTGCCGAACGTTCCGCTGCCGTCGTCGTACTGCGGCTTCGTGAGGTAGGAGATGAAGTCGGCCTGGAAGCCCAGCGGACACAGGTAGTCGCAGTCGGCCGTGATGCGTATGGTGCTGGCCTTGCCGCCGCTGACGATGTTCTGCTGCTTGCTGAGGCCCTCGGGCAGGTTCTGTATGGTGTTCAGATAGTACAGGCAGTTGGGGTTGGCCTCGGCAGCGTCAATGGCGTAGGCGGTGCCGGTGAATGGCATGCCGCGCAGGTCTACCGCCACAGCTTCGGCAGGGATGCACAGCGTTTGCGGGTCGGCCGATGGCTCGAGCGGATGCACCTGCCGGTTGGCCGTCCAGTAGCTGAGGACAGCGCTGCGCACCACAAACGAGAGCGAGCAGAAGGAGCGCAGTCCGGCAGGCGTGCCGCAGCCCACGTGGAGCGTGTATGCAGCCCCGTCGCTCAGCTGTAGCGTCAGGTCGAAGCTCCGGCTCATGTTGTAGTCGGTGAGTTGCTGGGCAAGCAGCTGTGTGTAGATGCGTTGGTGGGTGGCCTCCTCCTCGAGCCAGAGCATGATGCCATCGTCGGCTGTCGTGTTGTCGGCAGCTCCGTAGAACGGTTTTCCGCCGATGCTCACGGTCACCTTTCCGCGGAGCTGGTTGCCGTAGAGCGTGTTTTGCTGCCCTTCGGTGGCGAGCATCTCGAGCGAGAGCGTTGCCTTCATGGTGAGTTCGGCGAGTGGGCTGATGTTGACGCGGCGAGCTGCTATCACGTTTTGGCCCTCCTTGTCGGCCGCCAGCATCACCAAGAGCTGCCCTTCAGGGAAGGCGCACCGCAGTTCCAAATGTTGGTAGCCGCGGGCTTCGATGTTGATGTCAGCCTCGCCGCAGATGCTGACTTCGTTTGTCGTCAGGTTCTTGGCCAGCACATACCAGCGTCCCTCGAAGCTTTTGTCCGACTTGTTTTTCACGTAGCATCGCACTTCCTGTTTCATCATGGCTACGAGGTTGCCGTATACCGTGATAGAGTCGGCCGTGATACCGTCTGCATGAGCAGCGAGTGCTGCGAGCAGGCATAGGGTTGAGATGATGTATTTCTTCATCATGCAGCTATGTTTGGTTAGGGGTTCAACACTATTTTTCCGTTTCTCAGACAGATGCCTTTGCGGCTGTGGGTGTCAGCTGGGCGTCCCAGCAGGTCGTAGGTGTGGCGCGGCGGGTTGTCCTCCGACTGCAGGCGACCGATGCCCGCCTCCTGCCCGAGCAGCCCGCCGAAGGTCCATTGGTCGGCCAGCTGCTGTGGCGCGGCCCATAGGCAGGGCGTTTCCGGTCGTCGGTCGTGGCGCTGGGCGTAGTAGTAAGCCTCCAACATGCTCACGTGGCCGTCGCCGTTCGTGTCGGCGTCTACGGCGTTTCCCTGCTCATCGTGCCTGGCTATGGCGCAGGCCCAGTGGTAGATGAACTCATCGTAAGGGCGGTCGGGGCACGACCACGACAGCTCGTCGGCGCTGCAGGCGGTGGTGATGATGCGCCGTTCGGCCTGCAGTCCGGCCATGAAAGCCTCCGAGTGGCACGAGCCGATGAGTACGTTCACAGAGCCTGCGCGCAGCGGTCGCAGCAGGTCGCCCAGCTGCCGGCTGCTCATGCGGTCGTTGCCCCAGAGCAGCAGCGTGCCGTCGCCTTCGGTCGAGCGCAGGCCGTGGTTGGCTATAAATATAAATAGGTGGTCGCTCGGCGTCAGTTGCAGGCTCAGCTCGCTGAGCACGTTGCGCAGGTTGTCGCTGGTGGCCGCCAGTCGCAGGTCGGCCTTTCCGTCGCTGTCGAGGTCGGTGGGTGTCGAGGCGAAGCCCGCGGCCTGGTCGAGCAAGAGGTCGTTGGCAGGGTTGTCGCCATCGGCCATGAGCAGCGTGATGCGCTCCTTGGGCACTTGGTAGGTCTGTCGCAGGGCCCTGTAGATGAGTGCGCAGTCGTTCCAGTAGCGCTCGTGGTTGTAGAGCTTGCTGCGCCCTCCGCTCACGATGAGGGCGTAGACGTTGCCCTGGGCCGCCGCAGCCAATGGCACACAATGCAGTATGATGATGAGTAACAGTAGTTTCATTGCGTCTATTTTTATGTAAAGATACAAAATGGCTGCAAAGACTGCATCACCCTGAGCGGCTTTTAATGATAATTAACGCTAGGGCCGCAGCCTCTGTTAAATCTTGTTGTGGCACGCAGTCCTTGGCCCGGTGGCCGCATCTGTAGAGTGTATGCACTCTCACAAAGAGCAAACCGACGAGGGGCGCTTGCTGGAACTGGATTTCCTGAAGGGCGTCTTGATACTGCTGGTGATAGCCTTCCATCTGGTGTTCATCGAGCAGAAGTACCCTTACGCCAAGCTGGTGGTCTACACCTTCCACATGCCTGCGTTCCTCGTGGTTTCCGGCTTCCTGATGAACTTCGGGCGCCCCGTCCGGCAGTTTCTGCGCGTGCAGCTGCGCTTCTTCGTGCCCTATCTGGTGCTGGAGAGCGGCTACGTGCTGATGGCATCGGTGCTGCCCATCAGGGAGCACATCGACGTGCTGACGCCTTGGGGCTTTCTGGAACGCCTGTTCGTGCACCCGCTGGGGCCTTACTGGTATCTGCAGACGCTGATGGTTTGCGGTTGCGCCGCCTACGTTGTGCTTCGATTCGTGCCCCTGAAGCTGGTGAGCCGCGTGCTGCTGCTGGCCATCACGTTCAGTTTGCTGTCCCGCTGGCTGGGTGTGGTGTCGTTTTTCAGCTGCTGCTATTTCCTTGCCGGCGTGGTGCTTCGGCAGAGTGGGGTGGCGTTCAGGGCGTTTTTCCAGCCGTCGTTGCTGGCTTTCGTAGCTTTCTGCATGCTGGTGGTCCGTGCTGAAAACCTGCTTCCGTCATCGGCGGGGGGCGTTCTTGTCATCTGGCTGGCCGTCAGCATCATTCTCTGTCTGCATCGGTGGGCAGGTCGCCGGGTGGCCGCCCTGCTGTGTTTTCTGGGGCGTCGCACGCTGCCGCTCTTCCTTTATTCGCCCATTTTCACGTTGCTCTGCAAGCCGCTTGCCCGCTGGCTGCAGGCCGAGCCTACGGGTTTGCTATTCCTGCTGATAGCCCTCGGCGTTTGCGTCGGCGGAAGTCTTGCGGTTTCTTTCGTCGTAAGGCGCTGCCTGCTCTTGCTGTTTTGTAAAGATTTTATGCTGAAATTCAGGACCTGAAAAAGGGGGCTAAAAAACTGGAAATGGCGGTTTTTGGGGTCTGAAATGCCGTCTGTGGGGCTGCTTTGTCGCGATTTTTCTTGCACAAACGGCGGTTTCTGTGCCATTTCGCGTGCTGGAAGCAACTTTTTCGTCGGTTTTCGCTGTTCGGAAAGCAACCGTTTCGAGGGGGCTCTTTGCCGCTTCATGGGTGCTGAAGTGCCGCTTTGGGGGTGCTGAAGTGCCGCTTTGGGGGTGCTGAAGTGCCGCTTCGAGGGTGCCGAAGTGCCGTTTCGAGGGTGTCGAAGTGCCGTTTCGAGGGCGTCGAGGCGGTACATAGGCGGAACCAACGGGTGGGATTGGTCCCTTGAATCGGGTCGATTGGTCCCTTGAATCGCATCGATTGGTTCCTTGAATCCGTCCGATAGGTTACGCCTCCGCAGCACCCCTCATAACTCCGTCGTACGCATCCGAATACGTCGTCGCTGACTTTCGCTCCATTCTCAGCGCCTTGTTTGTCGGGATTTTTCAGGCGGCAGCGTTATTATTGTCTTGCATAGAAAGAGCCGCCCTATGCAAGATTTCTTTAAAATGTTTTTGCTCATTCGTGGAAAAAATGTAACTTTGCAGGGCAAAAAGAAGAGTAGTATGGCTTACACAAAGGAAACATTGGTCGTTAGTAATCCTTCGGAACGACTGATGAAGGCATTGGAGGAACTCAGAAAAAACAAGCTTGAGCAGCTGGAGAGGCTGCGCAACATGAAGCCCGAGGAGTTTTCACGTCGTGTTATTTTGGCGTAATGGAGAGTTCTTATTCTATTGTCCAGAAGGGTAGCAGCCCCGCCAGGCTAAAGGCAGCTCTTGTGCTGCTCTGCTGCCTGCTCACCTTACTTTCTTTCTTCCCCCTAACGTCGGCAGCACAGGACGTCAGGCTGCGCAGCTGCCGCATGAGAACCGCGAAGCAGGCGCACCATGGCGACACGAACCTCGCCAAACGACGCGCACAGACGGGCGCGAAGTACATAGGCGACCGACGACAGCTGGTGGTGATGGCCTCCTTCAGCGACCAGGGATTCGCAACCGACGACTACCTGCTGCTCTGGGACGACATCTTCAACGCCGAGGACTACAGCAAGGAACCCTTCGTGGGCTCCGTCTGCGACTACTTCTACGCGCAGAGCTACGGACAGCTGCGACTACACTTCGACCTGGTGCCGCTGACGGTGGGCCCCAGGGTGCGCTATCGCAGCACCGCCAAGGACGACGAGAACTCACAGTACCTGATTTATGACATCGCCGACATGCTGGCCACCATGGACATCGACTGGCCGGCCTACGACTGGGATGCCGACGGATACATAGACCAGCTGCTCGTAATCTATGCAGGCAGGGGAATGAACGACGGAGGCGACAGCACCACCATCTGGCCACACCAGTGGTGGCTCAGCGAGCACATTGACCCAGAGACGGACCTGCCCGCCCAGCCCCGACAGATAACCACCGACGACGGCACAACCTACACCATCGACGCCTACTGCGCGGTGCAGGAGCTGGACAGCAAGGACAGCTACGGCACCTTCGGCACGCTCTGCCACGAGTACTCGCACTGCTTCGGACTGCCCGACTTCTACTACGGCAGCACCAGCTTCGTAGGAGCGTGGGACCTCATGGACTATGGCAACAACAACGGCGGCGGCTTCCGACCCTGCGGCTACTCGGCTCACGAACGATGGTTCGTGGGATGGCTCAAGCTCACGGAGCTCAAGGAACCGACGACGGTGAGCGGCATGGCGGCGCTCGGCGACGAGCCGCAGGCATACCTCATACGCAGCGGCGGCAACGACGACGAATACTACATCGTGGAGAACCGCCAGCAGACGGGATGGGACGAGGGCTTGCCCGGCAGCGGCATCCTGGTATTCCACGTGGACTACAACTACGACGTGTGGACGGGCTGCGGCGAGTGGCCCAACACGGTGTCGTACCAGCGATACGACATCTTTGCCGCCAACAACAAGCGCACCAGAACCGGCCGCAAGGGATGGGGCTATCCCTTTGAGACGAACGACAGCCTGACCGACACCTCGACGCCCGCAGCCACGCTGAACAGCGACAACAGCGACGGCACGCGCCTGATGCACAAACCGCTGACGGCCATGAAGGTAGACGGCGGACTGGCCTCCTTCGACTTCATGGGGGGTAGGGTGGCGACGGTCATCGGCAGCGCGAGCAGGGACTCGGACGCTCCCGACGTGATTTACGACCTGTCGGGCCGACGCATCCGACGCACCGGCATCGCCCGCGGACTCTACATCGTCAACGGCCGCAAGAAGGCTTTCTACTGAGCGGCGCGGAGCTTTTTGAGTGTGCCTGCGCTCAAAAAAAGTGCCGATACTTTTGGCGTTTACTGCTTTTTTTGTAATTTTGTAGCCGAAAACTATAACAAAAATACTAATAGAGAAACGAATATGGCAACAACACCCGATTTCAACTACGCGCCCATGTTCCAGCTGGGCGAAGACAAAACTGAATACAGACTGCTGACAAACGAAGGCGTGACCACCACCACCTTCGAGGGAAAGACCATCGTGAAGGTAGCACCCGAGGCGCTCACGCTGCTGGCACAGCAGGCCTTCCACGACGTGGAGTTCATGCTGCGACGCGAGCACAACCTGCAGGTGGCACAAATCCTGCAAGACCCCGACGCTTCGGACAACGACAAGTATGTGGCGCTGCAGTTCCTGCGCAATGCCGAGGTGGCCGCACGAGGCGTGCTGCCCTTCTGCCAGGACACGGGCACGGCCATCATTCACGGCGAGAAGGGTCAGCAGGTGTGGACGGGATTCGACGACGAGGAGGCTCTCTCGCACGGCGTCTACAACACGTTCACGCAGGACAACCTGCGCTACTCGCAGAACGCACCGCTCACGATGTATGACGAGGTGAACACGCGCTGCAACCTGCCCGCACAGATTGACATCGAGGCTACGGAGGGCGACGAGTATCGCTTCGTGTTCGTGGCCAAGGGCGGCGGCTCGGCCAACAAGACCTACTTCTACCCCATGACCAAGGCCACGATACAGAACGAGCAGACGCTGCTGCCCTTCCTCGTGGAGAAGATGAAGAGCCTGGGCACGGCTGCATGCCCGCCCTACCACATCGCCTTCGTCATCGGCGGCACCAGCGCCGAGAAGAACCTGCTCACGGTGAAGCTGGCCAGCATCAAATACTACGACTCGCTGCCCACCACCGGCGACGAGACGGGACGCGCCTTCCGCGACACCGACCTGGAGCAGAAGCTGCTCGAGGAGGCTCACCGCATTGGCCTGGGCGCTCAGTTCGGCGGTAAATACCTGGCTCACGACATTCGCGTGGTGCGCCTGCCGCGCCACGGAGCCTCGTGCCCCATCGGCATGGGCGTGAGCTGCTCGGCCGACCGCAACATCAAGGCGAAAATCAATGCGCAGGGCATCTGGCTGGAGAAGATGGACGCCAACCCCGCTGAGCTCATCCCTGCCGAATATGCAAAGGCTGGCGAGGGGCAGAACACCATCAGCATCGACCTGGACGAGGGCATCGACAAGGTGCGCCAGGAGCTGTCGAAGTATCCCGTGTCGACACGCGTCAACCTGAAGGGCACCATCATCGTGGCACGCGACATCGCCCACGCCAAGCTCAAGGCACGCATCGACGCCGGTGAGCCTATGCCGCAGTACTTCAAGGACTACCCCGTGCTCTACGCCGGACCTGCCAAGACGCCCGAGGGATACCCCTGCGGCTCGATGGGACCGACGACCGCCAACCGCATGGACCCCTACGTAGACGAGTTCCAGAGCCTGGGCGCCAGCCTCGTGATGATTGCCAAGGGCAACCGCTCGCAGGTGGTGACCGACGCCTGCCAGAAGCACGGCGGATTCTACCTGGGCAGCATCGGCGGCGTGGCTGCCGTACTCTCGCAGTCGTGCATCAAGAGCATTGAGTGCGTGGAGTATCCCGAGCTGGGCATGGAGGCCATCTGGAAGATTCGCGTGGAGGACTTCCCCGCCTTCATCCTCGTCGACGACAAGGGCAACGACTTCTTCAAGCAGCTGAAGCCCTGGGCACCGTGCGCGAGAGTTTAGAGTTTAGAGTTTAGACTTTAGAATTTAGAGTTTAGAGTTAAGAGTTTAGAATTAAGAGTTAAGACTTTAGAATTTAGAGTTGACGATATGTGGAGCATGAGGGACGCAGGCAAACGAGTAGGAGGGGCTGTGCTCCTCATGCTCTGCTTGCTGACGGCCACGGCACAGACGCGTAGGGGCAACTGCATGCCCGGACTGACCGCTGCCGCTGCCGCCGCCGACGGCTCAGCCGCTGCCGCAGCACGCCAAAAGCGGATATGGCTCCAACCGAACAGCCGCTGGGATGCCTCGAAAACCTACCGCCAGCTGGTGGTGCTCGTCAGCTTCGCCGACCTGGACTTCGGAATGGACGACCCGCAGGCCTACTACAACCGCCTGTTCAACGAGCACGGCTACAACGAGGGCATCGGACCGGGATGCGTGGCCGACTACTTCAGAGCGCAGTCGGGCGGACAACTGAACATTCAGTTCGACGTGGTGGGGCCCTACAAGACGTCGACAAAGGCACAGCCCTATGCGAACCCCACCGAAAAAACCCGTAACTTCGGCATAGCGCCGCTGAGGGAGGCGGCGAAGATGGCGATGCAGCAGATGCCGGAGGGTACCGACTTCTCGGCATACGACTGGGACGACAAGGGGCGCATCACCCAGCTGGTGATAGTGTATGCCGGCATCTCCGGCAACGGCGGCGAGGAGACCTATGGATACATATGGCCAAGCACCGACAATATGGGGGGGGTCTCAGCGCCCGACGGACGTAGCGTGAATTACTCGTCGGCCAGCAGCGAGCTGCTGCCGCCCGGAAAGCGGGCCGGCATAGGCACCATCTGCCATGAGTTCATGCACTGTCTGGGGCTGCCCGACATCTATCCCACCACCTCGGATTGGGCATACAGCGTGGTCGACGAATGGGACCTCATGGACGGCGGCAACTTCTCAAACTGGGGATGGTGTCCGCCCAACCTCTCGGCCCACGAGAAGATGCTCTTAGGATGGTTCACGCCCACCAAGCTCGACAAGCCCACCTACGTGAGCGGCATGGCCTGCAGCAGCGACGGAGGACCGGCCTACCAGGTGATGCACACCGACAACGAATTCCTCATGCTGGAGAACCGACAGCGAAAGGGGTGGGACAGCGCCCTGCCCGGACAGGGACTGCTCGTGAGCCGCGTGAACTACAACAAAGACTCGTGGGCAGCCAACAACGTGAACAACAGCGCCACCAGCCCCCGCTACATACTGCTATATGCCGACGGCAGGAACTATGACGACTGGGACGAGCTGCTCTATGACAACGGGCTCGACGACTATGTAGACACGGAGGCCAGGCTCTACCGGCGCTTCCTGAGCACCGCCGCCTACCCCTACGAGGCGGAAGACAGGACCAACGACCGGCTGACCGACGACAGCAACCCGGCAGCACGCATGATCAATGCCAACGCCGCCGGCAGCTACTTCCTCTCGAAGCCCATCACCGACATCAGCATCTCGGCCGACGGACTGGCCTCGTTCCGCTTCATGGGCGGCACCGACACCGGCATCAGCACCACGACGGCAGCCGAACGGCAGGCGCAGCACGCAGGCGCCACCTACAACATGCTCGGACAGCGCGTGCAGCTGCCGCGCAGGGGCATCTACATCCGGAACGGAAGGAAAGTGATGATTACCAACTGATAACAAATAACAAACAACTTCTTTTTATTAACACAAACAAAACAAAGTACTATTATGAGAGTAATTATTGAGCCAAATTACGATTTGATGTCACAGTGGGCAGCAAATCATGTGATTGAACGTATCAACGCCGCTAAGCCCACGAAGGAGAAGCCCTTCGTGCTCGGACTGCCCACCGGCTCGTCGCCCATCGGCATGTATCGCGCCCTGGTGAAGGCTTACCAGGAAGGCAAGGTGTCGTTCAAGAACGTGCTCACCTTCAACATGGACGAGTATGTGGGACTGCCCGAGAGCCATCCCGAGAGCTACCATAGCTTCATGTTCACCAACCTCTTCAACCACATCGACTGCCCCAAGGAGAACATTCACATCCTCAACGGCAACGCACCCGACCTGGCTGCCGAGTGCGCTCACTACGAGCAGATGATTGAGGAGGCAGGCGGCATCGACCTCTTCCTCGGTGGCATCGGCCCCGACGGACACATCGCCTTCAACGAGCCCGGCTCGAGCCTCAGCAGCCGCACACGACAGAAGACGCTGACCACCGACACCATCATTGCCAACAGCCGCTTCTTCGAGAACGACATCAACAAGGTGCCCAAGACGGCACTCACCGTAGGCGTAGGCACCGTGATGGCTGCCCGCGAGGTGATGATTCTGGTGAACGGACACGCCAAGTGCCGCGCCCTGCAGGCTGCCGTAGAGGGAAGCGTGAACCACATGTGGACCATCAGCGCCCTGCAGATGCACCAGCACGGCATCATCGTGGCCGACGACGCTGCCTGCGACGAGCTGAAGGTGGGCACCTACCGCTACTTCAAGGACATTGAGCGCAACAACCTTCTGTAAGAAGATAGTAAGGAGTAAAGAAGAAGACAACTCGTTTTGAGTTGTCTTCTTTTTATTTGCCCGTCAGAAGCTGTACTTCGCTCCGAACACCAGCCAGCAGCCGGGCTGCGGCACGTTGCCATAGTCCACGTAGTCGCGGTTGTCAAGCAGGTTGTTGGCCTCGGCATAGAGCGTGTAGCGGGGCTGCTGCCACGACAGACGGGCATCGACCAGCGCGTAGGGGCGGTACGACTGCACCTGGCCGGCGAAGTCGGTGTAGGAGCCCACGCGGTCTTGCCAGCGCAGGTTCAGCCCGAGGTACAGCTGCCGCCAGGGGTTGGTCTGCAGGTTGCACACCAGCTTGTGCCTCAGATACTCCAGCGCATACTGCGACACGAGGTTCGGCTCCAGCTCCTTGTCCTGCGAGAGGTAGCTGTAGGACACCGTCAGCTGCTGCAGCGGCGAGCGGAACAGCTGCGCGAAGTTGAGCCGCAGGCTGCTCTCCACGCCGTAGGTGTTGATTTTCGTGTGGTTCACGCTCTGCCATGTGGCGGCGCTGCCCAGCGAGGTGTCCATAATCCAGTCTATCATGTTGCGGCCGTGATGATGGAAGAGCGACGCATGAAGGCTGAGGGCCTCGGTCTGGTAGTCGGCACCCACCTCCACGGCCTGCATCTCCTCGGGCTTCAGGTGGCGGTCGGCGGCGTAGCCCTGCAGCTTGTAGTAGAGCTCGGTGAACGACGGCATGCGCAGCGACGAGTTGTAGCTGGCATAGACCTTCCACGCATCAGAGAGGCGCAGGCTGGCGTCGATGCCGGGGTAGAGCGTCATGTGCATGTCGGCCTGCGTGTTCTTCACCGCCACGAAGCCGGCCGAGAGCGTCAGCTGCCGCAGCAGCAGGTTGTGCTCAAGGTGGGCTGAGATGTTGGTGCGCGAGAGCCCCAGCGTGTAGTCGCGGTCGGTGCCCGCAATGTGGTGTGGATGCGACAGCGGCTCGCCCAGGTTGCCGCTCACCAGCTCTTCCTGCCGCAGCTCGGCACCGAAGGCCGTGCGGCCTGCCGCCCAGTCGAAGTAGCTGTTCAGGTTGACGCCGTACACGTCGCACCTATTATAATTATACTTCATCACCTCGGGCTGGCCTCGGTAGCCCTCATAGCGGTCGCGGTGCTGAGTCCAGTAGAGCGAGGGACGGAAGCGCAGCGCTCCCTGCTTCGTAGCACCCTGAATGGCGCTGAAGAGCTTGGTGGTGTGCTCATACTGGTTGTCGGCCTGCCAGCGCGGCGAGGCATAGAACGTAGACGAGCCCCAGCCCTTGTCGGCAATGCCTAAGTGCCACGACAGGCTCACCTGCTCGTCGGCATAGCTGCCCTGATAGAAGGCCTTCGAGCCCGAGTAGTCGGTGTTCAGCCTGCCGTCCTTCGACCGCGAATAGCCGTCGCTGCGGGCATAGCTGGCTGAGAGACCTCCCCTGACCCCTCCGAAGGAGGGGAGCCGGAAGACGCCGTTGGCCTTGACGTAGCCGAACGAACCGCCCTCAAGTCCAATCTCCCCTCCTTCGGAGGGGCTGGGGGAGGTCACGATGTTGATGGCTCCCACCAGCGACGACGTGCCATAGGCACGCCCTGCGGGACCTTCGAGCACTTCCACCCGTACAATCTCGCTGAGCTGGCAGGGCAGGTCCATCACGTTGTGGCCTGTCTGCGGGTCGCAAATATTGATGCCGTTGAGCAGGATGATGATTTGCTCGCTCGTGCCGCCTCGGATGGAGATGTCGGTCTGCGAGCCCAATGCGCCTCGCTGCCTCACATCTACGCCTACGGCCAGTTTCAGCAAATCGTTAATACTTTGTACTGACGCCTGCGCAATCTCCTCGCGGCTCAGTACAGTGACCATTCTCGCCGCCTGACTCTGTGTCAGCGGTGCGCGGGAGCCGGTGACGCCAACGTCGGCCAGCCACACTTCTTTGTCTACCCCGGTGGTGTCGGCACCCTCTTCCTCACGGCTCAGTGTAGAGGCCGTGGCCGAAGAAAGCGTAGCCACGCTGAGCACGGAGATGACCACTTCGCGTCCCAGGCAGGCAAAGAGCGAGTAGCCCTTCCGCTGGAATTGGCGGAAGACGAGCACCTCGCGCTTCATGAATTGTGGTTTGTACATAAAATATAATTAAAAAAGGGGGGCAGCCATTGTGGCGCCCCTTCGCTGTCTTTCTTGTCAGCAGCCCTGATGCTTAGCTCTCGGCCTTGAACAGTTCCTTGATGCCGCCGATGGAGCCCAGCAGGTTGGTGGCCTCGTAGGGCAGGTAGACGGTCTTGGTCTTGTCGCCCTCGGCCAGCTCCTGCATCATCTGGATGTACTTCTGAGCCAGCAGGTAGTTGGCGGGGTTGGTGCTCTTGCCCACGGCCTCGGTAATCAGCTCGATGGCCTTCGCTTCGGCCTCTGCCACGCGGATGCGAGCCTGAGCCTCACCCTCGGCCTGCAGGATAGCCTCTTGCTTGGCAGCCTCGGCCTTGTTGATGATGGCCGTCTTCTCACCCTCGGAGGCCAGAATCTCGGCGGCTTTCTCACCCTCCGACGTCAGGATCTGGGCACGCTTGTTGCGCTCGGCCTGCATCTGCTTCTCCATCGCATTCAGCACGGTGGCAGGAGGCGTGATGTCCTGCAGCTCCACGCGGTTCACCTTGACGCCCCACTTGTCGGTGGCGTCGTCGAGCACGGCCGACAGCTTCTTGTTGATGGTGTCGCGCGAGGTCAGCGTCTCGTCGAGCTCCAGTTCGCCGATGATGTTACGCAGCGTGGTCTGCGTCAGCTTCTCTATGGCGTTGGGCAGGTTGTTGATTTCGTAGGTAGCCTTGAACGGGTCTACAATCTGGAAGTAGAGCAGGGCGTTGATTTCCGTCTGCACGTTGTCCTTTGTAATCACGTTCTGCTTAGGGAAGTCGTAGACCTGCTCGCGAAGGTCTATCGTCGTAGAGTACTGATAGCGTCCGTGGCTCAGCACTACAATCGACTTGGCGCGGTCGATGAAGGGAATAATGATGTTGATACCCGGCTGGAGCGTGGCATAGTAGCGTCCGAGCCGCTCCACAATCTTCGTTTCCGACTGAGGGATAATCACCAGTGCCATCTTGGCAAAGAGGATGACACACACTACGATTGCAATAAGTACGTAAGACATAATGTTGAGTTGTTTTGGGGTTATTATTTATTGGGTTATTGTCTCTACGGTGATGATGGTGCTCTCGCGGCTGACCACCCGCACGTTGGTGCCCTCGGGTATGTCGGCCGTCTCGTTGGTCACCGCCTTCCAGAAGTCGCCGTCAATCTGCACGCGGCCATAGCTGTCGGCCTTGACCGTCTCGACCACGCGCCCCTGTCGGCCCAGCAGCGCGTCGGCATTGCTCACGCGGTTGTCCTCGCCTTTGTGCAGATAGCGCTGTGCAAACGGGCGCACCCAGAAAAGGCTGATGAGCGTGAATACGGCGAAAACTACCAGCTGCCAGTAGATGTTGCCGCCGAGGGCTGCCGTGATGCTGGCAAAGATAGCTCCGATAGAGAAGCAGATGATGAAGAAATCGCCTGCTGTCAGTTCTAAGATCAGGCAGACGACGGCTATCACCGTCCACATCTGCCAAAGGTGTTGTGCTAAATACTCAATCATAACCTTCCTCTTGTTTAATGGATGTTTATAACTATCATGTGTCTATATCGACAGAATAAAGTCGTCCCAGTCTTTCGACGAGCCCTTGCGTCCGAACACTTTCGAGTAGAGCCGGCTGCGCGTGGTGGCTACGCTCTCCTTCGAGTGGGCGGTCAGCGTGGCGATGTCCTTGGGCTGCAGCCGCATCTTGATGAGCAGGCAGACGTTGTACTCCTGTTCGCTGATGCGGTAGAGGCTGTAGAGCTTCTCGGTGAAGCCCGTGTAGATGCTGTTGATGACCTGCGCCAGCTCGGTCCATTCCTTATGGGTGAGGCTGCGGCCCGTGTTCAGGCATTCCTGCACGCGCTGGTAGATGTCCGACGAGAAGATGACCGTCTCGGCCTGCTGGCGCTTCTCGTTCTCTATGCGCGCTACCTTATTATTATAGTCGAGCTTGGCCTTCTTCTCCTCGAGCTCCAGCCGCAGCATCGAGTTCTCGTCGCCAAGCTTCTTGATGAGCAGCTCCAGCTCGGCCATCTTCTGCTGGTTGGCCTCTATGTCGTACTCCTCCTGCATGGCGTGTGCCTTGGCCAGTCGCTCCTGCAGCGTCAGGATTTTGCGCCGGCTGTTCTGCACCGTCACCACGAAGAGGGCGATGTAGGTCACGCTGCCTATGATGATTAGGAACAGCTCGCGTTGGGTGAGTATGGTCAGCATTTCGTTCATCAAGTGCAAAGGTAGTAAGAAAAAGCGAATTACGCAAACTTTTCGGTTTGCAATAATTCGCATTCTCTTTGCGGGTTTGCAAAAGTTTTCAGCGCAGCCCTTGCATCTGGTGGCGGAACTCTTTGCGCAGGCGGCGTACGGCGCGGTTGCGTATCTGTCTGACGCGTTCGCGCTTCAGCCCCATGTCTTCTGCTATTTCTGCCATCGTCTCGCGTTCCTTCTCAATGCCGAAATAGGCGCACACCACCTGGCTCTCGCGCTCGTTCAGCGAGAGCAGCGCCCGTTCTACGGCCCGCTCCAGGTTGTGGTTGTAGGTACGCTCATCGGCATCGGCAGCATTGCCGTCGGCCAGCACGCTGAGCAGGCTCATGTTCGAGCGGCCGTTGAAGGGGGTGTCGAGCGAACGGGTGCCGCCGCTCTGCGTGGCCTCTACCCGCTGTTCGGCCGTCTCCTTGCCCAGCGCCTTCTCGATGGCCTGGCGAATGAACACTACGGCATAGTTGACGAAGCGCGTGCCTTTCGTGGCATCGAACTTGCCGGCAGCCTTGATGAGCCCCATGTTGCCTTCGCTCACGAGGTCGTCCATCGGAAGCCCCTTGCCCAGGTATTGGCGCGCAATGGCCACCACAAAGCGCAGGTTGGCCTCCACCAGCTTGTTCAGCGCTCGCTCGTCGCCGCCCTTGATGCGGGCCGAGAGCCGGCGCTCTTCCTCTTCGCTGAGCAGCGCTTCGCGTCCTATCTCGTCCAGGTATTTGTTCAGAATGCTGTCTTCCATACGCTGTTATTCCTTCTTGGGCTCTTTCTTCTCTTTCTCATGCTCGCTCGAACGGAAGCGCACCTTCTCGCTGTCGTCGCGCTTCTCGTGGTAGAGCTTGGGCAGCGGGTTCTGCAGGGGCTCGTCGTAGTTCCTGCGGTTGCGCGTGGCATCGATGGCCATGTAGATGGCATGCAGCAGGGGCAGGGCGCTGACCTTGGTCTGGCCTGCCTGCTCGAAGCAGCTGTCTACGGCAGGAGCCGTCACCACCAGCGGCAGACCGGCGGTGAAGTCGACGCTGCCTTCGCTCACCAGCGTCTTGAAGGCGGTCATGCCCTGGTCGTAGTACATGGCCAGCACGCCGTCGAAGCGCAGATACTGGCCGGTGCCGAAGAACTCGTCGGCAGGGTAGGGGCCGAAGGCCTGGATGCCCTGTTCGGCCAGCTCGGCAACGGCAGGCGCAATGATGGTCTGCTCTTCTTCGCCCAGTTGGCCGTCCTCGTCGGCGTGCGGGTTCAGGGCCAGCACGGCGATGCGCGGACTCGAGAGCGTCAGGTCGCGGCGCAGGCTCTGATGCATGAGCTGGGCCTTCTCCACGATTTTCTGCTTCGTGATGGCTTCGGGCACGTCCTTGATGGCCACGTGGTTGGTCACCAGCGCCACGCGCAGGTCGTCGCTGCAGCGCACAACGAGGGGCTGCTGCCTGGCGTTGAGGCGCTTCTGCAGGAACGACGTCGGGTCGAAGTTGGCCGTGGGAGCCATGACCAGTGCGTCGTAGACGCCCTTCTCATAGTCGGCCATGGCCTGCTCCAGTGCCTTGCGGGCTGCTTCGGCCGACTCTTGCGTAGGCTGTCCCATGTCCACCTTCACTTCTTCGTCGAAGCAGTTCAGCAGGTTCAGCCGTCCGTCCTTAGCCTCCTCGGGGCTGTTGATGATGGTAAACTGTGTTTCTATGCCCAGTGCCTTGGCGTGATAGGCTGCCACCTTGGGCGAGCCGTAGACAATGGGCGTGCATAGCTCCAGCATAGTGGGATCTTCAAAGGCCCTGAGAATGAGCTCGTAGCCTGTCCCGTTGGTGTCGCCGTGGGTGATGGCAACACGGATTTTCTGATTCTCCATATCTTTTCTTTTATTTGATAGTGTATAGTGCGGCTTCCAGCCGTCTCATCAAGTTTCGTTTCTTCTGTTCCGGCGCGTAGACGAAGGCCATGGCCGTGGTGACGCTGTCGCCCCTCAGCAGCGAGTGGCTCACGTAGGGGCCGCCCATGGCGTCGCCCTGCATCTCCCATAGGCCGCGCATCAGCAGTCTGTCGTCTGCCGTGCGGGCGGTGCTCTGTGCCAACTGCATCCACATGCCCTCGCGCTCTCCGGGAATGTTGGCCTTCAGCAGGCTGTCGGCCTTTGTCAGCAGCTGTTGCTCGTCCAGGGTGCTGGCCGCATAGCGGAACACACAGATGTTCTGCATGCCTTGCGCTGCACCGTTCGACAGCCAGAGGAAGTCGCTTCCCCGCTTCGTCTTGTCCAGGTCGGCCGGCACCCATAGGCGGTATCCGAACTGTTCTCTGACGAGGGCTTCGGCCTGCGCGTTGTGCTTCTGCCTCAGGCTGGCGATGCCGTTGTTGAGCTCAGCCCGCGTCAGCAGCTCTGCTATCTTGCCTACATGATACTGGCGGGCCCCCTCGGGCATCGTGATGCTGATGAGCATCTGCGGTTCGGCGAAGGCGTTGCGCTCGTATTGCAGCCGGGCGGTGTCGCCCGTCGTCACCACAATCAGGTTGCGGGCGTAGCGGGTGCTCTGCGTCAGTCCGTCGGCGGTGAAGGTCGATACCTCGAACATCGGCTCCTGCTGTGGCAGTCCCTCTACGACGAGGGCTCGCAGTTGCGAGGCCAGCGCCTCGTTGGCTACTGCGTCCTTGCCCGTGATGAGCACCTCGTAGGCGCGCCCTCCACTTCGGGGAAGTCCGCTTTCGGTGCAGGCCGCAAGCACCGCGAGCATCAGTATGAGCACGCTATGCTTCATGCTTCTTGGCGGTGCTGAGCAGGCCGCAGGCTGCAAATATGTCTTGTCCGCGACTGGCGCGGATGGTCGTAAACACTCCATGCTGTGTCAGGTAGTCGCGCAGCTGCTCCATGCGCTGCTCGTCGGCCTGCGGCAGGTCTACGTCGGGAATGGCGTGGAAGCGTATCAGGTTGACGCGGCACTCCAGCCCCCTGAGCAGCCTGACGATTTCCTTGCCGTGGGCCAGCGAGTCGTTCAGCCCGCCGAAGCAGATGTATTCGAACGAGCAACGGCGCTGGTGGGTGAAGTCATACTGCTTCAGCAGCTCCACGGTCTCTTCTATCGGCATGGCCTTTTCGGCCGGCATCAGGCTGAGTCGCTGCTCGTGCAGGGGCGAGTGCATCGAGATGGCTACGTGGCACTGGCTCTCGTCGAGGAAGCGCTTCAGCTTGCCGCGCACGCCCACCGAGCTGACGGTGATGCGCTTGGGACTCCAGGCATAGCCGTCGGCAGCTGTCAGGATGTTGGTGGCCCGCAGCACGGCGTCGAGGTTGTCCATCGGTTCGCCTTGTCCCATGAACACGATGTTGGTCAGGCGGTCGCGCTCCGGTAGCGCGTAGATTTGGTTCAGAATGTCGGCAGCCGTCAGGTTGCCCTCCCATCCCTGCTTGCCCGTCTGGCAGAAGAGGCAGTTCATCTTGCAGCCCACCTGGCTGCTGACGCAGAGCGTGGCCCGGTCGTCGTCGGGAATGAATACGGTCTCGACGAAGCGCGTCGCGCCGGTGGTGCTGTCGGCAGTACGGGCCGAGCAACGCACGGGAAACAGATACTTCACCGTTCCGTCCTGCGAACGCTGGCAGTCGATGGGGGCCATTGCTCCCACGGCATAGTCATTGGCAAGGCGCTCACGGTTCTGCTTCGAGAGGTTTGTCATTTCGTCGATGGTGCCTACATGGCGTTCGTAGAGCCACTTGGCTATTTGCCCTCCCGTGAAGGCAGGCATGCCCAGCTCTTTGGCAACGTTCTTCAGTTCGTTCGTCGTCAGGCCCATCAGCACTTTCTTTCCGTCTTCCATTGTTCTTGCTTCCTGCGGTAAGTGATATTGTTTGCAGCTTGCAAAATTACTAAAAAAGGCTGATGCGGCAAAGCAATTTGTGAGTTTTCTTTGCAAGCACGGCGTCCTTTTAGGCCGAGCGGACGCAGAATGCGTGCAAACAACCCTCCTTTCAGCCGCTGAACGGCTGTTCGCAGCACCACCGACAAACGCCATTTTCTGCTTCCGCCCGCGAACAGTTTTTTTGTTCGTCGTTCAAAACCACCTATATATATAGTGGTTTGAACGACGAACAAGAAATTCGCCCAAAATTTGTGCTGCTCCGCATGCATTTTCCTCGCCTTGAAAGGTCGGGGAACGCCCCTGCCGAAGTTCCCCTTCGACAGGGATGAAGTTCCCCTTCGAGGCAGCCGAAGCGGCACTTCGCCTCACCCGAAGCGGCACTTCGGCATAGTCAAAGTTCCCCTTCAGCCCTGCCGAAGTTCCCCTTCGGCACCTGCCATCTTCACTGTTGGTTGGTGCTTATGGTGCGGGGTGTAGCCGAGCGGAATGGTTGCGAGTTCTGCGTTTTGCCCCAAAATGGGCGGCGTTTTGGCCCAAAACGGATTGCATTTTGGCCCAAAACGGATTGCATTTTGCCCCAAAACGGAGGGCTTTTTGGCACAAAACGCAGCAGAGGCAGTGATATTTTTGGCAAAGAACATCGATAATTGCAGGAAAAGTATTACTTTTGCAACTTAAAAGAACCATAACATCAGAAAACGATGAACGAACAGATAGATTTCTTTCTGCCCTTCGAAGGCGTGCTCAGCGATGACGACAAGCTGAAACTGCCCGTAGCCTGCCTGTGCCATGTGGCTGGAAGGCTGACGTCGACAGACTCGCTGCGGCAGGTTGCCGAGCAGAGCCAGGGACGCTACGTGATGCTTGCCGTGAAGCCCGCCCGCCTCGTGCTGGGGCAGAACTGCATAGAGCGCATGGTGCGTGCTGCCGACGACACCGGAGCTGCCATGGTCTATGCCGACCGCAGGGGCTGCCCCAGCATCGACTATCAGCTGGGTTCCGTGCGCGACGACTTCGACTTTGGCTCGCTTTTGCTGCTGCGGACGGAGCTCTTGCGCCAGTGGGCTGCACAGGAAACGCTTGCCAGCTACCAGTTTGCAGGGCTCTACGACTTGCGCCTCTTCCTGAGCAGGAAGGGTGAGCTGTTTCATCTGAACGAGCCCCTCTACACTGAAGAGCAAACCGACCTTCGTGCTTCGGGCGAGAAGCAGTTCGACTACGTGAACCCTCAGAACCGCGAAGTGCAGGTGGAAATGGAGAAGGCCGTCACCCAGCATCTGGCCGCCATTGGTGCCAAGCTCGACGCCGGCAACTATCCCTGCCCCGACTTCAATGAGCAGGACTTCCCTGTAGAGGCCTCGGTGATTATTCCCGTGTTCAACCGCGAGAAGACCATCCGCGATGCTGTGGAGAGTGCCCTCTCGCAGAAGGCCTCCTTCAAGTATAATGTCATCGTGGTGGATAACCACTCGACCGACGGAACCGGCACCATACTTGCCGATTTGTCGCAACAGTGCCGCGACCTCGTCGTCATCACCCCCAGCCGCAGCGACCTGGGCATAGGCGGCTGCTGGAACCTGGCCGTGAACGATGCCCGCTGCGGACGCTTCGCCGTGCAGCTTGACAGCGACGACCTGTACTCGTCGCCTCGCACGCTGCAGACCATCGTCGATGCCTTCCGCCGGCAGCGGGCGGCCATGATTGTGGGCAGCTACCGCATGTGCGACTTCGAGCTGAACACGCTGCCGCCAGGACTGATTGCCCACCGTGAGTGGACCGACGAGAACGGACCCAACAATGCCTTGCGCATCAATGGCCTGGGAGCTCCGCGTGCTTTCTTCACGCCGCTGCTGCGCCAGCTGCAGCTGCCCAACACCAGCTATGGCGAAGACTATGCCATGGGCCTGGCCTTCTCGCGCCATTGGCGCATCGGGCGCATCTACGAAGAACTCTATCTGTGCCGGCGATGGGGCGGAAACAGCGATGCTGCCTTGTCGGTAGAGAAGGTGAACGCCAACAATCTGTATAAGGACCGCCTGCGCACCATGGAGATTCGTGCCCGCCAGCAGATGCTGAAGACGGGTGGTGAGGCTGCCGACGGACGCCTGAGACGCTTCTTCGACCGCCAGCTGCAGCAGTGGCCCGAGGCTCGGCAGCGCTATCGCGACCTGCTGAACGTGCAGACACGCGAACTGCCTGTGGGCACTGTGACGCTCAGCGTGCAGCACAATCCGGCCCGCATCGCCTCGACAGGGGCAAAGATCGACAAGCAGTCGCTCAGCCAGCGGCCCTGCTTCCTTTGTGAGCAGAACCGTCCCGAAGCCCAGCTGACGAAGGTGCTCAGTGGCGGCTATGAACTGCTGGTGAACCCATTCCCCATACTTCCCGTCCACTTCACCATTCCGGCGCGGCGTCACCAGCCCCAGCTCATTCGCAATATGTACGGGCAGTTGATGAAGCTGCTGAAGGAGTATCCCGAGCTGACCGTCTTCTACAACGGTCCGCTGTGTGGCGCATCGGCCCCCGACCATGCTCACCTGCAGGCCGGAACAACGGGCGTGCTGCCCTTGCAACGGCAGTGGCAACGCCTGTCGCGCAACCTGACCGCTGTGGCAACGCTCAGCGATGAGGCCGGCATCTATCTGATTGACGACTATCCGGCTCCGGCCCTGCTCATTCGCAGCAGGCACAAGAGCGACAACGAGCGCCTCTTCCGACTGCTCTACGACGCCCTGCCTGCCGCACAGCCCGAGCCCATGCTCAACATCGTGGCCTGGTGTCAGGGCGACGAAATCCTCTCTGTGGTCTTTGCACGCAAGAAGCATCGCCCCGACTGCTACACGCAGGAGGGCGACCGCCAGTTCATCGTCAGCCCCGGGGCACTCGACATGGCGGGACTCATCATTACGCCGCGAAGTGAAGACTACGGCCGGCTGACCTCCGAGATGGCCTTGCACATTCTGCAGGAGGTGTCGCTCTCCCGCCAGGAACTCAGCCAGGTGGCCAACGCCATCCAGCAGAAGATGCTCGACGAGCACACGGCGAAAGAGGCCGAGGAACCCATGGTGACGGTGGGCGTCGTGAGCGGACAGCGCATAGACTTCAC
Source organism: uncultured Prevotellaceae bacterium (assembly GCA_902771785.1). Classification (GTDB taxonomy): domain Bacteria; phylum Bacteroidota; class Bacteroidia; order Bacteroidales; family Bacteroidaceae; genus Prevotella. The sequence goes on from CACXYH010000006.1 coordinate 77,141, forward strand.
ACTGAATGCGCCCTACACAGCCAAAGGCGAGAAGCTGCAGGGCGAACAGACCGTGGAACTGGCTGGGGGCGCCATCCTCTGGCGTGGCCAGCACTACCGCGAACTGCGCTTTGTGCCACAGACAGCCGAGGCATCCTTCTCGCTGAAAGACGTCACAATCGGCGTCAACTTCCATTGGGAGCGCAAGGAAACGCAGACCTTCATGGGGGTGCTGCGCCTCGTGGTAGATGCCGACAAGATTGTGGCCATCAACGAACTGCCGGTGGAACGGTATCTGGAGAGTGTGATTTCGAGCGAGATGAGCGCCACCTCATCGCCCGAACTGCTCAAGGCCCACGCCGTGATCTCGCGCTCGTGGCTGCTCTCACAGATGCAGCGCCGCAGGCAGCGGGAAGGACAGACGGGCTTCTTCTCGTTCGTGAAGAAAGACGACGAGCTCATACGCTGGTACGACCGTGAGGACCATACGCTCTTCGACGTCTGCGCCGACGACCACTGCCAGCGCTACCAGGGCGTGACCCGACAGACGAGCCCCGCCGTGAGCGAGGCGATCAAGGCCACGCGCGGACAGGTGCTGAAGTACGACGGCGAACTGTGCGATGCCCGCTTCTCGAAATGCTGCGGTGGCAGAACCGAGGAGTTCCAGTATTGCTGGGAAGACACGCCAAAGCCCTACCTGCAGTCGTTCGACGACCCCTTCTGCAATACCTCCGACGAGCGCATCCTGAAGCAGGTGCTCAACGACTACGACCAGGAAACGCCCGACTTCTATCGCTGGACGGTGGAGTACTCGCAAGAGGAACTGACGGAGCTCGTCAACCGAAAGCTGAAGCAGGACCTGGGCTCGATAGAAGACCTCATCCCCATGGAAAGAGGCAAGAGCGGGCGTATCTGGAAGCTGCAAATCGTAGGCTCGAAGCGCACGTTCACCATCGGGAAGGAGCTCGAAATACGTCGCACGCTCAGTGAGACCCACCTGCTCAGCTCGGCCTTCGACGTAGAGAAACAGCCGGGCCGCTTCATCCTGCGTGGTAAGGGATGGGGACACGGCGTAGGCCTCTGCCAGATAGGGGCTGCCGTCATGGGCGAACAAGGATATACCTACGAAGAAATACTGCTCTTCTACTACCGAGGAGCCGACATCAGTAAAGCATATTAACCTGTATGGAAAAGAAACGTAATCCCTGGTCATGGATACCGACACTCTACGTGGCAGAAGGACTGCCTTACGTAGCCGTAATGACCATTTCTGTCATCATGTATAAACGATTGGGCATCTCCAATACCGATATAGCCCTCTACACGGGGTGGCTCTATCTGCCTTGGGTCATCAAGCCGTTCTGGAGCCCCTTCGTCGACTTAGTGAAAACGAAGCGTTGGTGGACGGTCACCATGCAGTTCATCATTGCCATTGCCTTTGCCTGCATAGCCCTGACGCTGCCCACGTCGATGTTCTTCCGGCTGACGCTGGCTGCCTTCTGGCTCGTGGCCTTCACCTCGGCCACCCACGACATTGCTGCCGACGGCTACTACATGCATGCGCTGACCGACCACGAGCAGTCGCTCTATGTGGGCATTCGCAGCACGTTCTATCGCATCGCTACCGTGGCCGGACAGGGTCTGCTCGTCATCCTGGCAGGATGGCTTGAGGAGTCGACCGACAATATTCCCTTGGCATGGAGCATAACTTTTGCCGTCTTCTCGGCGCTCTTCCTCCTGGCCTCACTCTATCATCAGGCCATTCTTCCGCGGCCCGTTACCGACAAGCCGGCCAAGGACGTGAAGCCAGGTACGATCGTGCACGACTTCCTGGACACCTTCAAGACTTTCTTTACCAAGAAGAATGCGCTGGTGGCCATACTCTTTATGCTGCTCTTCCGCCTGCCGGAGGCTCAGTTGGTAAAGCTGATCAATCCCTTCCTGCTCGACCCCGTCGACGTAGGCGGACTGGGACTGACCACCGGGCAGGTAGGCCTCGTCTATGGTACCATCGGCATTATCGGCCTTACCATAGGCGGCATCCTGGGCGGCATAGCGGCTTCGCAGGGCGGACTGAAAAAGTGGCTGTGGCCCATGGTGTGCGCCATTACGTTGCCCGACCTCGTCTATGTCTATCTGGCTTATGTCCAGCCGTCGAGCCTCCTCATCATTAATGCTTGTGTGTTCTTCGAGCAGTTTGGCTATGGCTTCGGCTTCACGGCCTATATGCTTTACCTGATCTACTTCTCGGAAGGTCCTCACAAAACTTCGCACTATGCCATCTGCACCGGCTTCATGGCGCTGGGCATGATGCTGCCGGGCATGGCGGCAGGATGGCTTCAGGAGACCATCGGCTATCAGCACTTCTTCGTGTGGACGGTGCTCTGCTGCGCAGTAACCTTCATCGTCTGCGCCTTCCTGAAGATTGACCCTGAATTTGGTAAGAAGAAACAGTGATGCACCCGCACAAAAGCCCTATGCTGTGGATTCCTTCGCTCTATTTTGCGAAGGGAATGCCCTATGTCGTCGTGACGGTATTGTCGCTGCTCTTGCTGCGTCAGCTAGGGCTCGGGCTGGGTGAGACAACCCTGCTCGTGGCGTGCTTCTACCTGCCATGGGTGCTGAAGCCTTGGTGGAAACCGTGGGTTGTGCATTCGCTGAGTTGTCGGAGCTGGGTGCTGCTCACGGAACTGCTGCTGATGCTCAGCTTCTCGTCGTTGGCTTTTGTGGTGGGTATGGTGCCTGTGGTGTTCTGCCTGTTGCTGTTCATCGCGACGCTCACGGCTCTTCACAACGTGGCAGTCGACGAGTTATACCGCCGTGAATTGACAGACGACGTTCGTCATGCCTACCGTCATGTGCGCGAACTGTCGCGCAAGCTGGCGGTAGCTGTAGGGCAGGGCGTTATCGTCATGCTGGTAGGCAACCTGCAGGTGCTCTATCGCTACAACATCGGCTTCTCCTGGAGTCTGATGTTCTATCTGTTAGCAGGCATCTTCCTCGTGTTCTTCCTGTGGCATCTCTATGCAGTGCCTTCTCTGGGGGTGGTATTGCCCTCGACCACGAAAACAGCCGATGCCAGCTTACCGGCATCGGCTGTGATATTCCTTTTGTGCTATGGGCTGGCTCCTGCCTTTCAGTCGAAAGTGAGCATTCTGTTCTTGGTAGAGCCGTTGCGCAATGGCGGACTCGGGCTTTCGCCCCAGGAGTTCGGACTGGTGATGGGTAGCTTGGGAATCTTTGCGCTCATCATTGGCGGCCTTCTGGGCACGAAGTTTATTGAGCGCGTGGGGCTTCGCTCCGCATTGTGGCCGATGGCCGTAGCCATGCTCGTGCCCAGTGCAATCTATTGTTTTCTGAGTAGTTGCCAGCCATCCTACCTGTTTGTGGTAAGCTGCTGCATTTTTGCAGAGCAGTTGGCCTATGGCTTCGGCTTTGCTGCCTACCTTGTCTTGTTGGGCCGACTGCACGGAGGCGAGCTGAAAAAGTCGCTCATGGCCTTGTCGCTCATGCTGCCTTGCGCCCTTTCGGGCCTGCTTGCCGAACAGACAGACTATCACACGTTCTTCATACTGACACTGCTCGTAGGATTGGCAAGCCTGGTGTCGGTCCGTGTCGTCAGGCGTGATGACGCTTTGCTGCGCTAAATGCCAAGCCCTCCTTCAAACGAACTTTCGACTGCTTTCGATTGCTGGATGCGTGAGTAGGGGGCCACGTCGTGGGTCACCCAGATGTTACCACCGATAATCGAGTCGTGGCCAATGGTGATACGTCCTAATATGGAGGCGTTCGAATAAATCGTCACATTGTCTTCAATGATGGGGTGGCGCGGAATGTTGAGCATGTTGCCGTCAGCATCGTAGCGGAAACTCTTGGCACCCAGCGTCACGCCCTGGTACAGCGTTACGTGGTTGCCGATAATCGTCGTTTCGCCAATCACCACGCCCGTTCCGTGGTCGATGGCGAAGTATTCGCCAATCGTAGCTCCCGGGTGGATGTCGATGCCCGTCTTCGAATGGGCTTGCTCGGTGATGATGCGTGGAATGACGGGCACTTGCATCTTGTGAAGGGCATGAGCCGTGCGATAGTGCGTCATCGTGTTCACTACGGGATAGCAGTAGATCACCTCGCCATAGTTCACGGCCGCAGGGTCGTTTTGGAACATCGCCTCGACATCGGTGTAGAGCAGCCGTTTGATTTCAGGCAATTGGTCGATGAACTTCAGGGCCAGCTCCTCGGCCTTTCCCTGTACGTCGGCATCGGTGCACTCCTCGCAGAACTGCAATCCGCGGGCTATTTGCCGGCAAAGCAGTTTGTAGAGTTCTTCCATGCTCACGCCAATATAGTACGAGCGCACCTGCTCGTCGGTCTGCCGCTTGTGGAAGTAGTCGGTGAAAATGACGTCCTTCACGAGACTGACAATCTGCCTGACCTCGTCTACCGATGGCATGGGTGCCGACCCTTCGGGCATCATGTCGGTTTCCTGTTTTGTTTGCCGTGCCAGCTTTGCCACATTCCGAAGCAGCACCTCGTTCACTTGCTGATGTTCCATCTTCTATCTTATATATTAAGTCCGCTGCAAAGGTAAGGATTATTTCTGTAATGACCAAATAATGGGTGTAACTTTGGGCGAAATCATCGGCTTCCGCTAAATTTTAGTTAATCTTATGAAATAGCTTCTCTATCTCAGAATAATTTCTTACTTTTGCGGTCTGATTACAGAATAAAACATAAAACTATATATCTATTATGAACGAGCAACAAGGAATGAAACCCTATGTGATAGGCTTAGACCTGGGAGGTACAAATTCGGTGTTCGGCATTGTCGATGCCAGAGGAGAAATAAAAGCCACTACTGCCATCAAGACCGGAGGCTTTGCATCTGCCGACGACTACGTTGATGCTGCTGTGGTAGCTTTGCAACCTATTATTGAACAGGTGGGCGGACTGAACACCATCAAGGCGATGGGCATCGGAGCACCTAACGGCAACTACTATAATGGCACCATCGAGATGGCACCCAACCTTCCTTGGGCTCACGATAACATAGTGCCGCTGGCAAAGATGTTCAGCGAGCGGCTGGGCAACATACCTGTGGCCTTAACCAACGATGCCAATGCTGCTGCTATCGGCGAGATGGTCTACGGTGTAGCCCGTGGCATGAAGAATTTTATTGTCATCACGCTGGGAACGGGAGTCGGTTCCGGCATTGTGGTCAACGGACAGCTGCTCTATGGTAGCGACGGTTTTGCCGGCGAGCTGGGGCACGTGACGATGGTGCGTGGCGCAGAAGGCCGCTCTTGCGGTTGTGGGCGCACGGGCTGCTTGGAGGCCTATTGCTCTGCGACGGGTGTGGCGCGGACGGCCCGTGAGTTGCTGTCAAAGAGTGAACGTCCATCGATACTGCGTGAGATGAATCCGGAGGATATAACTTCGCTCGACGTGTCGATAGCTGCCTCAAAGGGCGATGCGTTGGCCAATGAGATCTATGAGTTCACGGGTCATATGCTGGGTGAGGCATGTGCCGACTTCGCTGCATTCTCCAGCCCTGAGGCTTTCATCTTCTTTGGAGGAATGGTGAAGGCAGGCGAGCTGATTATGAAACCCATCCGTGAGACCTACGATCATCACGTGCTTCCCATTTTCCGAGGCAAGGCAAAATTCCTTGTCAGCGGGCTCGACGGCGCTTCGGCTGCAGTGCTCGGTGCCTCGGCAGTAGGATGGGAAATCAAGTAAGGTGAGAGATATGGACATGAAGAATGAAAGATGAATTTTACGCAAAGTTCGTAAATTTTTAGTCTTTCATTCTTCTTTTCTTGTTTTTTTTGTTACCTTTGCACCCGCATAAGGCTCGCTTAGCCGCGATTAAAAGGGAATGAGGTGGAAATCCTCGACTGTCCCGCAGCTGTGAGTTCCTTTATATACGACTGGCACGATAAGCCACTGCCACCTTTTATGGGGCGGGAAGGCGCCGGTTGTTGGAACGAAGTCAGAAGACCTGCCTTAGTGTGAAAGAAATGCCAAGTCGCGTTCGGAGTAAGCGCGAGAAGGATGCCAACAAAATAGCAATGTGAGCCTCGACGCCACGCAGAGTCATCTCAAGGAAGTGAGGTGTGTCTGCATGTGTTTGGGAGTAATGAATGGACCGTACGTGTATTTTATATAAGTTTATTTAGTCTGAAGTGCCCAGCCGTGAGGTTGGGCATTTTCAGTAGGTTTTTCGTAAAAATTAGGTCAACAAGCTTGGTCAGTCCGTTTTTTATTTGTAATTTTGCAGTCGTTATGCCGTTTCACATGCCAATCAACATATTGGATTTCATCTTTAAGGGAATGCTTATAGGGATGATAGCCTCGGCTCCTATGGGGCCCGTAGGTGTGCTGTGCGTGCAGCGAACGCTCAATAAGGGGCGCTGGTATGGCTTTGTGACGGGCATTGGTGCAGCTATCAGCGACATCTTCTATGCTGCAATGTCGGGTTTCGGAATGGCTTTTGTCATGGATTTCATCAACAATGCACAGAACCGTTTCTACTTACAGATAGCAGGCTCGCTCATGTTGCTGGCTTTCGGCTTCTACACCTATCGGACTGACCCTACGCGGAAAATGCATCAGTCGGGACAGCAGAAAGGAACGCTCTGGTATAACACCTGGACTGCTTTCCTCGTCACGTTCTCCAATCCGCTGATAATCTTCCTTTTCCTTGCTATGTATGCGCAGTTTGCCTTCGTGCTGCCCGACCATCCGTTCGAGATGGTGGTGGGCTTCTTGAGTATTGTGGGCGGTGCGCTGCTCTGGTGGTGGGGACTGACGTGGCTGGTCGACAAGATTCGCGCTAAGTTCGACCAAAATGGCATTCGACTTATTAATCAGGTGATCGGTGTGGCAGTGATTATCGGTTCGATCATCATGCTGCTGGGTACAACGACTAACCTGCTCAGAATTTTCTAACGATGTTTATTGCACAGGAACTACGAAAAAAGAACATAGCCGAGTATCTGCTCTATATGTGGCAGGTTGAGGATACTATACGGGCTTTCGGATGCTCGTTGCAGCGTATAAAGAACGAATATGTGGCTCGCTTCGACTACGACGACGAGCAGAAAGAGGAACTCGTAGACTGGTATGGCAACCTCATCAGGATGATGAATCAAGAAGGTTGCCGCGAAAAGGGACACCTGCAAATCAATAAGGTGACGCTGCAACTGCTTACAGAACTGCACCAGCAGTTGCTGGCCAGCCCTAAGTTCCCGTTCTATAATACAGAATACTACAAGGTACTGCCTTTTATTGTCGAGCTGCGCAATCGTGGGGCGAATAAGGACGAGGGCGAAGTGGAAACCTGCTTGAACCTGCTTTACGGTGTGATGATGCTACGCCTGCAGAAGAAAGAGATTTCTACTAACACGCAGCATGCCGTCAAAGAGGTGTCGACGCTGATGGGCATGCTATCCGATTACTACAAGAAGGATAAGGAAGAAGGACTAAAATTTGAATAGATGAACATACTGATTACGGGTTGCAACGGTCAACTTGGAAACGAGATTCAGCTGCTTGAGCGGCAGAACACTCAGCATACGTTTTTCAATACAGACGTAGCCGAGTTGGACATCATTAATCAGGAAGCTATCGAACGCTTTGTTGAGGAACACGCTATTGACGGCATTGTGAACTGTGCCGCCTACACGGCTGTTGACAAGGCAGAGGACAATGAGCTGCTCTGCCAGAAACTGAATGCCGAAGCCCCTGCCTATCTGGCTCACGCTATAGGGAAGCGAGGCGGCTGGATGGTTCAGATTTCAACCGACTATGTGTTCGACGGCACGCATTATATGCCTTATACTGAGGATGAGGACACCTGTCCCAACAGCGTCTACGGCAAGACAAAGCTGGTGGGCGAGCTCAATGTTCAGGCCCATTGCGAGCGTTCGATGATTATCCGCACGGCTTGGCTCTATTCTTCTTTTGGAAATAACTTCGTGAAGACGATGATACGCTTGGGCAAAGAGAAACCTGAGCTGGGCGTTATCTTTGACCAAATAGGCACGCCGACCTATGCACGTGATTTGGCTGCTGCTATTATGACAGCCATCAACAAGGGCATTGTGCCGGGCATCTACCATTATTCTAACGAGGGCGTCATTTCGTGGTACGACTTCACCAAAGCCATCCATCGCCTTGCCGGCATCAACAATTGTAATGTGCGCCCCCTTCATACCTCCGAATATCCTACGCCTGCCACCCGGCCGCACTACTCCGTGCTCGACAAGACAAAAATCAAGCGGGTTTACGGCATCGAAATTCCTTACTGGGAAGACAGCCTTGCCGAGTGCGTGAGTCTGCTATTGAAGACCTGACGAGAACTTTTTACAAGATATGCTAGAGCTACTCAACCAAGTGAACGACCTGCTGTGGGGCTATTGTCTGATAGCTGCCCTGGTGGGGTGCGGGTTGTGGTTCACTCTTCGTACCCGCTTTGTCCAGTTCCGTATGGTGCCGGAAATGCTTCGTCTGCTGACTGATTCTTCGCTGAAGCCTAAAGGTGCCGAGCGGCATATCTCGTCGTTCCAGGCCTTTACTGTTTCTTTGGCATCACGAGTGGGCACTGGTAATCTGGCCGGAGTTGCTACGGCAATAGCTGTAGGTGGCCCAGGTGCCGTTTTCTGGATGTGGGTAATGGCGCTGGTCGGTGCTGCTACAGCTTTTGTGGAGAGCACCCTCGGACAGCTGTTCAAGCAACCACATAAGGACTCGTTCATTGGCGGACCTGCCTACTACATTCAGCGCGGACTCCATTGCCAATGGATGGCTGTGCTGTTTGCAGTCCTTATTACCGCCACTTTCGGACTGGGCAATAACTCAGTACAGACAAACACCATCTGTGGCGCTATGGAGGGTGCTTTCGGATGGAGCCCAGCCATGGTAGGTGTGGTGCTGGTGGTGATGACATTGGCCATCGTTTTCGGTGGCATTCAGCGCATAGCCCACGTCAGCTCAGTGCTTGTTCCGGTCATGGCTGTCGGCTATTTCGTGTTGGCTGTTGTCATCGTCGTGATGAACATCCAGCATGTGCCCCACGTGCTGAAGGTCATCCTGATGAGTGCCTTTGGTCTGGAGCAGGCTGTCGGCGGAACGTTGGGCGCAGCCATTATGAACGGTGTGAAGCGCGGGTTGTTTTCGAACGAAGCGGGTGAGGGCAGTGCTCCCAATGCTGCTGCCACTGCTGCAGTCTCGCATCCCGTGAAGCAGGGACTCATCCAGTCGCTTGGTGTGTTTACCGATACCTTGCTTGTGTGCTCGTGTACTGCTTTCATTATCCTGATAAGCGGAGTCTACAACGTGCCGGAACTAAACGGCATCATGCTGACTCAGCGTGCCTTGGAGTCGGAGGTAGGCTCTTGGGGACCCGTGTTCGTTGCCGTTGCCATCTTCCTTTTTGCCTATTCGTCGATTATTGGCAACTATTATTATGGTGAGGCTAATGTGCGTTTCATGACCAAGAGCCGCACGACTCTCACTGTCTACAGGCTGCTGTCGGGTGGAGTGATGGTTATGTTTGGTGCATTAACCACGTTAGAGGTGGTATGGGGTATGATAGATTTCTGTATGGCTCTGCTTACAGCCTGCAACTTGGTGGCCATTGCATTCTTGGGCCGTTACGCCTTCCGCCTGCTCGACGACTATCGGCGTCAGAAGCGCCAGGGTATTAAAGAGCCGGTATTTCATCGCAGTCAGTTGCCCGAGCTCGAGTCGGAGCTGACTTGCTGGGAGTGATAACCCTCAAAAAGCAAAAAAAACGGCGAATACTGCTACTCTTTCGCCGTTTTTTCGTACCTTTGCATTCGATTTAGTAATAGTACACTTTAATAGATGACTGAAGAGATAGAACGCAGGCGAACTTTCGCCATTATTTCGCATCCTGATGCTGGTAAGACCACGCTCACAGAAAAGTTCCTGCTGTTTGGCGGACAAATTCAGGTGGCCGGTGCAGTAAAGAACAACAAAATCAAGAAAACAGCAACTTCCGACTGGATGGAGATTGAGAAACAACGTGGTATCTCTGTCTCTACGTCGGTGATGGAATTTGACTATACTCCCGAGGGCAAAGACGTAGAGTATAAGGTGAACATTCTCGACACTCCTGGTCACCAGGATTTTGCTGAAGACACCTTCCGCACGCTGACAGCTGTCGACTCTGCCATTATCGTGGTCGACGGAGCCAAGGGTGTTGAGACTCAGACGCGCAAGTTGATGACTGTCTGCCGTATGCGAAAGACGCCTGTCATCATCTTTATCAATAAGATGGACCGCGAAGGACGCGACCCGTTCGACTTGCTTGACGAGCTGGAACAGGAGTTGGAAATCAAGGTGCGTCCCCTGAGCTGGCCTATCAACCAGGGGGCCAAGTTCAAGGGCGTCTATAATATCTATGAGCAGAAGCTCGACCTCTTCACCCCTGACAAGCAACGCGTGACGGAGAAAGTTGGCGTTGAGCTCGACAGTGCCGAACTCAACGAGCGGGTAGGAGACGATAATGCCGAGAAGCTGCGCGAAGACCTGGAGCTGATAGATGGTGTCTATCCTGAGTTTGATGTCGAGACCTATCGCTCGGCAGAGGTTGCTCCTGTTTTCTTCGGTTCTGCGCTGAACAACTTTGGCGTGCAGGAACTGCTCAACTGTTTTGTAGAGATTGCCCCCTCACCCCGTCCTACGAAGGCCGAGGAGCGTGAGGTGAAGCCGGAAGAGCCGAAGTTCACGGGCTTCATCTTCAAGATTACGGCCAACATTGACCCCAACCATCGCTCGTGTATTGCGTTCTGCAAAGTATGCTCCGGCAAGTTCCAGCGCAATCAGCCCTATCTGCACGTGCGCCAAGGAAAGACCATGCGCTTCACTTCGCCAACGCAGTTCATGGCTCAGCGCAAGAGTACCATCGACGAAGCTTGGCCGGGCGACATCGTTGGTCTGCCCGATACGGGTGGCATTTTCAAGATAGGCGATACGCTTACCGAGGGCGAGCAGCTGCATTTCCGTGGGTTGCCCTCGTTCTCGCCTGAGCTGTTCAAATATATCGAGAACGACGACCCTATGAAGTCGAAACAGCTGCAGAAGGGTATCGACCAGCTGATGGACGAGGGCGTAGCCCAGTTGTTCGTCAATCAGTTCAACGGACGCAAAATCATTGGCACCGTGGGCCAGTTGCAGTTTGAGGTTATCCAGTATCGCCTGGAGAACGAATACAATGCCAAGTGCCGTTGGGAGCCCGTCCATCTGTACAAGGCCTGCTGGATTTCGAGTGATAACGAGCAGGAATTGGAATCCTTCAAAAAGCGCAAGTACCAGTATATGGCTAAGGACAAAGAGGGCCGCGACGTGTTCCTGGCCGACTCGGGCTATGTGCTTTCGATGGCACAGCAGGATTTTGAACATATACAATTCCACTTCACCAGTGAGTTCTAATATATAAGAAAGGTGTCATGACAAAGGAAGAAGACATTAAGAATGCAGTCGAGACGCTGCGCAAGGGCGGCGTTATTCTCTATCCGACGGATACGGTTTGGGGCATCGGCTGCGATGCTACCAATGAAGAGGCTGTGCGCAGAGTGTACGAAATCAAGCAGCGCGATGATTCGAAGGCGCTCATCTGCCTTGTTGACAGCGATGCCCGCTTGCAGCGTTACGTCAGGAATGTGCCCGACGTGGCGTGGCAGCTGATAGACAGCATGAAGGAGGGCGACTGCCGACCCACCACGCTGATACTCGACGGAGCGGTGAACCTGGCCAAGAACCTCATTGCTGACGATGGTTCCATAGGCATTCGCATCACCCACGAGGCTTTCTCGAAAGAGCTGTGCTACCGTTTCCAGAAAGCGCTCGTCTCTACATCGGCCAACATCAGCGGTCAGCCGGCTGCCCAGAACTATCGCGACATTGACCCGGAACTGCTGGAAAAGGTCGACTATGTGTGCTGGACGCGCCGGCAAGAGCATCATCCTCACCAGCCATCGAGCATCATCCGGCTGCGTAAAGATGGACAGATTGAGATCATAAGGAAATAGTATTGAAAAGAGTTTATGCTTAAATTCTCGAAATTTAAGCATAAATTCTTAGAATAATAGCTTAAATTTTTTCTGATACTATATCAATAATCTTACAACCGTATTGTTTTTTCTCGGATAAAACGCTTGTTTTATCATGAAAAAGCAGTACCTTTGCATTCGAATTTGAAAGAACAGTATTTGTCACAGACGCGATGAGAGGGTCTTATGTTGCGATAGTCGCAATGATGATGTTCTTGCTTGCCTGCGGGGGAAGCAAGACGGCAAAGGTTGAGGAGGAAGCTCCTGACGATTCTGCTGCTACGGAAAATGATACGATAGTCGTTGATACACAAGAAGAACTGATAGCCGACGAGCCCGTGCCGATGGCTGTCGACGAGCTGTTCGATGACTTTATCTTCAATTTCGCGGCCAATCAGAAAATGCAGAAGGAGCGCATCCAGTTCCCGCTGCGCAAGAATTTCAATGGGCACGTCGACTCGATGACGGTTCGGCAGTGGCGGATGGACTATTTCTTCATGAAGCAGGGCTACTATACGCTGCTCTTCAATTCGCAGCAGGAGATGGAGGTGGTGAAAGACACATCGCTCAACGAGGCCATCGTAGAGAAGATTTTCCTTGACGACGACTGCGTGGAGCAGTACTGCTTCGGCAGGATCCGGGGGCGCTGGATGCTTCGTGAAATACGCAAGCACAGCCTTTCGGCGAATGCTAACGGCTCGTTTCTTACTTTCTACAAGCATTTCGTGAGCGACTCGACGTTTCAGCTGAAAAGTCTGGCCAGCCAAATAGAGTTCGTAGGGCCCGACCCCGACGACGACTTTGCGCAAATGGAGGGCGTCATACTCCCTGAGTACTGGGATGTGTTCGCCCCCGAATTACCTAGTGGCCTGCTCTATAACATCGTCTATGGCAAAGAGCGCGAAGAGTCTGACACGAAGATTTTCGTGCTTCGCGGCATTGCCAACGGACTGGAAATGGAGGTGACGTTCAGCAAGAAGAGTGGACAGTGGAAGCTGACGAAGTTGATAACCTGATAGATAAGAGATAAAAGATAGTGAAGGTTCTGAGTGATTATAGTCTGAAGGCGCATAACACGTTTGGCATTGAGGCCAGCTGCCGTTGCTTCGTTGAGTTCTCTACACTCAGCGAGGCTCAGGAGGCTGCACGCCTGGCTCGTGACGACGGGGGGCGACTGCTCATCGTGGGCGGTGGCAGCAACCTGCTGCTGACGCGCGATTTCGAGGGTGTGGTGCTCCATTCAGCGATTATGGGCGTCAGCGCACAGCTAAATGGCGACGAAGTGCTGGTGACTGCAGGCAGTGGCACCGACTGGGATTGGTTGGTGGGCTATTGCGTGAGCCACGGTTGGTATGGCATGGAAAACCTATCGCTCATTCCTGGCGAAGTAGGCGCTTCGGCTGTACAGAACATAGGTGCCTACGGTGCCGAGGCAAAAGATATTATATATAAGGTGCAAGCCGTCCGCATGATCGACGGCGAGGTGGTGTGGTTCTCGTGTGAAGACTGCCGGTATGACTATCGTGACAGCCGCTTCAAGCACGAATGGAAAAACCAGTATCTCGTCACCAACGTGGTCTATCGTCTTTCGAAACGCTTTGAACCTCGGCTCGACTATGGGAACCTGCGCTCTGAATTGCAGCGGAAGGGCATCGGCAAGCCTAGCGCAGAGCAGTTGCGACAGGTGGTCATCGATGTGAGGCGCTCGAAGTTGCCCGACCCCAAGGAAATGGGCAATGCAGGCAGCTTCTTCATGAATCCCGTCGTCGGTCGCCGGCAGTTCGAACAGCTGCTGGCGCAGTACCCGCAGATGCCGCATTACTTCGTGGACGATGCCCACGAGAAGGTGCCTGCCGGCTGGCTGATAGACCAGTGCGGATGGAAGGGCCGCTCGCTCGGACGGGCTGGAGTTCACGACCGTCAGGCGCTGGTGCTTGTCAATCGTGGCGGTGCTACGGGGCAGGAAATAGTTAGCCTCTGCGAGCAAGTACGCCAGGACGTGTTGCAGAAGTTTGGAATAGAAATCAATCCGGAAGTCAATATTATATAGATGAAAGTCACATTTCTTGGAACGGGAACCTCGTGTGGTGTGCCGGTGATAGGCTGCCAGTGCAGTGTCTGCCAGAGCAGCGACCCTAAGGACAAACGCCTGCGCTGCTCCATATTGGTGGAAACAGAGCAGACGCGGCTGCTCGTTGACTGCGGCCCCGACTTTCGTCAGCAAATTCTTCCGCAGCCTTTCCGCCGCATCGACGGCATTCTCATTACCCACGCCCACTACGACCACATGGGTGGCATGGACGATATTCGCCCGTACTGCCAATTCGGCGAAATCAATGTCTATGCCGATCGTCTGGCTCGCGAGGCGATGTTGCAGATGCTTCCCTACTGCTTTGCCGAGCATCGCTATCCTGGCGTGCCTGCTATCGGACTGCACGAAATCGAAGCCGGCCACCCCTTTCAGATTGGCGACATCGGCATCATGCCGCTTCAGGTGATGCATGGGAAGCTTCCCATTCTGGGCTATCGCTTTGGGCGCTTTGCCTATATTACCGATATGAAGACCATCGATGCCCAGAATGAGGCCTTGCTTGATGGAGTGGAAACGTTGGTGGTCAATGCATTGCGCTTCGACAAACCTCATCATTCCCATCAGCTTGTCGACGATGCTGTAGCTTTTGCCCGTAGAGTGGGGGCGCATCGCACGCTCCTGACCCATGTTTGCCACGATGTAGGCTTGCATGTTGAGGCAAACAAAAGGTTGCCTAAAGGCGTCGAATTAGCATATGACGGACAAGAAGTTGATCTGTTTTAGTTAAGAAAGGTTATAAATCGAAACTTTTATGGGGTAAACTCTTGCAGATTCGAAGTTTTCTTCTTACCTTTGCAACGTGTTTTTCATAGTATTAGATTTAAGGTTAACAAAGGTTGGAGTACAGCGGTACTCCTTTTTTTGTTTTTATAGCAGCCTATTTGCTCAAGACTGCGGTCTCTTTGCTAAAAGAAGCCTTGTTTTTTCTTCTTATTGCTTTTGCCAGTCTTGCTGCTGAACAAGCTTGCCAGACCTCCGTATCGCTTCATCAGTTTGCGCACCATCAGGAATGCGTCGACGGCGGTGATGCTGTTGGTGACAAGGGTGGCAATATATTCGCCTTTGCTGCTGTCCTCGCGCTTCGTGAAAAGCTGATTCCACATGGTGCCAATCTGCTCGCCATCCTTGTTGATAGCATCGCTCAACTGCTCCTTGCGCAGGCGAATCTCCTCCAGCGTGCTGTAGGTGGTTGGGGTAGTCGTTAGTTCTGTATTCATAGCTTTAACTCATTAGCAGGCTGGCCAGGAAGCGCACCAACGGCTTCTCGATCCATGACTTGCGGAAAACGATGAACAATATTAAAATCAGCACGTGGATTACTGCTACGACGAAGTAGGCAGCAGTGGCGCCAATTGACGACGAGAGCCATGAAGCAATGCCCAGCATGACGAAAAGCATGATGGGCACGATGAGCATGACAAACAAAATAGCCAAGGCGGCAACCGTCAACAGGCGTACCACCTTGTCTATAGCATCGAGCTTTACGTATTCTTTCTGAAGCCCGAGGTAGTGTTTCAGCACCTCAATGAGTTGTGCCAGTGTCTCAATGTTCTTGTCGCTCGAAAGCATTTCGTTTTCGTTTCTTATGCTTCTTCTTCAACAGCGTCCTTAATGTCGTCAACCAGGTCGACAACCTCTTTGCGGTTCAGCTTGATGTTGTGCTTTTTCAGAAAGTCTTCAACGGTGTCAGTAATTTTCACTCGAGTCTCGCTTCCTTTTTCTGGGGCCATGAGTATGCCGAGAGCTGCGCCGGCGATAGCACCGCCGAGGAATGCGCCAATGTAACCTAAACTTTTCATTGTTTCTAAATTTTAGACAGTTTGTAATATGATGTTGTTTTCTAATCGCAAATTTACGCAAACTTTCTGAAATGGCGATGAAAAAGGCTGTCATTTTTTGTTAAAATGCCTCTATTTTCCCCATTTAACAAAGTTTATGTGCCTTTTTTGAGTGTTTTTCCCCGATATTTTGTAATTTCGCACACAATTAGAGTTGAACAAGAAATTTATTTATTACAAAAACCAAAGAGGATATGAAAAAGTACATGGTTGTATGCGCCAGCCTCTGCATGGCGATGGCTATTACCAGTTGTGGTTCGAGCGAGAGTGCTTACAAGAAGGCTTACGAGAAAGCTAAGTCGCAGGAAGCCCAGCAAGTGGTGGATAACACGCCTACCGCAGAAGAGGCGGTGGTTGCTCCTGTGACTCCTGTCGTGACGAAACCTGCAAACCAGACCCGCGTTGTCGATAATGCCGACAATGTGTCTGTGCGTCAGGAGCGTGTGACGGTGATTAATGGTACTGGATTGAAGAACTTCAGCGTGGTGGTTGGCTCGTTTGGCCTGAAGGCTAATGCCGAGGGACTGCAGACACGTCTGAGAAATGCCGGCTATGATGCGCAGATAGTGAAGAACGAGGAGCGTAACATGTTCCGTGTCGTGGCTGCTACTTTCGACGACAAGGCAAGCGCTGCTGCCAATCGCGATAAGCTGCGCAACGACTATCCTGACGCTTGGCTGCTCTTCAATACAAAGTAAAAACTTAGGGAAAAAGACAAGTAATCAGCGTTTGGCTCGTATTCTTTCTATCGACTACGGACGTAAACGTACCGGACTGGCAGTCACCGACCCTCTGCAGCTCATAGCTGGAGGGTTGGCGACTGTTAATACGTCAGAGCTTTTCGAATGGCTGCAGGCCTACACCTGCCGCGAGCAGGTGGAGCGTATCGTTATCGGAGAACCTCGCCAGCCTAATGGCGAGCCGAGCGAGAACTTGCAGCGTGTGCAGCAGTTCGTAAACCGTTGGCGTAAGGCCGTTCCGCAAATCCCCATCGAGTACTACGACGAGCGCTTCACCTCGGTGCTGGCTCATCAGGCCATGCTCGACGGTGGTCTGAAGAAGAAAGCGCGGCAGAACAAGGCATTGGTCGACGAAATCAGTGCCACCATCATTCTGGAAGACTATATGCGTTCGCGCAAGTTCTAATTTATTGTCAAATCGTAAATTGATAAATACAATATGATTCTACCTATTTATATATATGGACAGCCTGTGCTGCGAAAGGTGGCTGAAGACATTACGCCTGACTACCCTGACCTGAAGCAGCTCATCAGCGACATGTGGGAGACCCTTGCCGAGAGCGAAGGCATAGGCTTGGCCGCACCACAAATAGGCAAGGCTATTCGTGTGGTGGTCATCGATCTCGACGTGCTGAGCGATGACTTGCCCGAATACAAGGGCTTCAAGCGTGTGTTCATCAATGCCCACATTCTGGAGACCGACGACAGCAATACCGACAGCTCAGAGGAGGGCTGCCTGTCGCTGCCCGCTATTCATGAGAAAGTGAAGCGCCCGACACGCATCCATGTGAAGTGGGTCGACGAGGATTTCCTGGAGCATGAAGAGTGGGTCGAGGGCTATCTGGCACGGGTCATGCAGCATGAGTTCGACCATCTTGAGGGACACATGTTCATTGACCACATCTCGCCTTTGCGCCGCCAGCTCATTGGCAGTAAGCTGAAGGCGCTGACGCAGGGTCGCTATCGTTGTGCCTACAAAACGAAACCCGTCAGAAAATGAAACGATAAGCGTGGAGAATGAAGCATTTTCTTCCGCCCAGCAGCATGGGAGGTGCTTGAGAGGTTGGCTGCTGCGTATTGTTATTTGCGCAGCATTCTTCACTTTTCACTCTTCTTTCTTCACGACAAAGTGTTTCGCCCAGTATAATACTGAGCGCCTGGTGATGAATGGACGAGCTGCACTTTACTATGAAGACTATGTGCTCTCCATTCAGTACTTCAATCAAGCCATCAGTTCCAAGCCTTGGCTTTACGAGCCTTGGTTCTTCCGTGCTGTTGCAAAGTACTATCTCGACGACTTCGCAGGTGCCGAGAGCGATTGCGGCGAAGCCCTGCAGCGCAATCCCTACGTGATCCAAGTCTACGAGCTTCGAGGACTGACGCGCATTCAGCAGAAGAAGTTTTCTGATGCTATTGCCGATTATACGCGGGCTTTGAGGTATGAGCCTGAAAACCAGAATCTATGGCATAACCGCGTGCTGTGCCGTATTCAAAATGAGCAATACGACACGGCTCATGCCGAACTCGATACGATGCTGACGCGCTGGAGCCGCTATGCTCGAGGTTATGCAATGGAGGCTGAGGTCTATATGCTGGAGAAAGACACGACCCAGGCCATTGCCTCGCTGCAGAAGAGCCTCGATATTGACCCTTATGACGGACAGACTTGGTCGATGCGCAGCATCATCAGCCTTTCGCGAAGTGAGTGGAAGGAGGCAGAGGAACAGCTCGACAAGGCCATCCATCTGCTGCCCAAGCATGGTGGCAACTACATCAACCGCGCGCTGGCACGGTTTAATCAGAACAACCTTCGTGGGGCAATGGCCGACTACGATGCGGCCCTTGACCTGGAACCCAACAACTTTCTTGGACACTACAACCGAGGACTGCTGCGAGCCCAGGTCGGCGACGACAACCGCGCCATTACCGACTTCGACTTCGTGCTGAAACTCGAACCCGACAACATGCTGGCACTCTTCAACCGTGGTGTGCTGCGTGACAAGACAGGCGACCTTCGAGGAGCCATCGATGACTATTCGAAAGTGATTGACGAGTTCCCCAATTTCTGGACGGGCCTGGAGGCTCGTGCTGCCTGCTATCGCCGCTTGGGTATGGTGCAGAAGGCACAGGCTGACGAGAACACCGTGTTCAAGGCTCGCCTCTACAAGCACCTCTATGGCACACAGCCTCGTCTGAATCCTCATCAGATGCGCAAGCGCAGCGACGTTGACGTGGAGAAGTATAACCAGCTGGTGGTGGCCGACGAGCAGGAGGTGGAGCATGACTATCAGAACGACTATCGCGGACGGGTGCAGAACCATAAGGTAGAGGTCGAGATGCAGCCCATGTTCGGCCTCTCATACGAACAGCAGAAAAGCGAGGTGAAGAGCTATGTGCCCTACGACCGGCAGCTGGACGAGTACAACAGGCAGGCTTCCTCGCGTACATTATATATAAATAATGTGCACCTGTCGCTCAGCGAGACAGAGTCGAAGCGCTATTTCCAGTTCATCGACTCGCTGACTGCCGACATCAACAACTCGCGACAGACGTCGACAGCCCTGCGTTCGCTCTTCATGCGAGGGATAGCTTTTGGCGTCATACAGAATAACGAGGGAGCCGTCGACGACCTGTCGACTTATCTGCATGCCGACTCTACTTCGGTGTTGGCCTTATGGCAGCGGGCCGTCTGCCAGAACCGCATCAATGAGTTTGAGGCTTCGCAGGGCACCAACGTCGACATGAAACGCGCCAACGTGCTGGGCGACCTTACCGAGGCGCTGACGTTGTCGCCCCAGAACGCCTACCTATATTATAACAGGGGGTGCCTGCACGCTCAGCGAATGGACTATCAACGAGCCATCGACGACTTTACGCAGGCCGTAGCTCTCGACCCTAATCTGGGCGAAGCTTATTACAACCGCGGGCTGTGCGCCATCTACAGCAAGCAAGTGGAGGAGGGCATCCGCGACCTGAGCAAGGCGGGCGAGCTGGGAATCTATACGGCCTACAGCATCATCAAGAAGTATCGTAACAAAACTCAATAAGTAAAAGTATGGGTAACGAAACACAGATTTGGAACAAAATCCTCACAACCGTGCTGAAGATGCCGGGCGTGAAGGTCGACAGAATTTCATTTTTACGCAAGGCGCTGCAGCCCTATTGCAATCAGGCACGTTTGCAGATGCTGGGCGGAGTACGGCCTTACAGCATTGTCTCCGACGGCGTGATTGACCGCGTAGCCCGTGCTTGCATCAACAAGCACACAGCGCTGGCTACGGCTGGCAGCACCATTGCCGGCCTGCCAGGCGGACTGGCTATGGCGGCAACGCTGCCTGGCGACCTGACGCAATACTACTATCATGTGTTTGTCCTCTCTCAGAAACTTGCCTACCTCTATGGCTTCCCAGACTTTTGCGACGAGGAAGGCGAGCTGAGCGATGAGGCCAGCGACCTGTTGACCATCTTTATGGGCTCGATGATGGGCGTGAAGGTGGCCGACCAAGGCATCTCTGAGATAGCCAAGGGTGTGGCTCAAGCCGCAGTAGGCCGTCTGCCTCGCGTCATTATCAGCGAGCTGGCCATAGTGCCCATTGCCAAACAGATAGCTCGAATGGTGGGCGCCAAGCTCTCAAAGGAGAGCGTGGCCAAGGGCGTCGGCAAGTTTGTTCCCGTTGCAGGAGGCATTTTCTCTGGCACGTTGACTTTCTTCACCTTCCGTCCAGGCGCTGTGCGCCTGCAGAAACGGCTGAAGGCCCAGCGGCAGAACTTCAATGACGGCGACCTCGACGCGCTGGAGTTCGCCAACATACGCTCGTCTTTCGTCAAGGCCGAGCAGAGCCAGAACCATCCTGAAGACAAACAGCGCGTCGTGGTAGAGACGCTCATCAACATGGGCAACATCAATGGTGAGCCCACACAGGAGCAGTATGCCCTGCTCGAGGAGCAGGTGGCCCGCCTCGATATTGACGAAGAAGCAAAGGTGGCCATGCTCGAGTTGATAGGCACCGACCACGACTTCGACATCGACTACGACCTGCTGGCCTGCGATCCTGACTACTCAGAAAAGGCCCTGCGCGGCATGATTGCCGTGATGAAGGCGGGTGGCAAGGAAACCAATGCCGAGCGAATGTACCTCACGATGGCAGCCAAGGCTATGGGAATCAGTAAGGATACACTCGACGACTGGTTGGCAGAAACAGCCGGACTTTAGCCACTTTTCTTTAAGAACATGCCTGTATTACGAAAATAAGTAGTAACTTTGCATCCGATTTATTTCAAACATATATTGTAGATATGATAAACATTACTTTTCCAGACGGCTCTGTTCGCTCGTATGAGCAGGGCGTGACTGGACTCCAGATTGCCGAGAGCATTTCGCCGGCTCTGGCTCGCAGCGTGCTTTGCTGCGGCGTGAATGGCGAGACGGTAGAGCTGAACCGACCCATCAACGAGGACGCTAAGATTGAGCTCTACAAGTGGGAAGACGAACAGGGAAAGCACACTTTCTGGCACACCAGCGCACACTTGCTGGCTGAGGCGCTGAAAGAGCTCTATCCTGGCATTCAGTTTGGCTTTGGTCCTGCCGTAGATAGTGGCTTCTTCTACGATGTGCTGCTGCCGGGCGGCGAGAGCATCAAGGAGAGCGACTTCCCCAAGATTGAGCAGAAGATGAAGGAACTGGCTTCGAAGAAAGAGCCCGTCGTGCGTCGTGAGGTGGCTAAGGCAGATGCCCTCAAGGAGTTTGCTGCCGACGGCCAGACCTACAAGTGCGAGCACATTGAGCAGGATCTGGAAGACGGAACCATCACTACCTATACGCAGGGTGCCTTTACCGACCTTTGCCGAGGCCCGCACCTTGTGGATACAGGCGAAATCAAGGCCATCAAGCTGACCAGCGTCGCTGGCGCTTTCTGGCGTGGCGATGCCACTCGCGAGCAGATGCAGCGTCTCTACGGCATCAGCTTCCCCAAGAAGAAGATGCTCGACGAATACCTTGTCATGCTCGAAGAGGCAAAGAAGCGCGACCATCGCAAGATTGGCAAGGAGATGGAACTGTTTATGTTCTCTGATAAAGTAGGTAAGGGACTGCCCATCTGGCTGCCCAAGGGCACCGAGCTCCGTCTGCGCCTGCAGGACCATCTGCGCAAGGTTCAGAAGCGCTTCGGCTATCAGGAGGTGATTACTCCGCACATCGGCTCGAAGAACCTCTACGTCACCAGCGGACACTATGCTCACTATGGCAAGGACTCCTTCCAGCCCATCCACACTCCAGAGGAGGATGAGGAGTACATGCTGAAGCCCATGAACTGCCCCCACCATTGCGAAATCTTCGCTTGGAAGCCCCGTTCGTATAAGGATCTGCCGCTGCGCATTGCCGAGTTTGGCACCGTCTACCGCTATGAGCAGTCGGGCGAGCTCCACGGACTGACCCGCGTTCGCTCGTTCACTCAGGACGACGCCCACCTCTTCTGCCGTCCTGACCAGGTGAAGCAGGAGTTCCTCAATGTGATGGACATCATCGGCATCGTGCTCACGGCCTTCGGTTTCAACTTCGAGGCACAGATTTCTCTGCGCGACCCCAACGACCACGACAAGTACGTGGGCACCGATGAGGACTGGGCATTGGCCGAGAAAGCTATCGTCGAGGCTTGTCAGGAGAAGGGCCTGCACGCTAAGGTTGAGTATGGCGAGGCTGCCTTCTACGGACCTAAGCTCGACTTCATGATTAAGGACGCCATCGGACGCCGCTGGCAGCTGGGCACCATCCAGGTGGACTACAACCTGCCGAAGCGCTTCCAACTGGAGTATACCGACGAGGACAACCAGAAGAAGACGCCCGTCATGATTCACCGTGCACCCTTCGGCTCTTTGGAGCGCTTCTGCGCTGTGCTCATCGAGCACACCAGCGGTCACTTCCCCCTCTGGCTCACGCCCGACCAAGTGGCCATCCTGCCGCTCTCTGAGAAGTACAACGACTATGCCAAGAGCGTGCTCAAGCAGTTCGACCTGCAGGGCGTTCGCGGTTCCATCGACCTGCGCAACGAGAAGCTGGGCCGCAAGATACGCGACAACGAGCTGAAGCGCATCCCCTACATGGTGATTGTAGGCGAGAAGGAAGAGGCCGAGGGCCTTGTCTCCATGCGTCAGCAGGGCGGAGGCGAGCAGCGCACGATGACCATCCAGGAGTTCATCGACAAGATCAATGAAGAGGTGAAGGAGCAGACGAAGAACTTCTAATCCTTCTCTGAAATTATTGATATTCTACGGCTTTACTGCCACACTCATTGCATGGTGTCTATATCCAATGCAACAGAGTGTGGCAGTATGTTTTTTGTGGAGACGGAACATGTCGGATGGATTCACGGCACCAATCGCCTCGATTCACGGCACTAATCGATGCGATTCACGGTACTAATCGACCCGATTCACGGTACTAATCGATGCGATTCATGGTGCCAAAGCAGTTTGGCGGTCTCAATGTGCTATGTAGGCCTGTATCCGTTAAATAATGCCAAAAAGCGTAGGCGATGTGGTTGGGTTGCGATTATAATTGCTATATTTGCAATAGAATTATTGTTTAACCCCTAAAACTTAGAAAGAATGAAGAAGTATGTATGTGACGTCTGCGGCTACGAGTACGACCCCGCAGCTGGTGACCCTGAGAACGGCATAGCCCCTGGAACCGCATTCGAAGACCTGCCCGAAGACTGGGTGTGCCCCCTTTGCGGCGTAGGCAAAGACGAGTTCAGCGAGGCATAGCTCTCTGCCGTTTCATGTCAAATCGTCCGGCGTTTTGTATCAAAACGTTTTCTGTTTTGTATCAAAACGCCGGCCGTTTTGTGTCAAAACGCAAATGCAAGAGGCAGAACTATTGGTTAGATGGATTTTTCTTTGTACCTTTGCAGCATTGAAACTGTCATGCATACAAACTATTACTAACGAAAGAATGAAACGGATATGCTTATTCGTGCTCGGCATGCTGGCATCGGCAGCTGCTGTGCAGGCACAGAACGGCCCGACGATGGGCTGGAGCTCATGGAACACTTACGGGGTGAACATCAACGAGAGCCTGATTAAGCGGCAGGCAACGGCCATCGTGACCAAGGGACTGCGCGACTTGGGCTACGACCATATTAATATAGACGACGGCTACTTCGGCGGGCGCGACAAGGCGACGGGGCAGCTGCTCATTCATCCGCAGCGCTTCCCCAACGGGCTGAAGGGCCTGGTGGACTATATTCACAATCGCGGATTGAAGGCTGGCATCTATAGCGATGCCGGACGCAACACCTGCGGCAGCATGTTCAACGGCGACGTGACGGGCAAGGGCGTGGGGCTCTATGAGCACGACCAGCAGGATGCCGACTTCTTCTTCAAGGAGTGTGGCTTCGACTTCATCAAGGTCGACTTCTGCGGCGGCTCCTACTATCACAACGAAGACCATCTCGTGCTCAACGAGCGCCAGCGCTATACGGCTATTGCCAATGCTATCAAGAACACAGGGCGCACCGACGTCCGCATGAATGCCTGCCGATGGGCCTATCCAGGAACGTGGGTGGAAGGCGTGGCCTATTCGTGGCGCACCACGGGCGACATTAATGCCAGCTGGAACTCGGTGAAGGGCATCCTGGCCGAGAACCTGTATCTTTCGGCCTATAGCGGCAAGGGCCATTTCAACGATATGGACATGCTCGAAGTGGGCCGCTCGCTGACCGAAGAGGAAGACAAGACGCACTTCGGCATGTGGTGCATCATGAACTCGCCGCTGCTCATCGGCTGCGACCTGTCAAGTATTAAGTCAACCACGCTGGCGCTGCTCAAGAACACAGAGCTCATCGCCCTCAATCAGGACACGCTCTATCAGCAGGCTTATGTCGTGGCCCTCGAAAACGGATGCCACGTGCTGGTAAGAGACGTCGAGAAGCGCAACGGAACGAAGCGTGCGCTCGCCGTCTATAACCCCAACGACGACCAGCGCCAGGTGACGCTGAAGTTCTCCGACCTTTGCCTTGCAGGCAGCGTGAAGCTGCGCGACCTCTTCACCCACCAGGCCTTGGGCGACTTCCAGGACAGCTATCAGCTGACTGTGCCTGCCCACGGAACGCGCATCTACATGGCCGAGGCCGACGAACGGACGGAGCGCACCCGCTACGAAGCCGAGACAGCCTACATCAGCGACTATCAGGAGCTGACCAACAATCAGACCGACAAGACTGGCATCTACGAGGCTTCGAACGCTTGTTCGGCAGGCTTCAAGGCCAGTTGGCTGGGCTACAGCGAGGCCAACGACCTGCAATGGCGCGACGTCTACAGCCAGGAGGGTGGCGACTACGAGCTGACCATCGGCTATATCTCTGGCGAGAACCGCAACATTACCGTCACCGTGAACGGACGACGAGTGCAGACCCTTAACGTGAACTCGGGCGGCTGGAGCACCGTTGGCAAGCGTAAGCTGAAAATCAACCTCGACAAAGGCTACAACACCATCCGCCTCTCGAACGCAACAAACTGGATGCCCGACATTGACTATATCGACTTGAAGTTTACGGGCGTGTCATCGGTGGAGGCACCAACAGCCCAGAAAGTGCACGCTGGGGCCGCCTACGACCTGGCCGGACGCAAGACGAATGCTGCCAACGCAAGGGGAATCGTCATAGAAAACGGGCACAAACGCCTGAATTACTAAACAAGAAGGAGGCGCAGAGGAAGGCATCCGTCACTTTTTTATCTTCAAGAGCCGAAAAAAGTGCAGGAAAAGTTTTGCTAATTCGCTGAATTATTGTACCTTTGCACCCGATTTCTTAAAAAGTGGTTAATGAAGAACGACAAAATTAAAAACCAGTATCGCATCAATGAGCAGATACGGGTACGCGAAGTTCGCATCGTGGGAGAGGATGGAAGCACCGTTGTCCCCACGCGACAGGCTCTCGATATGGCGCGCCAGCAGGGCGTAGACCTTGTTGAGATTTCGCCTAATGCCAATCCGCCAGTATGCCGTCTCATCGACTACTCCAAGTTCCTCTACCAGCAGAAGAAGCGCCAGAAGGAAATGAAGGCCAAGCAGGTGAAGGTGGAAGTGAAGGAAATCCGCTTCGGACCCCAGACCGATGAGCACGACTATCAGTTCAAGCTGAAGCACGCCAGAGAGTTTCTGGAGGAAGGCAACAAGGTTCGCGCCTATGTGTTCTTCCGCGGAAGAAGCATCCTGTTCAAGGAGCAGGGCGAAGTTCTGCTGCTTCGCTTCGCCAACGATCTGGAGGACTGCGGTAAGGTAGAGTCGATGCCCTCGCTCGAAGGCAAGAAGATGTTCCTCTACCTGGCACCCAAGAAAGCCGGCTCGGCAAAGAAAAGCCAGCAGGCACGCGACCGCGAAGCTGCTGAGGCTGAGACCAAAGAGGCAAAAAAGGCACCTGTTGAGGTCGATGCAGAAACTCCCGCTAACGGCGGACTGCTGGCCAATGCTAAGATAAGTGCCGACGCTCTGAAGAAGCTGGCGGAAGCCGACGAGGATTAAGTCTTCAAGACCGACTCATTCCGTTCTGCTAAAAAGATGCAAGAAGAAACAAGGTGGCGCGCCCGGTATATGCGTAGCTGCCGATAATAATAACAATTTTAAAAACAAAAAAACAATGCCAAAAGTAAAGACAAACTCCGGCGCTAAGAAGAGATTCTCGTTCACCGGTACAGGTAAGGTAAAGAGACACCACGCTTACCACAGTCACATCCTGACAAAGAAGACCAAGAAGCAAAAGCGTAATCTGCAGGGATACTCTATCGTAGACCGCAGCAACATGAAGCAGGTTCGCGACCTGTTGTGTCTCCGTTAATTCACCTATTGTCGAACATTTAAAGTATTAGAAAACTATGCCAAGAAGTGTAAATCACGTTGCATCAAGAGCAAAGCGTAAGAGAATTTTGAAGCTTACCCGTGGCTACTTTGGAGCCCGCAAGAATGTTTGGACAGTAGCCAAGAACACATGGGAGAAGGGTCTGACCTATGCCTATCGTGATCGTCGTAACAAGAAGCGCAACTTCCGCGCCCTGTGGATTCAGCGTATCAACGCTGCCGCTCGCCAGGAGGGTATCAGCTACTCGAAGCTGATGGGTGCTCTGACCAAGGCCGGAATTGAAATCAACCGCAAGGTGCTTGCCGACCTCGCCCTGAACAATCCTGAGGCTTTCAAGGCTATCGTTGCCAAGGTGAAGTAAGGAACAAAGTTAAGAAAACAACAACAAAAAGAGCCGCAACGATTGCGGCTCTTTTTGTTGTCGTTTATGCCTGTTGTTACTTGCATTCAGCCAGTTGCATCAGATACTGTCCGTAGCCGTTCTTCAACATGGGCTTAGCCAGTATGCGAAGCTGCTCTTGGTCAATCCATCCTTTCTTGAAGGCAATCTCTTCGAGGCAGGCAACTTTCAGTCCTTGGCGCTTCTCGATAACCTCAATGAAGGTCGATGCTTCAGCCAGAGAGTCGTGGGTGCCGGTGTCGAGCCAGGCAAAGCCGCGTTGCAGCGTCTGCACCTTCAGCTTCTGCTGGGCGAGATACACCTGGTTGACGGTTGTGATTTCCAGTTCACCACGTGCGCTCGGCTTAATGTTCTTGGCAATCTCGACGACGCTGTTGGGATAGAAGTAAAGTCCCACGACAGCATAGTTCGACTTCGGGTGCTCAGGTTTCTCCTCGATGCTCAGACAGTTGCCGTCCTTGTCGAACTCGGCTACGCCGTATCGCTCAGGGTCGTTCACGTAGTAGCCGAAGACAGTAGCCTGTCCGTGCTTCTCAGCATTCTCTACGCTCTGGCGCAACAGTCCCGTAAAGCCGGAGCCGTAGAAGATGTTGTCGCCTAAGACAAGGCAGGCGCAGTCGTCGCCAATAAACCGTTCGCCAATGATGAACGCCTGTGCCAGTCCGTCAGGACTTGGCTGCTCTGCGTACTCGAAGTGGACGCCCAGCTCCTCGCCAGTACCCAGCAGACGACGGAAAGCCGGCAAGTCGTGAGGGGTAGAAATAATCAGAATGTCGCGGATGCCAGCCAGCATCAGTACTGATACAGGATAGTAAATCATGGGCTTGTCGAAAATTGGGATGAGCTGTTTCGAAATGCCCTTTGTGATGGGGTAGAGGCGGGTTCCGCTACCACCGGCAAGTACGATACCTTTCATGATTATTCTTCTTTGTTTGTTTAACTGATGGCTGCAAAGGTACAAAATATTTTATAATTCATACTTTGTAATTCATAATTTTTTTGTACTTTTGCACCTACTTTTTAATTTAGCAAAATAGTATGAGTATTTTAGGGAAACTTTTCGGTAAGAAAGAAGAGGAACAAAAGACGGGCGGCATGGAAGATTTCATGACGCTTATTCGTGTATATTTCCAGGCAGTGATGGCTGCCGATCTGGGTATTACTAATCTGGCGGCGCTGCCCGACCTGCGTGTGTTCAAAGCCACGCTGAAGGTGCCCACGCAAAACAACAAACTGGGTCTCGGCGAGAAGTCGCGCTGCAAGAAGATGCTGAAGGAAATGTATGACATGGATGACGACTTCTTCAAGGAAATCGACCAGAGCATACGTCGTCGCTGCAAGAAAGTGCAGGATGTGCAGACCTACATGTTGCAGTTTCAGGCATTCATACAAGACTTGATGATGCTGATCGGCAATCTGAT
Source organism: uncultured Prevotellaceae bacterium (assembly GCA_902771785.1). Classification (GTDB taxonomy): domain Bacteria; phylum Bacteroidota; class Bacteroidia; order Bacteroidales; family Bacteroidaceae; genus Prevotella. Next base: position 105,539 of record CACXYH010000006.1, read on the forward strand.
GAAGTTCAAATTGCGCGTGCCTGGCATTTTCAAGAGTGCTATCCGCACGATGACAGAGAAGACTGTCGACGACATATTCAACAAGAACGACTTTAAGGATGCTGCCACTATCAAAACTGTGGTGGGTGTACGCCAGTACAACCAGAAACTCGGCTTCTCGCAGAAGTGGGTCACGGAGTTTGTGTTCCGCGTCGTGATGTTGGCAAAGAAAGAGAAGCAGCCTCAGCAGGATGCAAACAGTTAAGAGTTAAGAAAATCAAAGGATTAATGGTTAAAACCTGTTAAGGTTTGAAAAACTATCAACCCTCAATTCTCAACTCTCAACTTTATTGCCTACCTTTGTAAGGAAAAATAGTTGAGTCATGACTCCAAATGAGAAAGCTATTGCCACATTCCAGACTCGCGTGCGGGATTTGCTTCTCCGTTTTCAAGAACTGAAAAAGGAGAACGATGAACTCATTGCGATGGTCGATCAGAATGAGCAGTCCATCAAGCAACTGCAGGCCCGGCTTGAACAACAGGAGCGCGACTACAATTCGTTGAAGATGGCGCGTATGCTGGAAATAACCGATGGCGACCTTCAGGGAGCCAAGGATAGGTTGGCAAAACTCATCCGAGACGTAAACAAATGCATTGCTATACTGAGTGACGAGCAGTAAAAACAGAGAAAAAGCGATGGCAGAAGTCAACAAAGAGAAACTAAATATAAAGCTGTTGGTGTACGATGAAAACGTCGATGTGGCTGTGAACCGCGAAGACGAGCAGTATTATCGTGCAGCTGCAAAGCTCATCACAGAGCGCTATGGCGCTTATGCGCAGGTGTACAAAGGTCGGAAGAGCGACCACACCATTGCGCTGATGACGCTTGTCGAGATTGCTCTCCGCTATGAGAAAGAGCGCGATCGCAACGACACAGCTCCCTATGAAGGTATTCTCTCACAGCTTTCTGCCGAAATCGAGAAAGCTCTGAAGTGAGAGAGTATTAACAACAACATATAAAAATCTTTATGGAAATTAATGTCATTCTGTTTATCAGCATTACCGTGGCTGCCCTGCTTGTGGGTGGTCTTGCGGGATACTTCATTTTCCGCTATGTGCTGAAGGGAAAATACAATGAAATGCTCGATGCTGCCCACAAGGAAGCCGAGGTGGTCAAAGAGAAAAAACTGCTTGAGGTGAAGGAGAAATTCCTGAACAAGAAGAGCGAACTGGAGAAGGAAGTGCAGCAGCGCAACCAGCATATCCAGCAGAGCGAAAACAAACTGAAGCAGCGTGAAATCTCGCTCAATCAGCGCCAGGAGGAACTGGGACGCCGTAAAAACGAACTTGACAACCAGCAGCAGCGCATCGATAATGAGCGCAAAGCATTGACTCTGAAAAACGAAGAGCTGGAGAAAATGCAGCTCAAGGAGCGTGAGAAACTTGAAGAACTGTCTGGTTTGAGCGCTGAAGAGGCTAAGAATCGTTTGGTAGAGTCGTTGAAAGACGAAGCCAAGACGGCAGCTGCAAGCTACATCAATGAAATTATGGACGAGGCCAAGTTGAATGCCAATGCGCAGGCTAAGAAAATTGTCATACAGACCATTCAGCGTGTGGCTACTGAGACTGCTGTTGAAAACTCGGTCAGCGTGTTCCATATTGACAACGACGACGTGAAGGGCCGTGTGATTGGTCGTGAGGGACGCAACATTCGCGCATTGGAAGCTGCATGTGGCGTTGAAATCGTAGTCGACGATACACCGGAAGCTATTGTTATTTCAGCATTTGACCCTGTGCGCCGCGAAGTATGCCGCCTGGCTCTGCACCAGCTCGTCAGCGACGGACGCATTCATCCGGCTCGCATCGAGGAGGTTGTTGCTAAGGTGAAGAAACAGCTCGACAATGAAATCATCGAGACAGGTAAGCGTACAGCTATCGACCTGGGTATCCACGGCTTGCACCCCGAACTTATTCGTATCATTGGTAAGATGAAGTATCGTAGCAGCTATGGACAAAACCTGTTGCAGCATGCTCGTGAGACAGCTAATCTCTGCGCTGTGATGGCTTCGGAGTTGGGACTGAACCCCAAGAAGGCCAAGCGTGCAGGCTTGTTGCATGACATCGGCAAGGTGCCCGATGAGGAAAGTGAAATGCCGCACGCACTTTACGGAGCCAAAATTGCAGAGATGTACAAGGAGAAACCAGACATCTGCAATGCCATCGGTGCCCACCACGACGAAATGGAGATGCAGACGCTGCTTGCTCCGATTGTGCAGGTATGCGATGCTATTAGCGGTGCCCGTCCTGGAGCACGTCGCGAAATTGTAGAAGCCTATATTAAGCGACTCAATGATTTGGAGGCTATAGCCATGTCTTATCCTGGCGTGCAACGAAGATTCAGAACGAGATGACCTATCCCGGACAGGTGAAAATCACCGTTATCCGCGAAACCCGTTCTGTAGCCTATGCCAAGTAGTATCTCAATTTAGAGTTTTCAGTACGCTTGTGGTAGCGCTTGAATAAGCATTCGCAGTTAAATTCAGTTCACGCGAAATATTGCCATGAGACAATGTGGGTGAATTGGTTAGCTGCATTCAGAGGCAAGTGTAACTGACATGGTTGTTAACTCTCTGGCTTTTCTGCAGTTCTTTCTTGTTGTTTTGGCTGTTTCTTATCTGTGCCAGCCCAAGAAGGAACTGCAGAATGTTTTATAAGGTATAATCTGTAATCGTGGTTCAGTCTTGGCAAGTTTCTTCAGTTCTTCTTAGGCTTCTGTTTTATTGCAGTGGATGGTGTTGTTTCGACGGATTTTGTGCCCCAAACAAGTAGTGGGCAAGGAATGAGCTGAGGCGTATGATGCGGCTTGCCAGCAGGCTGATGGCTGTGATGACGATTGCCAGCAGAAGTCCTGTCGCCAGTTCCAAGAACGGGCTTCCGTAGGCCTTGAGCTGTGGTCCGTATGGCAACAGAAAGCGGGGAAGAAAAAAATAGTGTAGCAGGTAGATGTCGAGCGTGTGAGTTCCGATGTACTGTAGTGCGCTTCCTAAAATGTGAGTATGGCTGAACCAGGAAGCGAAGGTGCGGAAAAAAGCGAAGACAATGGTTGTTCCCATCATGCCACCACCTGCAAATACCAGATATCCTATCATGAGGTTGTCTGTTTGAGGAAGGCTGGCAAGAAGGGCGAAGCCAATGCCAAAGGCAGCCAGGGGCGTTTTTCGGCTAGTCAATTGCAGAAACGGTTCGAAGTACTTCTTTGCGATAGCCCCTAAGAAAAAGAACAGGTAGTAGCGCCACGTCATGAAACTAAGAAAGCCCAGGATGTCCTTTGCTATTCCTATTTCGTGGGAAATGCGATTGTAGAAGATGTCGTACAGAAAGGCTGCGACCGAAATGCATAGTGTGACAAGTAGCATCAGCATGTCGCCATGTCGGCGTTTCCCCACTGTCAGCGCAGAACACAGATAGATGACAAAAAACTCGAACAGGGCGAACGTAAACCAGTATCCGCCTTTTAAGGCACCAAGCTTGCTGAAGAAAAGGGGTGGGGGAGCGAGTAGCAGCAGGAAGATAATGGTGGGAATGATTTGTACTCTGAACTTCTTTCGCACTACGGGCATTACATCGGAAGTAGTGTAGGGCTTGTAAAACAGCCATCCGCTGATGAAGAAAAAGCACGGAAGGCGGAACAGGAAAAAAACATTGTTGAAGCCCATTGAGCGGTCGCCCAGGCAAAACCACATGATGTGAGAGTAGACCACGAGCAGCATAGTGAAGCCACGCATGGCATCAATGTATTCTATGCGTTTCGTCTTCAATGGCAAAGCTTTTCAAATAATTCCTTCCATTGTGGCATGATGCGGCGGGCATCGAAGCGCTTTGCAGACTCTGCAGCTTTCTTTCCTACGCTTAGGCGTAGCTCGCGGTCGGCCATCAGCTGTTTCATTTGTTGTGCAAAAGCCTCGCGGTCGTTGTTCTTAATCAGAAAACCGTCTACGCCTTGGCTGATGATGGAAGCAGGTCCGTAGGGACAGTCATACGCCACGACGGGCAAACCGCAGCTCATGGCTTCAGGTAATACCAGCCCAAACGGTTCGAATTGGGATGTCATCATCAGGATGGTGCTCTCGCGGTAGCAGTCGAAGATGCGGGCCGTTGGCTTGTGAATGCATATATTCAGCCCTGATGCCAAAGCCGCCTGTTCTACCTTTTCCTGTTCTTCACCTTCGCCATAGATGTCAAGTGTCCAGTCTGGGAAATCAGGTTGAACCAGTTTCCATATTTCGATGGCTTCAGTAGGCAGCTTCTGATAGTCGAATCGGCCTACGAAGATGACGTGGTTGCTATTTTGCTGGCTGATGCTTCCCTGGTTCAGATTCACCATGTTGGGAATCACCTTTACATTCTTGTAATGCTTTCGCCATTCCGAAGCATCGCCTTCTGTAAGTGCTACGATGACTTGAGCCTGATTTAAGCATCTTTTCAATCGCCAGTTTCTGCGTCGCTGTATGAGTTTTTGTCCGAAGAACGTGTGATTGAAATCAGAGTGTGACTCAACAACCACAGGAATTTTTCCGCTCACTTTGATGGCTATATCTGCCATGCTGGTTGCGACACATACAATCACGTCAGGCTGAAAAGCCTCTATCTGCTCTTTCATTCTGAGTTCGCAGCGATGCGCCAACTTGATGCGCTCCCATAGCTGACGTAGTCCTTTATGCTTGTATTGCAAGTGAAAGCTTATGCCAAGGTCTTTTACGTAGATGCCATCCGTCAGCAGATAAGGTATGGCATGACTACCTTGGTCTGTCGTCAGTATGCCGACGTCGTAGCCAAAGTCAGTTTTCAAGTGGTTCATTTTGTCCACCAAGATACGTTCAATCCCTCCCCATATAGCCAGGGAGTGAAATACATAAAGCACCTTCATTTGTGCAAAAGTATAAAAAAACTATGAATTATGAACTATAAATTATGAATTTTTTTGTAATTTTGCAAACCAGAGCAATGAAAAGGATAAATTGGATAGACTGGGGCAAGGCCATTGCGGTGACAACCGTGGTGTTCTGTCATATTCCTCAGTCACAAGAATGGTTCTATTTTCGTTATCTGCAATCCTGCATAATTACCATTTTCTTTTTCATTTCCGGCTATCTGAAGAATGACCGTGACGATGCTGCTGAGCAGTGGAGCAAGTACTGGCGTTCGCTTGTTAAGCCCTATGTCATTTGTAATCTGCTTGTCTATCCTTACTGGTTTGTGAAATTCAGTATGCAGCAAGGGAGTGTGCCTACTGTCCAGGAAGCAGTTAAGCCCATTGTTGAGAGCCTGCTGCTGCAACCATTAGACGGACCTCTGTGGTATCTTCCTGCCATTCTGATTATGCATCTGTTGATAGACACTACCCGCAGGTCACGCTATTTTCACGCCATTATGACAGCAATCTGCATCTTGTCTTTCTTCCTTTATGCCGGCAACAAATATTGGTACTTTGCACCTGAGCTGGTTCCGATGGGCTTGTTCCGGCGTCTACCTTATTATTATATAGGCTATCTGATGGGTCGCCAGATGCTGTTCCGCGACGTCAGCATGCCTCGCGATGCGCTAAGGTGTGTCTGCTGCCTTGCAGCAAGTCTGCTTCTCTTCTACTGGCATTTGGCCGAAGACCATTTCTTGCTGCACATCGCCCTCTTCTATCCCGTCAATTTCCTGTTCCTTTTTGGCGTGCTTAGCGGCTGCAAGCTGCTCGATGCCCATGTGCCTCGCTTTGTTTTTCGCCTCTCCGTGGGTACGCTGTTGGTGATTGGTTTTCACATGGTTCTCATTACTTACGCTAACTTTGGCATTGCCCATCTGCTGCATGTGGACAAAATTTGTTACCATTGGTATGAGGCATTAGCCCTGTCGTTGCTCATCGTGGCCATGCTCTATCCGCTTATCGCCTTGGCAGACAAGCACTTTCCTTCACTTTTGGGTCACTAATGGCTGAGGCTGATTTGCGTTTTGCCATAAAACGCCCTCCGTTTTGCCACAAAACTCAATGCATTTTGCCATAAAACGGAAGACGTTTTGCCACAAAACGCAAAACTACTGTTTCACCAAATTGTCTTCAGAATCTTCGTAGTGGTCTGTTTTGTGGAAAATCCGGCTGATGCCTCGCAGTTGTATTCGGACGTGATCTATGAAACTTTGCCATAGCGATTGCGTTCCAATGGTTCCGTAGCCGGTAATCGCTTTGCATCGATGGTCGCGTACGAACTCGATTTTCCCGTATTTCTTGAGCGAAAACGCCATCGAACCGTCCTCGCCTCGGATGATGTCTACCCGATAACCTTCTTTGCGTCCCAATTCTGCCTCGTAGGCAAAGACCAGTCCTCGCACGGAGAGCTCTGGGCGCTTGAAGTGCTGTATCCAGAGGAAGAGGTCTCGGCTGAGTTCAAACATGCGCAGGCCCAGTTTCGAGTGTTGCTCGTCGGGGAAATAGCTCCATGTGGCTGAAGCTGCCACTACGCTGGGTTTCATCAGATGTTCCAGCATCACCTCATAGTATTGTGGCGGATAAAGCGTGTCGCTGTCTACGTCGAAGTAGTATTTCCCTCGTGCATGCTGAAGTCCGCAGCGGCGTGCGTAGCCGCATGAGTGCTGGTACTCCGTGTAGTAGGGAATGCCCGATTTCTCGTAAATTTCCGCGGTTCTGTCTTTTGAGTCATTGTCCACTCCGATAATTTCCACCGGGTACTTGCATTTGATTTCGCTCAGCGCCCAAAGACAAGCCTGCAGATGGGTCTCCTCGTTATAGCCGATGACTACAATGGATGCCAGCGGCTTGTCGCTTTGCAGCCGTGCCAGCCGCTCCCGCGTTCCGTCAATCACCTCCTGTGGCACCTCGCTAAAAGGCCGCCCGTAAATGCTTAGATATTTATCGTACCAGTTTGCCATTGATATGTATAGTTTTGCTGCGATATAAGTTTTGACCTTCGTTGTAATTTACACCCATCGCATGGCTTTGCCGATCACGTAACAAGTGGCCACGGCAATTGGCGATGGGAGCTTGCTGAGCGTATAAAACAGCATGTGGAAGCCACGATAGCGCTTGAATTTCAGAATGTCTCTGAAACGAGCCGGGTGCTTGAGCTCATTGGCTATTTCTTGATTGCTCAGCTTTTCGGAAAACCTCTTGCGATGGCGTAGTGCAACGCATACGGCACGGAATTTGTGCTTTACAACGCGAGCGCAATGAACATCGTAGAACGAACGTTCTCTCAGACGGTCGCAACGTTCCGTCATGAACTTGTCGCCTTTAAAGCGTTCTCTGATTTCCCACACCGGAATGACGTCGCGGGCCTGATTGCCCATGGTAGAGCCTTTGCGGCCTACATAGTTATAGGTGATGTCTGGGAGCAGAACGGCGCGCTTCACTTCTGAGTAGAAGTCGGAAAGGAATAAGGCATCTTCATCTTTCCGGACGGAGAAATGAAGGTTGTTTCGCCTCAGGAAGTCGGTACTGAAGAGTGTGTTGCAACTTGTAATTCCCACATGCCAGCGCAAATCTTGACAGACGAGGTTGGGAAAATCGTCTTCACCCGTTAGCAACATACGGGATGGGTATGTGAATGCGGGTCTGATCTCTCCTGTTTCATAAATGACGATGCGCATGGAGGCTATTACTACGTCGGTATTGTTCATCTCCGCCTCCTTCTGCATAAGGTCAATGGTTTGCGGTTCAATATAGTCATCCGAATCCAGGAAGTAGATGTATTTGCCCGTGGCATTCTTAATGATGGTGTTGCGTGCTTCTCCTTGCCCCATGTTCTGGTCGTGCTTCAGTATTTTTATAAGATGACCAAGTGGATGCTTCTTCTGCATGTCGCGTACAATGCCCATTGAATTGTCTTTTCCGCAATCGTCTATAGCCAGAATCTCAAGGTTCTGGTATGTTTGATTTAGAATAGATAATAGACACTTCTCTAAATATGGCTCAACATTGTAGATAGGAATACCAATGGTTATGAGTGGATTGTTCATATTGCTCGGATTTTGTTGAATATTCATGTCTGTATCTTATTTGTTTATAGCAGGCCTTTCATGCCTCCTATCAGCTTTACGAGTAATAGGGAAACCGAAGACGGAAGAATGCCCAAAAGGCAGAGTAGCAGGTTCTTGCTCCAGCACTTTCTGAATGAGAGCGTTTTTGATAGCGGCACAGGTGATTTCAGAAGACTATGTAGTTCGCTGTTCGTAAATTTGGGCTCGATGTATTCTTGTTTTTGAATGATATGGCAAACCATGAAAAAGCATGTCAGCATCACTTTGCACATGCGCAGTGGGAAATATGGCTTGTCTGCGATGCGGTAGCTGTTTGCTTTTACGTGTTCTACGGCAGCGATTGTCTTTTCTATTTCTTGCTTGTCTATGTGCGTTCTCTTCTGGAAATTTGATAGCGAACCGCTTCTGCAGATGTACTTGTAAGTAATGTCCGGAAGCATGGAAACGCGTGTAACGTACGACGGCAAGTCCATGTGAAAGGTGAAGTCTTCCCAGAAGTTGGTGTCGGCGAAGCGAAGCTGGTTTTTCCTGAAGACTTCCATCCTAAACAGTATATTCCAAACAGGTGCAGGCAATCTTCCATATTCTTCATATGCATAGTTCGCAAATTCGTTTTCTTGAGTGAAGTTGCGTTTGGCATGTTGAAATACGGTAGTATTGTGGTTACCATCAAATTCTTCTATGCGTTCGTGCGAAGCATAAACCATCTCGGCATTGTTTTGAATGGCATTCTCATGGAGCAGGGATATGGCATCTGGGGTAATGATGTCGTCGGCATCTAAGAAATAGAGATATTGCCCCTGGGCTTCGTCGATGATGCGATTGCGGGCAATGCCAATCCCCATATTTCGTGGTTGGTGAATGATTCTGATGTGTTCTCCTCGTGGGTGTGTTTGCTGATACGCTTGCACAATAGCCATGGAGGTATCTGTGCTACAATCGTCCATGATGAGATATTCGATGCTTGGAAAGGTCTGCGATAAAGCCGACTCAAGCGTCTCTTTTAGATACTTCTCAGAATTATAGACTGGTATTCCTATTGTCACTTCGTATTGCATAATTCTTGCTATTTATAATACGCCTTTCTTTCGGCCGAGAGCCTTGATGATTAGCATGAACACAGATGTTGGCTGATGCGCAATGAGCCATAGTGCAAGGTTGGAGGCTCTTTTGTGCTTAAACCGTGCTATGTCTGATAAAGAGAGAGGAAACTGCATGCATTGGTGTAGCTCTTCATCGGAAAAAGAGGGAGAAATGCGCAGCTGGTGTTTCAGAATGTGACAGATGATGTAGAAGCTGTTCATCTCTAAGTCGTAGCACATGTATGGGGCATACGTCTTGCTGCGAAAATCGTGGCATTTCCTTTTCAGATAGCCGATGGTCGAGATGTTCTTCAGAATTTCGTCCTTGTATATGATTTTGCGGTCCTGATAGTTTGACAGCGAGTTCGGATGACAAAGATAGTGATAGGTAATGTTGGGCAACAGTACGGCTCGCCTGACTCTTATCACCAGTTCGTAGGTGAACACCATGTCTTCCCAGAAAATGGCATCAATGAATTTAAGGCCGTTTTCGCGAAGGAAAGTCAGGTCGGCAAGCCAGTTGCACACGGAGACTTGGAATTTGCCATAGTTCTTAAATACGTGTTTGGCGAATGCTTCTGGCTGGCACACTGATAAGGCAGAATACACAAACTGCTTTGTCGGCTCATTGTTCACGTTGTCTATTCTTTCGTATGAGGCATATACGATGTCGGCATCGTTCTGAAGAATAGCTTCTACCATCAGCTCTATGGTGTTTGGCTCAATCACATCGTCGCAGTCCATGAAATACAGGTAGTTTCCTTTGGCTTCGTCGATGATGAGGTTGCGCGATGGTCCAACGCCCATGTTTTGCTCATTTCGTAAGATGCGGATGTGCTGGCCGCGGGGATGATTCTTTTGTAATTGCTCGATGATGCCAATGGTTCCGTCGTTTCCGCAATCGTCTACTATAAGAAACTCTATGTTCGGATAGGTCTGCGATAAGGCCGACTGCATTGTTGCTTCAATGTAGTCTTTTGCCTGAAAAACAGGAATACCTATAGTGACGGTAGAGGACATGTATGGCGGATTTGCTGCAAATATACAAATAAATATTTAAAACAGGCTCAATTTTGCTTGAAAACTTCCTTGACGACATGTTCCATCTGTATTTTCCATGACAGACGGCTTGCTGTTTGGCGTATCTCTGAAGGAGTCATCTTGAAGGTGTCCAAGAACTTGATGATTTCCTCTACGTCGATGGGCGCTTCGCTGGCAGGTGCTTTTATGACATATGGCTGCTGGTCGAAGTCGCTATCTTGCTCACTATAGATGAAGGGAAGGCCACGTGTGGCATACTCTCGGTTCTTTAGTGTCTTGATGACTGTGATTCCACTTCGGTGGCGGGCCAGCGATCCTATGGCAAATTGACATTTGTTGAACACCTCGTCAAGTTCTTGGCCGAACAGGGTGCCGTGGAAAATGATTCTTTTCTCGATTTGATACTGCTTGATGATTTCTCGGAAGGCAGGGTAATATGCGGTTCCTTCTTCCATGTCGTGAGGATGAACACCTCCAACGATGTGGAAAAACACATCTTTTGGGTTGGTCGCATGCTTGTAATACTCGCCAATACCGGCAATGAGGCGGTCGTATCCATGCCACAGATGCACCTCAGCCACCCCGATGAGGTGGATTGAACCGTCGGCCGCAGGTTGTGGCTGATGTATTGGAATGCTGTCGAAGTCTACTCCGTTGCTGATTCTGATGGTGCGCTGGCCGAAAATGCAATCGGCATCAGAGAATGTGACGATGGCGTTCATCTCGCGTGCCAGTTTATGGCGGAATAGCTTGTCAATTTTGAGCTTTAGCTTGATGTTCCAGGGGAATGTGTCAAATTCATGGTCGTATGGATAAGTAGGAATTTCGGTGACGGCCTTGATGCCTGCTTTGCGCAGGCGGCTAAAGAAGCTGATGAGCCATGGATTGGCGTTCTGGAAACTGCGTGCATAGACCATCTCTATGCCTTCATTCACACAATAGTCCAACAGACAGCTGTAATCCGTGCGTTGACGGAGGGCTGCGAGTAGTCCAGTGCCATAGTCTTTCAGAAGCGTTTCGTCAATGTAGCGGCATCGGTGTCCTTGTGGCGAGAAGCTGTAGTGACACAGCCGGACGTCGTGCCCGTTCTCGCGCAGTCCTTTTACCTGATAGTGTATTTTCTTTGAGATACCACTGTGCTCCGAGAAACCGTGGAAGACAAGAAATAGTATTTTCATAACAAATAGTTCAAAAAAACAACTGGCTGCTCCTTTATTACATCATGCAAAATTACAAAAAAAAAATGAAATAAGCCCTTTTGTGGTTTTTTTTTTGTATTTTTGCGCTCAAAATGATGATATTATGACGATTGCTTATGTAATGTATCCAGGTGCCTGTTACATGGGAAAGGCTGATGGTAGCAAGATGCAGGCAGAGATATGGGCCGATGAGCTGTTGCGTAGGGGCCATGTCGTAGAACGAATAAACCCTTGGGGCCATTATGATTGGAAAAAGTTTGATGTTGTTCATGTGTTTGGTTTTGGCCTCTGGAATTATGATATGATACATTGGGGTAGCGGTATAAATCCAAACTTTGTTTTTTCACCGATTATTGACACGAATACCCCTATGTGGAAATATCGGTTGGCAACATATTTCGGCTGCTCAAAACTTCGTCTGTTCTCTCAAAACTATATGCTTCGTCAATTGAAGCAGGACGTGAAGTTGTTTTTTGCCCGAACACAATACGAGGCTGACTATTTGTGCAGGGGATATGGCATAGAAAAGCAAAAAGTGGCTATTGTCCCTCTGTCTTTCCGGGAACCGCATTTTAACCCGGCGATTGCAAAGGAGAAATTTTGCCTCTTCGTAGGTACCATGACGCAACCACGCAAGAACGTGCCTGCATTGATAAAGGCTGCACAGAAATATGGTTTCCGATTGAAATTGGTGGGAAATAAGGGAAACTCTAAATCAGAAGCCGAGTTAAGGGCTATGATAGCTGGTGCAGAAAATATAGAGCTGTTGGGTTTCGTGAGTGATGAGGAGCTAAGCAGTCTTTATAATCGGGCAAAAGTCTTTGCGCTGCCAAGTCTGAACGAAGGCGTGGGACTTGTAGCACTCGAGGCGGCCATGCATGGGTGCAATATCGTGATCACTAAATTGGGCGGCCCGAAAGAGTATTATGACCAGGATTCAGTACAATTGGTAAATCCTTACGATATTGATGATATCGGTCAGGCAGTCTTGCGGGCTTTGGACGATGATGCGTCTCAACCCCATTTGCGGGAATGCCTTGAACGGAAGTACAATGTGTCGGCTTGTGTAGACCTGCTGGAAGCTGCATATAGTAGGATTGCTCACTAAGTTATTCGTGATGGCGATGAAGCGCATTTGTTTTCTTGTCGATTCTATCTTCACTGTAGGAGGCGTGCAGCGGGTGACGGCGGTGATTGCCATGCAGCTGGCTAAGGATTTCGATGTGTCTATCGTGACTTTCGACAGACAAGAGGGGGTCGATGTCTCTCTCTACGGACTTGGTGACGCAGCCATCCATTTCCGCTTCTTCTCATACCCTCGTGTAGAGGGATGGAAGCGGATCGTGTGCAAGGTTTATGGTGGACTTTACGTAAAGTCGCACTCGCAGTCGTTGTGGTTGTCAAACCTCTATGCGCGTAGCTCTTTTCCTCAGCCCATGCGAAAGGCGTTGGCCCAGGAATTGAAGCAAGGCAATTACGATGTCATTGTTGGTGTGCATGCTCCATTGGCTGCCCGTTTGGCCACCCTTCGCCCTTATTTGGCAGGCGTCAAATTGGTGGGTTGGATACATAATTCGTTCGAGGCTCTTTTCGGTGCTGCCTCTGCATATATAGGACCTGAGCGGAAACGGCATTATGTCTATCAGTTCAGCAAACTCGACGAGACCGTTTTGCTGTGCCAACATGATGCGGAGTCCACATTGGTGCCAGGATGTCCTTCCGCCGGAACTTCGCATCGCTTCCTGGCGGTGGGCCGCTTCTCCCACAGGCATAAGGGCTTCGACTTGCTGATAGATGCTTTCCGCCTTTTTGCGCAAACCCATCAGGACTGGTCGCTTGACATCGTCGGCGAGGGACCGGAGGAGGAACTCTATCGTTCGAAGATTGCGGCCTATGGGCTGGAACAGCGTGTCTTTCTTCATCCTTTTACCACTCATATTCAGGACTATTACAGCCAGGCACAGGTCTATGTGCTGAGTTCCAGATGGGAGGGCTTTGGGCTTGTGCTGGTCGAGGCAATGGCTCATGGGTTGCCGGTTGTATCCTCTGATTTGCCTACCAGCCAGGAAATCATGGGCGATTTCGGTATCTATTTCCGCAATGGATGCGTTGACGATTTGGCTGCGAAGCTGCACGAGGCTACTCTAATAGACTGGTCGCACCAATCCGTTGTTGCGATGAGTATAGCCCGCCGATTTAATGTAAGTGCAATTACAGAACAGTGGAAACAACTCTTGTTAAAATAGGAAAGAAACATGAAACTCATAGCTGATAGTGGCAGTACGAAGACAGATTGGGCCTTAGTCGCTGCACGTGACGACGTTGCATTTGTCCATACCCAGGGCATTAATCCCTTTCATCAAAGCGAGGCAACTATTGCCGACGTCTTAAAAGCAGAACTACTTCCTAACTTAGATGCATCGAAAGTAACTGAGGTGTATTTCTATGGCAGTGGCTTGCGGCCAGAGTTGCAGCCTTCCATGCAGCATCTGCTGACTGATGCCTTTCCAAACGCTTCGACAGTTGAGGCTGAGGGCGACCTTTTGGGGGCGGCACGTGCCCTCTGTGGTCAGGAGGAAGGCATTGCGTGCATCCTGGGAACGGGCGCCAATTCCTGCTTCTTCGATGGACAGAAGATCGTAAAGAACACGCCTCCGCTGGGCTATATCTTGGGCGACGAAGGTAGTGGAGCCGTGCTTGGCATTCGCTTTTTGAATGCTCTTTTTAAGAACAGACTGCCAGCCGAGCTGTGCGAAATGTTTTTTGCCGAATATCAGCTGACGATGGCTGAGGTCATCGACAGGGTCTATCGTCAGCCAATGGCAAATCGCTTCCTGGCCTCTCTTTCTCCGTTCATCCGTCAGCACATTGACAATCCTGCTGTGCGTGAGCTGGTCGTTGATAATTTCCGGCAATTCTTGCGCCGCAACGTCTGTCAGTATGGGCGCCCCGACTTGCCGGTTTCTGCGGTGGGCAGCATTGCTTTCCATTATGGCGGATTGCTTCGTGAGGCTGTCGAGAGCGAGGGCTTTAGGATGGGAACGGTACTGAAGAGTCCTTTAGAGGGGCTGCTGCGCTTTCATCGTTGACATTCCTTTCATTTCCGTTTTGGCCCAAAACGGTATGCGTTTTGTATCAAAACGGAACGCGTTTTGATACAAATCGCAATTTCTTTATCTACCACCTAAGCTGACGCAGATTTTTTTTTGATTCGATTTCTTCCGTCATCTGTCATATTTTGTTCGTAAATGGCTGTGTATTAGCAAGATAATCCAAAATTAAACCGTCATATTCGGTCATATTCGGTCATGTTTTGGGGGGAATAGGCGGGTAAAACGGCACTTTGGATGGGTTAAAGTGCCGCTTCAAGTGGGTTAAAGTGCCGCTTTAGGTAGGCTAAAGTGCCGCTTCAAGTGGGTTGAAGTGCCGCTTGAGGTGGGTCAAAGTGCCGCTTTAGGTAGGCTAAAGTGCCGTTTCTGGTAGGCTAACATGACCGAATATGACCGAAAATGATGGTTTGTTTTTGAGTTATATCGCTTATTATCAATCAAAATCATTTTCAAATACACAAAAGGGATGGTTCTTTTTGTGTATCCCTTCTGTCAATCATAACGATTGCCATAGAGATCGCTTTCTATGTGTATTTCCACTGGATCCAATAATATAACCACGAAGAATACCCTCCTGTAACGAGCAGCCCCGTCACGTCATCACGACGCAGTGGGGCTTAGTGCCTAAAGGTCTTTGAACAAAAGCATATAGCAAAGACAACGACTCTCAACCGAAGTGGGCGATGTCGTTGCCTTTTTTGATTGATATTATACGGTCATTCTCCAATCTTGCCCTCTCCCCTCATCAGATGGCGAAGGGCACTGAGGAGTTCCTGAGACTCTTGGACAACACTCAGGAATACGGTCATGGCTTCGATGTTGAGTTGCCTGGTCTGAATGTCATGAATGATGCGTTTGCGATAATCGGAAAGT